>JAIXQE010000172.1 GCA_027485815.1 Opitutaceae bacterium
AGCTCGGCTGTGAGCCAGGGCCGCGCCACGCTCTCCTATGAGCGCGCCTTCCGGGATCTGGCCCGCCTCCGCCTGGCCGGCCTCGGCGAGATGGCCGATATCCGCACCCGCAGCGAGATCCTCCAGCAATACTGGCTCAAGGGCCCCACGCTCACCAGCGGCGGTGCCTTCAACCCCACCCCCGAGAACGGCGCCAACCAGGCCTTCCAGCGCTTTTACCTGCCCGACCTCTCGGTCCTCAACGACCCGAACTTCCGCCTTCCCGGCCCGCAGGACCTCTCCGGCCCCGTGCGCTACCAGGACCCGGCCACCGGCGCCGTTTCGAACATTTACATGCGCGAGTTCAACCGCGCGCAGGGCAACATCGGCTACGCGGACCGCGAGACGGGGGCGTGGATGGGCGTCGCGCAGGCCTTCCTGTTCCAGGACCGCCTGGTCGGCACCTTCGGGTACCGCAAGGATCGGCTGAAGAACTGGGTCGGGGTCGCCCGCCGCGATCCCGCGGGCGAAGCCGTCGCGCCCAACACCGGCGTCTGGACCCCGGTCGATCCGCGCACCGCCACGCCCATCGTCTTCAACGGTCAGACCCGCACCCTCGGCGGCGTCCTCCACCTCACCCGCTGGGCCTCCGTGTTCTTCAACACGTCCAACAGCGTCAGCACGCCCGGCACCAACTACATCACCCCCGCCGACCCGCGCCAGACCACCCAGGCGGAGCTCGTGCCGTCGCCCGCCGGCAAGACCACCGACTACGGCGTGAAGCTCTCGCTCCTCCGCAACCGGCTCTTCCTCACGGCGACCACCTTCCATACCGTCTCCCAGCGCGAGTTCGGCTTCTCCGGCTTCAACAAGGGCAACCCGGTCAACATCTGGAACGCGCTAGCCAATTCCGGCGGGCTTAACGCGGAGGAGACCGCCTTCGCCCGCCGCCAGGCCGAGGTGATGAACCAGGTGCAGGGCTACACCCAGGACTCCGAGAGCAAGGGCCTCGAGCTCGAGGTCGTCGGCCGCCTCACGGACGCCTGGTCGCTCTCGGTGAATTATTCCAAGAACAAGACCACGCGCACCAACATCGCGCCCGAGTACCGCGCCTACCTCGACCACCACAAGGCCTACTGGAAGAAGTACGCCGACTACTCCATCACGCAGAACGCCAACACGCCCGGCGTCGACTTCGCCCCCAGCTCCGTCAACTGGAACACCCCCGCCGTCATCGCCACCACCGGCGACTTCACGGCCAACACCGACAGCATCAACGAGGCGATCGCCGACGCGGAGCAGCTCTTCTTCGACAACCCGCACGTCTTCGAGGGCAAGCGGTTCGTCGGCGACCCGCTGCACAACCTCAACCTGCGCACGCGCTATGACTTCCGCGAGGGCCGGCTCAAGGGCCTCTCCGTCGGCGGCGGCACCCGCCTCCGCCTCGGCCGCGTCGCCGGTGCCCGCACCGACTACACGATCACGCCCGGCTCCGACTTCACCGACAAGTGGAACGGCCGCACGATCGACAAGGTCACGACCGTCGACGCGAAGGACCAGAACGTGTACGACATGCAGGTGAGCTACAACGTGCCGCTCTCCGACCGGCGCTTCCGCTGGTCGGTGCAGCTGAACGTCAACAACCTCCTCGATCAGCGGGAGCTGATCGTGAACAACGTGCACCCCCGGACGCTCGCGCCGATCACCTACCGCTACCAGGACCCGCGCCAGTTCATCCTGACGAACACGGTCTCGTTCTGAGCCGCCGGCGCCCGCCGCGACTCCCCGACCGCCCGCGCGTTGCCCGCGCGGGCGGTTTTGTTTTCCTCCCGGCCATGCCCCGCCTCCTGCCGCTCCATCCCCTTCTCCGCGCCGCCGCCCTGGTCGCGTTCGTCTCGCTCGCCGCGCCGCTCGCCGCCGCCGGCTGGACCGCCCCGAGCGGCCCCGAACTGGCCCGGCTCGAACGCGCCCTCGCGGAGTGGCACCGCAACTTCAATCCCGCGGAACAGCTGGTCCGCCGTCCCTTCTCGTCGCCCGGCTACCACACCACGCTCAAGGGCGGCTTCGTCCACGCCACGCGCGACAACGCGAACTACGCGCTCGGCCTGCTCGACACGGGGAAGCCCGAGCACGTCGGGCGGGCCATCACCGTGCTGCGGCGCCTCGTTGCGCTCCAGGACACGGATCCCGCGAGCCGCACCTACGGCATCTGGTCCTGGTTCCTCGAGGAGCCACTGGCGCAGATGAGTCCGCCCGACTTCAACTGGGCCGACTTCAACGGGGTTACCCTGCTGCAGGTGGCCCGCGATCACCGCGACCGGCTGCCGCCCGACCTCGCCGCCGCGATCGACGCCGCCATCCTCCACGCGTGCCGCGCGATCCGGAAGCGCAACGTCGGCCCCGGCTACACCAACATCGCGATCATGGGCGCCTACGTGACGCTCGTCGCCGGCGAGCTCTACGGCCTGGAGGAATTCCGCACCTACGGGCTCGAGCGCCTCGCGCGCTTCCACAGCCACACGGCCGCCAACGGCACGTTCGAGGAATACAACAGCCCGACCTACACCGTGATCGCGCTCCTCGAACTCTCCCGCCTCAAGGCGCACGTCCGCGATCCCGCCGCCCAGGCCCTGATCGACCCGCTGCTCCGCCAGGCGTGGGAAACCTTCGCACGCCGCTTCCATGCCCCGAGCCGCCAGTGGGCCGGCCCCCATTCCCGCGCCTACTCGTCGCTCCTCCGCCCTTCCGCCTTCGCCCTTGTGCAGCGCGCCACGGGCGGCCGGGTCGATTTCGGGATCGATGCCCCGGACCGCGAGGAGTTGCGCCTGCCCGTCGCCTGCCCGCCCGACCTGGAGCCCTACTTCACCCGTCTCGACACGCCGCGCACCGTGGTCGAGACCTTCATCCGCCGCAGCGACACCGTCGGCACCACGTACCTGCACCCGCGGTACGCCCTCGGCACCATCAACCGCGGCGACCTCTGGAACCAGCGCCGCGCCCTGCTGCTCCATTTCGGCTCCGCAGCCGCCCCGGGCTACGTGCAGCTCCGCGCGCTGAAGGACGGCTATGACTTTTCCTCCGCGATCCTTCACACCGCGCAACGGGAGGGCACCGTCGCCGGCGCGGTCGACTTCATCACCAACGGCGGCGACACCCATATCTCCCTCGACAAGGTGAAGGACGGGAAGGTGCGCGTCCGCGACCTGCGGCTCCGCTTCGAGGTCGGCGGTGCCGCGGCGGCCGCCACCCGCGTCGAGGCCGGCGACGGCCGCGCGGCCGCCATCCACGCCGGTGACCTCGCCGTTTTCGTGCACCTTGCGCACGCCCGCTTCGCGGGCCGGGAAGTAGTCCTCACGGCCGGCGGCGATGAGACGCGCCGCTGGCTGGATGTCGTCCTGCACACCGGCGAGGAGACCACGCTCGACCTCACCACCCTGGCGGACGCCGTGGTGGCCTTCGGCCTGAGCGTCGGCGCCCCGGTCCGGGCGGTGGCGACCGCGGCCGAGGGCCGCGTCACCGTGACCGCCGGCGATCTCACCACCAGCGCCGCCCTGCGCCCCTACGCCCGCCGCTGAGGCCGAACGCGGAGGCCGGCAAACCAGTCGCCACGTTCGACGCGGACTGCACGGCTTTCGCCGAGGTGACCCGGCACGCCTGGTCGGCGGATGGACGAGCGGGATTCCGGCCCTGTTGTGGCCGCGGCTGCAGCCGCGGAACCCGCCCGTGAGGCCGTTCCCACTAGCGGCCACTGCTCCAAGGCTCGAGGGCCAGTCCGTCCCTCACCGCCATCCGCAATGCGCCGCAAGATCCGCGCGGCCTTCCGCAGCCGGCGCCCGGCCCCGGCGGCGGCCCCGGGTAGGTTACGGTGCATGAATCCCACCACCCCACCCGCCCCAGACGCCAAGGGGGCGACGGCACCCGCGGCCGTCCTTTGCGGAACCGACTTCAGCCCGGCTGCCACCGCCGCCGCGGGCATCGCGGTCGCGTTCGCGCGCCGCCTTGAGGCTCCGCTCGTCCTGCTCCACGCCGAGACCCGAACTGCCGCGAATGCGCCGGACGATCGGCTCGAACGCGAGGTTGCCCGCCTGCGGGGGACCGGAGTCGAGGTGCGCGCGGAACACGTCCGCGGCCTGCCGGACGAGCAGCTCGTGATCCGCGCGCAGCCGGAGCGCAGCCGCCTGCTGGTGGTGGGAGCGCTCGGCGGACGCACGGCGGGCCGCTGGGTCCTGGGCAGCGTGGCGGAACGCGCCGCCGAACGCGCCGCGGTGCCGACGCTCGTGACGCGGGCGCCGGAGGTGCTGGCGGCCTGGCTCCGCGGGGAGCGTCCGCTGCGGGTCTTTGTGGCGTTCGACTTCTCCCGCTCCGCCGAGGCGGCGCTCGCGTGGGTGCGCGAACTGCGCGCCCTCGGGCCCTGCACGGTGATCACCGGCTTTGTCTTCTGGCCGCCCGAGCAACGCGCCCGGCTCGGCGGCTCGGGGCCGCTCAGGCTGGAGGGCAGCTCCGCGGAGGAGCTGGCGATGATTCAGCGCGACCTGCGCGCCCGCGCCGCCGAAGTGCTCGGCGGTGGCGACTTCGAGGTGCGGGCGGAGTCAAACTGGGGCCGGCAGGACGTGCGGATCGCGGAGATGGCGTACGAATGCGGCGCCGATCTGCTCGTGACCGGCTCGCACCAGTACCACGGCTTCGAACGCCTGTGGCACGGCTCGGTCTCCCGCGGCCTGCTGCATCACGCGGCGATGAACGTGGCGGTGGTGCCCCTCGCGGCCGGCGCGGGCCCCGCCCTGCCCGGTCCGGTCCGGCGGGTGCTCGCGGCGACGGATTTCTCCGCCACGGGCGACCGGGCGGTGGCGCGGGCGATCGCCCTCGTCCCCCGGGGCGGTGTGCTTCACCTGGTGCACGTGGTGCCGCCGCATGCGGCATCCGCGGAAACATCCACGGCAGGCGGGCCGGGGCGCGAGCTCGCACCCCTGGCGGCGCGGCTGCGCGCGCTTCTGCCCGAGGGCGCCGAGGCACGCGGGATCGCGACCAATGTTGAAGTCGTGACCCACCGCGACCCCGCTTCCGGGATCCTCCTCGCGGCCGAACGCGCGGGCGCGGACCTGATCTGCGTGGGCACGCACGGCGGCTCCGGCCGCTTCGACACCCTCCTCGGCTCGGTGGCGCAGGAGGTCGTCGCGAAGAGCCACCGGCCCGTGCTGGTCGTGCCCTCCCCGCGCGAGTGAATGCCCGCCGGACCCCGCCAAAAGGCTGGCGCCGCGGACCGCGGTTCGCCGAGAGTGCGCCCGGGGCCACCCGCGGTCCCACCCTCCCGATGCACCTCCGCGCCTTCACGCTCGGCCTCGTCCTCGCGGGCCTCAGCCCGGCGGCCGAAACCCGCTCCCCCTCCCACGTCATGCCTTCCCTGCACGGAATCGTCCTCCACGGCGGCGCCGGCGTCATCACCCGCGACAAGCTCGGCCCCGAACTCGAGGCCCTCTACCGCGAGGACCTCGGCCGCGCGCTCGCCGCCGGCCACGCCGTCCTCGCCGCCGGCGGCCCCGCCCTCGACGCCGTCGTCGCCGCGATCCGGATCCTCGAGGATTCCCCGCGCTTCAACGCCGGGCACGGCGCCGTGCTCAACGCGGAGGGCCGTTGCGAGCTCGACGCCTCGATCATGGACGGCCGCACCCTCGCCGCCGGGGCCGTCGCGGGCGTCACCCGCGTGAGGAACCCGATCACCCTCGCGCGGGCGGTGATGGAGCGCTCGCCGCACGTGCTGTTCGCAGGCGCGGGGGCGGAGCGGTTCGCCGAGCAGGTCGGCGGGATCGAGCTCGTGCCCAACGAGTATTTCCAGACGGAGCGCCGGCGCGAGGAGCTGCTCCGCGCCCAGCAGAAGGAGCGGGAACAGGCCAACCGCCGCGCCGCCCTCGGCGGACCCGCGGGACCGCTCTTCGCGACCATCGACGAGAACGACTCCCTCGACGTCGAGCGCAAGTTCGGGACCGTCGGCTGCGTGGCGCTCGACCAGCACGGCAACCTCGCGGCCGGCACCTCGACCGGCGGGATGACCAACAAGAAGTTCGGGCGCGTCGGTGATTCGCCGCTGATCGGGGCCGGCACCTACGCCGCCAACGCCACCTGCGCGGTGAGCGCCACCGGTCACGGGGAGTACTTCATCCGCGTGGGCGTTGCCCGGGACATCGCGGCGCAGGTCGAGTACCGCGGCATCCCCCTCGCCGAGGCCGCCGCGGCCACCCTCGCCAAGGTCAAGGCGCTTGGCGGCGAGGGCGGCGTGATCGCGATCGACCGCGCGGGCAACGTCGCCCTGCCCTTCAACACCCCCGGGATGTACCGGGCCCATCACCTCTCCGGCCGGGCCCCGGAGATCGCCATCTTCCGTTGACGCAAAAAGGCCGGGGTCCGAAGACCCCGGCCCGGCGGTCGGCGCGCGCTCCTCAGAGGAGGCGGCGGGTGCGGCGCTTCACGACCCAGCACCCGGCGAGCACGCTGCCCGAGAGCCCCAGCAGATCCATCACCGAGACCGTGTCGGAAACCGACGAGGAGGTGGAGTTGAGCGTCAGTAGGGAGCTGGTGCTGACGCCGGTGGTGGCCTGCCAGTAGAAGGAGAGGCTGCGGACCTGGTTGAGGTAGCGGGAGGACAGGATGTCGAGGTCGTAGACGCCAAGGGTGCGGTCGTAGCCCGGGGCGTCGGTGTAGCCCTCGCCGAAGAGGCGCAGCCAGGGGGCGTTCACGTCGATGGTGACGGAGGTCAGGTGAAAGTTGAAGCTGCCGACGGTGACGACCGCGTGGGTGCCGCCCGGGGGGGTGGCGAAGGTGAAGTCGCGGAACTGGGCGCCGACGTTGAGCAGCCCGGAGAAGTCGCCGTAGGCCTCCGTCACCACGGCGTTGGTTGCGACGACCGGGGTGTCGTTGGCATCGCCATCGTTGAAGTCGAGGCCGGTGGCGGTGTGGATGTTGATGGGGGTGGGGCCGACCAGATTGACCGTCTGGTTGCTGGTGAAGAGCAATTCACCGTCCAGGGCGGGGAAGACGGGAGTGGCGAGGGCGGAGCTGGCCAGCAGGGTGGCGGCGGCGAGGGGGAGGAGCGTGGCTTTCATGGTGGTTGGTTTTTAGCGAAACAGTTTTGCGGTTCGTGTCCCTCCTTAGCCTTTGCCGTGCCAAGCTAATCCAAAGACTTTTGCACTAACGCAACCCGTTGTTTGATATGACTTACTAAGTCCCTCCGTGCTTCTGCTTACGTGGCATTACGGAGGCCTTTTCTGTCAGGAGCTCCGACGCGCTTTAGTGCAAACCTTACACTTTTATGGAAGCGACGAACCTTTCGCGACGGAGACATAAAGGGGCGGGGGTGCGCCGGACCGCGGACCAGGCAGGCTTGCCCGCCGGGCGGGAACGCGGTGCGCTCGCCGGCATGCGCCACCCCCTGCTGTTCGCCCTGCTGGCCTGCTCATTCCTCGCCCCCTCTTTCGCCACGGCGAACGCGGCTCCGGCGGGCTCACTCGTGTTCGTCGGCACCTACACCGGCCCGAAGAGCCGCGGCATCCACGCCTTCCGCCTCGTGGAGCGAGCGGGGCAGCCGGCCTTGGAGCCGCTCGGCCTCGCCGCCGAGATGGCGCAGCCCTCGTTCCTCGCCCTCGATCCCGCGCGCGGCCTGCTGTTCGCGATCAGCGAATCCGCGACCTTCGGGGATCGTCCCACCGGCTGGGTCGCCTCCTTCCGCATCGACCGCGCCACCGGACGTCTCGAGCAACTCAGCACCGCCTCATCGGGCGCCTCCGGCCCGTGCCACCTGCTCCTCGACCGCACCGGCCGCACGCTGCTGGTGGCCAACTACAGCGGCGCCGCCGTCGCCTCGCTGCCGGTGGATGCCGCCGGACGCCTCGGCGAACTCGTCTCCGTGCTCCGCCACGAGGGCAGCAGCGTGCACCCCACGCGGCAGAAAGCCCCGCACCCGCACGCCGTCACCCTCGATCCGGCGGAACGCTTCCTCTACGTGTGCGACCTCGGCATCGACCAGGTGCGCGTCTACCGCTTCGACGCCGCCACGCACCGCCTGACGCCGCACACGCCCGCGTCCGTGCGCCTGCGCCCCGGCGCCGGCCCGCGCCACCTCGCGTTCCGGCCCGACGGACGCTTCGCCTACGCCGTCAACGAGCTCGACTCGACCGTCACCGTCTTCCGCCACGACGCGGCGGCCGGCCGCCTCGAGACCGTCGAGTCGGTGAGCACGCTCCCCGCGGGTTTCACCGGCCGGAGCACGACCGCGGAAATCCAGGCGCACCCGAACGGCCGGTGGCTGTACGCCTCCAACCGCGGCCACGACAGCCTCGCGGTCTTCGCGATCGACGCCGCCCGCGGCACCCTGACCGCGCAAGGGCACGTGCCGACCGGGGGACGCACCCCGCGGCACTTCGGCTGGGACCCCTCGGGGACGATCGTCGCGATGGGCAACCAGGATTCGGACACGGTGGTGCTCGGGCGGCTCGATCCCGCGACGGGCGTCATCCGCCCGTCCCCGCACGTGGCGGCGGTGCCTTCGCCCGTGTGCATGGTCTTCTTGCCCCCGGCGCCCTGAGCCGGTGGACGGTGGGTCGGTAGACGGTAATCGGTCGAAGGTGATCCCGTGCGGGGGTGTCCCGTTGCGGGTTTCGTCCTGACTCCTTCCCGGAAGCTCAGCGGGCCGCGGCGGCCTGCTGAAACGCGAGGCGGACGCCGCTGGCGTCGCTGTTGGGGAAGTTGGCCCGCTGCACCATCAGGACGTAGGCGACACCCTTGACCGGATCGATCCACGCCTGCGTGCCCCAGGCGCCACCGTGACCGAAGGTGCCCGGGGAGAGCATCGCCGCGAGGCCGGGGTGGGGTTCCTTCAGGATGCAGGTGCCCGGGCCCCACGCGTAATGCCGGCCGTACTGCCCGTGCGCCTCGCTCTGGAAGAAGCCGGTCGGGAGCTCCCCCGTGAGCGGAGTCCGCAGGGCGCGCACGGCGGCGGCGCTCAGGATGCGCCGGCCCTCAAATACCCCGTCCCCGAGCAGCAACTGGCAGAATCGCGCGTAATCGCGCCCGGTCGAGTAGAGGCCGCCGTTCGGCAGGGGCGGCCGGTTGCGCCCCCCCTCGTACCCCGCGCGCGGGGGCACCGGGCGCAGTTCCCCGGTCTGCCGGTCCTTCTCGTACGCGGTGACGAGGCGCTCGCGCGTGGCGCCCTCGGGGTAGAAGGTGGTGTCCTTCATCCCGAGCGGCTCGAAGAGCCGGCGGGCGAGGAACGCGTCGAACGCCAGCCCGCTGATCCGCTCCACGATGCGACCGGCGACGTTGATGCCGGACTGGGTGTACTTCCAGCGGGCACCCGGCTCGTACTGCATCGGGGCCGCCAGCCAGGCCGGCACGAGCTCGGCCAGGGTGCGGGCGGCCGCGGCGGCGGGACCGGCGGCCTCCCCCAGCCCGGAGGTGTGCGTGAGCACCTGCGCGATCGTGAGGTTCGCGGGGTGGCCCGCGGGGGATCGCAGCGCGGCGAACTCCGGCAGGTGCTTCGCCACCGGATCGTCGAGGCGGAGTTTGCCCTCGTCCTGCAGCATCAGGATGGCGGCGCCCGTGATCGGCTTGGTCATCGAGGCAATCCAGAAGACCGTGTCCTCGCGCATCGGGCGGCCCGTGGCGCGATCCGCCAGCCCGGTGGTCCCGTGATGCCGCACGGCGTCGCGGGTGACGACGAGCGTCACGGCCCCGGCGATCTCGCCGGCTTCCACCTGGGCGGCGAGGGCCGCCTGAACGGCGGGCAAAACGGGTTCGGGCGCCGCGCCCACGAGGGCGGACGCGAGCGGGAGCAGCGGGGCGAGGCAGCGGAGGGGCAGGCGCATCGGGGAAACGGGTTGCCCGGACACTGCGACGACGACCCTCCCGGCGGCAACCGGCAAACACCTCCGGCCAAGCGGCGGAGCGCAGCCTTAGCCACCCCAATGATCTCCCGCGCCTTGGCGGCGCGGGCGGCGCGCGCTCAGACCTGAGCCGCGGGAGCAGTCGCGGTCGCCAAGCGGTTGTTGGCCGCCGGGGCCGTCTGGTCGGTCTTGACGGCAAAGAATTCCAGCAGGTGCGTGACCTTCGCGTAGCCGCGGGCCCGCAGCGCCTCCTCGAGGGCCAGAATCGCCCCGCGGACCGGGCCCGACAGGTCCTCGTTCAGCTCCGCGAACTGGTGGCTCTCCTTGCAGAAGACCCGGTAGCGCGGCGTCGCATCCTTCATCCGCTCGAAGACGGTCGTGCCGTTGTAACGGAAACTCCTTTGCACCAGGCCGTGCTCCTCGAAGACCAGCATCGAGCGGTAAATCGTCACCAGATCACACCCCTCCTCGCCGACCAGCGAGTGCAGTTCCTCGACCGACAGCGGCTCGGTGCCGCGGGCCAGGGTCGAGAGCAGCTGCACGCGGGACTTGGTGATCCGCAACCCGCTGTCGCGCAGCTTGTTGATCGCATCCTCGAGGTAGGTCTGCGCCGAGTTGTCCTGCGCGCCCGAGGCGGCGAAGGGTTGGTTGGAGTGGATCGAGGAAATCATGGCGGTAAAGGTTGGCTCAGGGGTGGTGCGGACAGGTGTTCGTTCAGTCCGTCCCTTAAAGCAAAGGTCGTACCAAGTTTCTAAGTCTGTCCTAAGCCACTAATTTCAAATTACTTAAAAATTATACGCCCATTTTAGGTCCGCGCTAAACTGTAAATCGAACCGACGGGATGTCCGTAAATTTTACAGGAAGGCCTCGGCTACGGGGTAGGAAGGGGAGTGTAACGGAGGCGGCGACGGGCTTGCGTCCGGGGCGGGCCGCGCCTCCTTCCGCCCCGATGCGGCCCCGTTTCCCGAGGTTTCCCCGCCGTGCGCTTCCCGCGCGGGTCTGGCGCTGGATTTTCGCGGCGAACCTGGCGGCGGCGTTGGTCGGCGGCGGCTGGTACCTGTTCCAACCCGCCGGCCGGCAAGCGGAGGTCGACCGGCTGGTCACGGCCGCGCTGGCGCGGGACAAGCGGGTGGGCTTCCTGGAGGTCGCGTGGGACGTCTGGGACCTGTACTACGCCGGCAGCGGCGCCGGCGCGGCGGCTCCCGGGGACAACCGGATCCTCTACGGGGGCCTGCCCCGGCCCCGGGATCCCGGGGAGGAACTGCGGGTGCTGGTGAACCAAGGGTACGTGGTGGGCTACAGCGACGCCCTCGGGCTGCCCCGCTGGGCCGCCTACCGGGTCGGGGATCTGCCGCGGATCCCGCCGGCGCCGCCGCGGCCGGACCGCTTCACCGTGGACCGCCGGACCGCCGCGCGCGTGGAGCCGCAGGTCTACACCGGCTCAGGCTACGATCGCGGCCACCTCGCGCCGAACTTCGCCATCGCGACCCGCCACGGCGCGGCCGCCCAGCGGGAGACGTTCCTGATGTCGAACATCGCCCCGCAACGCCACGGCCTCAACGCCGGGCTGTGGCAGGACCTCGAGCAGCGGATCGCCACCAACTACCCCGCCCGCTACGGGGAGGTCTGGGTCCTCACCGGTCCCGTGCTGGGTCCGGATCCCGCGCGGCTGAAGGGACGGGTCGCGGTGCCCGCCGCCTTTTACCAGATCATCGTGGACGAGCAGGACGGCCGCCTGCGGACCCTGGCGTTCCTTGTGCCGCAGGAGGCTCCGGCCCGCGCCGACCCTGGCCGCTACCTGACCACCATCGCGGAGATCGAGGCGCGGACGGGCCTCGACTTCCTGCCCGCGCTCGAGGACGCGGCGGAGCGTGAGGTGGAACAACGCCGCGCCGGGCGGGTGTGGTGACCCGGGGCCGGCACGCCGGGCTTATTCGGGCTTCTGCAGGCCCAGCTTCTCCATCAACTCGTAAAGCGTCGGACGGCTGACGCCGAGGTCGGCGGCGGCGCCGCTGACCTTGCCGCCGTTGCGGCGGAGCGCTTCCGTGACCAACTCGCGCTCCACGCGCTCCCGGGCCTCGCGCAGGGTGGTCACCTTGGTCGCCCCGGAGCCGGCGATCAACTCGAGGTCGGCGGCGCTGATGCGCTTGCCCTCGGCCATGATCACCGCGCGGCGGACGCGGTTCTGCAGTTCGCGGACGTTGCCGGGCCAGTTGTGTTCGCGCAGGGAGCGGATCGCCTCGGGCATGAACGTGAGCCCCTTGCGGTCGTTCTCCTCGCCGAAGCGCTGGAGGAACGTCTTGGCCAGCAGCACCACGTCGTCGTCGCGCTCGCGGAGGGCGGGCAGGTTGATCTTCACCACGGCGAGGCGGTAGAACAGGTCCTCGCGGAACGTGCCGTCGGCCATCTTCTTCTTCAGGTCGGCGTTGGTGGCGGCGACCACCCGGGTGTCGACCGTGATCTCCTCGCGGCCGCCGACGCGCTCCATCGTCTTTTCCTGCAGGAAGCGGAGCAGCTTCACCTGGATCGCGAGGGGGACGTCGCCGATTTCGTCGAGGAACAGCGTGCCCCCGGCGGCGAGCTCGATGCGGCCCTTGCGCTGGGCGACGGCGCCGGTGAAGGCGCCCTTCTCGTGGCCGAAGAGTTCGCTCTCGATCAGGTTCTCCGGGATCGCGCTGCAGTTGATCGCGACGAAGGGGCCGTCGGCGCGGCGGCTCCGGCGGTGGATCGCGCGGGCGGTCATCTCCTTGCCGGTGCCGCTCTCGCCGAGCACCAGCACGGGCGCCTCGGAGGTGGCCACCTTGCGGATCGAATCGAAGCAGATCTGCATCCGCGCGCCGGTGCCGACGATCTCCTCGAAGGCGTCGGAATCCACCTTGGCCTGCAGCTGGCGGTACTCGCGCTCCAGCCCGACGATCTGGAAGCAGCGCCGCAGCATCAGCTTCAGGTCGTCCATCTCGATCGGCTTGGTGAAGAAATCGTAGGCGCCGGACCCGATGGCGTGGAGCGCGTTGGCCTTCTCGCCCTGGCCGCTGACGATCACGACCTTCACGTCCGGATCGAGCCCGATGAGCTCGGCGAGCGTGGCGAGGCCCTCGGAGGGCGAAGCGGGCTGGGGCGGGAGGCCAAGGTCGAGCAGGACGACGGCCGGGCGGTGCGTGCGGAAGGCGGCGATCGCGCCAAGGCGGTCCCCGGCCAAGATGGGCTCGTACTCGCCGCTGAGGGCCCAGCGCATCTGCGTCCGGATTTCCTCGTCGTCGTCGACCAGCAGGAGCTTGGGCTTGGGTTTATTTTCCATGGAGGGGAAGCAGGACCTGGAAGGTGGTACCGCGGCCGGGCGTGCTCGCCACAGTCAGCCGGCCACCGTGGGCCTCGACAATCATTTTGCTCTGAAACATCCCGATGCCGAGGCCCGTCTTCTTGGTCGTCTGGAACGGCCGGAAGAGCTGGCGGGCGAGGAACTCGGGGCTCATCCCGCACCCGGTGTCGGCCACCTCGAGGCCCACGTGCGGGCCTTGCGCGAAGGTGCGGAGCCGGATCTCCCCGTCGGCCGGGGTGGCCTCGATCGCGTTCAGGATCAGGTTCGTCACGACCTTCTGCAGCTGCTCCGCGTCCGCCGACGCGGCCGGCAGCACGGGCAGGTCGCGGGTGAACGCCTGCGGGGCGTTCGCCGCCAGGGGCTCGGCGCAACGGGCGACCAAGGTCGCGAGGTCGGTGGGCGCCAGCTCGAGCTTGAGGTCGTGCCGGAGCTGGCCGAGCCGGCTGATCAGCCGGTTCATGTGCTCGACGGTCTTGCCCATCCCGCGCAGGGCATCCTCGCGGAAGGCCGGGTCGTTGAAGTGCCGCGGCAGGTTCTGCAACATCAGGTTCAGCGTGAACGCGGCGTTCTTCAGGTCGTGGACGAAGAACGTCGCCATCGCCTGGAAGGCCTCGAGCTCCTTCGACTGCACCAGCCGTTGCGCGAACTGGACGTTCAGGAGCCGCGTCGTCAGGTGGTCCGCGACGCAGCCGAGCATGTCCATGTCCTGCTCCGGAAAGGAGAGCCCGCCGATGCGATCGCCGATGACCATCACCCCGATCACCCGGCCCTGCCGCCCGAGGGGGGCGCAGATGCGGTGCCCGCCGCGGTCGGGGAACTCGCTGGGCTGCCAGCGCCGGATCGCCGCCGCCCATGGGGTCTGCGCCAGCTCGATGTCCACCGGCGCCGGATGGGCGCTGAAATGCGCCAGCACCAAGGCCACCTCGGCGGGTTCGGGGCGGGTGGCGGCGATCTTCTCGGGGCTGAGCGAGGTCGAGGCGGCGACCTCAAGGCGGTCGCCGTCCTCGCCCGCCAGCCAGATGGTGGCGGACAGGGCCTGGAAGACGTCGGCGGACAACTTGACCGTGTTGCGGCAGAGCGCGGTGGTGTCGGTCATCTCCGCGGTCCCCTCGGAGAACTTCCGCCAGACCGTCTGGTAATCGTAGAACGGGCGCTGGAAGTGGCGGCTGATCCAGCGGCGGAGGTGCAGCCGGATGCGGTCGGACTGGGCGAGCACCACCAGCAGCACCATCGCGACCAGCAGCACCAGGGCCTTCAGGGCGAAGGCGGAGGTGCCGCCGAAGAGCGTCGCCAGCTTGGCGATCAGGCCGACCAGCACGAGGTACCCGGCGGCCAGCAGGATGATGATCGAGCCCTGCAGGACGGACTGCGACGGGTAGACCTCGGCCTCGAACTTGGTGGTGCGCAGCAGGTGGCGGCCGATCACGGCGAGGGCCACGAGCATCGCGAGGGAACGCGTCGTCTCGAGGGAGGAGCCGAGCGCGCCGTAGAGCAGGGCCTGGCTCGCGGTGTAGAGTTGCGAGAGGAACAGGATGCCCACGCCAAGCAGCATGAACTTGATCCGCCAGCGCTGGGTGCCCACCGCGGCGCGGTAGGTCCGCTCGAGGTTGGCGAGGATCAGAATGCTGAGCGGGAGGATCAGCGTGTAGAGGAACTTGGCCGGGCCCGAGAGCACGAGCACCCAGCGTTCCTCCGGCGCGGAATGCACCTGGAACAGCTGGCCGAACTCGGCGACCGCGATCGCGCCCGGCACCACCAGCGCGGCGGGCCACAGCCAGCGCCAGCTGCGGAGGAAGCCCGGGGCGTTGAGCCGCGCATAGGTGAGGCTGAAGACCAGCCATACGCCCGGGGCGACGGAGACGATCGTCAGCCGCCACTGCTGCCAGCGCTCCACCGCGCCGCCCGTATCCGCCAGCAGACTCAGCCCGGCGAAGAAGCGGTCGAGCGCCAGCAGGTAGATGCCCGCGACGAAGCTCCAGTCGGCCACGTTGCGGCGGGCGCGCAGGCCGGCGACCAGGCCGACGCCGGTCGCGACCAGCGCGGCGGCGAAGCAGAGGGTGGATTCGTCAAACAGGCGGAACACGGATCGCGGGAGAATCACGGGCCGGCGGCCGGAAGGCGAGGCTGCAGCCAGTGCGGGTAACTACGCTCCGGCCGGAGCAATCACCGCGCGCACGCATCCTCCAACGGGCGCCTCCCTCCGCCGCGCCGGCCGACCTCCAATCCCCGCGGCGCGACCGCGGGTGCGGTTCTTCGCCGCCGCTCCACCGGACGCCGCCGGCCGCAAGGTCCGCGCGTGCTCTGCCTGACGGCGGCAAATCCCGCCCCGGCTCCCAAGCGCGGGCGGGCCGCGTTCAACCGGGCGGCTCAGCCCAGTTCCCAGCCGGGGCGGTAGGTGCCGCGGACGATCGGATCCGCCTCGGGGCGACCCGGGACCTTGAGGTTGGCCGCGTCCCACTGGATCGGCTTCTTCAGCCGGAGGGCGAGATTCCCGAGGTGCCCCAGTTCCGCGAGGTGGGCGCCGTAGGCGAACGCGCTGCTCGCCGGGGCGCCGCCCTTGCAGGCGTTGATCCAGTCGCGGTGGTGGCCCTGCGAACGCACCAGCGTCGCGGCCGGCTTCGGCGCGGACCGCAGGCTCTCCGGAAAGAGGCGGGGCGCACCACCGGCGCCATCGCATTGGATCACGCCTTTTTCGCCGACGAACAGCACCCCGCGACCCGGCAGCGGAAAGCCGCCCAGCGCGGCCGGCGCGACCGGACGCAACCCGCCATCGTACCAGGTCACGCGCACGGGCGGCTGGTTGCCGCGGGCCGGGAAATCGTAGGTCACCAAGGCCCCGTGCGGGGCGATCTCCTGATCCATCGGCCCGGCGGCGTGCGCCTCAACGCGGGTCGGGAGCGGCAGATCGAGCGCCCAGGTGGCGGCGTCGAGGTCGTGGCTGGCGAAGTCGCCGATGCTGGAGCCCCCGAAGTCCCAGAAGTCGCGCCACGCGACCGGGTGGTAGGCGGGGTGGTAACCGCGGGGCGAGCGAGGGCCGAGCCAGAGGTCCCAATTCAACCCCTCCGGCACGGCCGGGGAGCCTTCGGGTCGGGTGGTGAGGGCGGGATTCCAACGCTTCGTGCCGACCCAGGCGTGCACTTCGCGGACCGGACCGATCACCCCGGCCTGGATGGCCTCGACCGTCTCGCGGATCCCGACCGTCGAGTGCCCCTGGTTGCCGGTCTGCGTCGCGAGGCCCGTCTCGCGGGCGACGCGGGCGACCTCGCGGGCCTCGTGGATGTTATGCGTCAGAGGCTTCTCGCAGTAGACGTGCTTCCCGGCGCGCAGGGCCCGCAACGACACGACCGCGTGCAGGTGATCGGGCGTGGCGCAGAGCACCGCGTCGACCGCGCGTTCCTTTTCCAGCAGCACGCGGAAATCCTCGTAGGCGGCGCAGCGGAAGTTGGGGGTCTTGGCGGCGTAATGCTTCTCCACCGCCGCCTGGGCCGGCTCCCGCCCGCCCGTACCCTTGTAGTAAAATGCCTCCAAGCTGAACGTCCGCGCCGGGTCCGCCACGGCGATCACCTGCACGTCGGCCAGGGCCAGCAACTCGCGCAGATTCTGGAGCCCGCGCCCCCCGACCCCGACCACCGCGACGTTCACCTTCTCGCTGGGCGGGACGAACTTGGGCCCGCCGAGCAGCGCGCGGGGGAGGATCTGCACCGTGGCGGCGGCGGCCACGGAGGTGCGGAGGAAACGACGGCGGGTGGAGGGCGTGACCTTCATCGGAATGTCAGCGGCGGCTGAGGCAGTAGAGGTGCGTCGCCGTGCGGATGAAGATCTCCCCGTCCGCGATCGCCGGCGTCGTCAAGGTATAGCTTCCATCCAGGGCATTCTTCGCGATCAGCCGGTACTGCGGGCCGACCGCCACGACGGCGGTTTCGGCCGATTCGCTCGTGATGTAGAGCTTCCCGTCGGCCAGCGTGGGCGAGCCGCTGGTGCGACCGATCCCGGTGTTTTCCGGCCCGTACACCTTCTCGCCCGTCTTGGCGCGCACGCAGGTGACAGCCCCCTGGTCATCAACCATGTAGAGATACTCTCCGTCGGCCACCGGAGTGGGGACGTCGGGCGAGCCGCGCTCGGTCCACTTCCACGCGAGGTGGCTGGTGGTGATGTCACCCGTGCCGCCGGCGCGGAAGGCAAGGAATGGCTTTACGCGGGTGGGCACGAAGATCATCCCCTGATGCACCAGCGGCGACGCGATGGTGCGGTAGTTCTTCGAATTATCCGGATTCAGGCCACCGCCGCGCCAGAGTTCGCGGCCGGTGGCGGGATCATGGCCGGTGACGTAGCCGCCGCCGCCCACGACCACCTCACGGCGGCCGTTGAGCTCGAGCAGGGCGGGGGTGGTGTAGGCGTCAGGGGTCTCGTGTTCAGCGTCAGTGGGACGGTCGACGCGCCAGAGTACCTTGCCGTCGGTACCGCGCAGGGCGAACAGGTACGAGGGGTCGTCGGTGTAGAGTCCCTGGAGGTTTTGGAAGATCAGGGCGTCGCCGACGAGGAGGGGGGAGGAGCCGTAGCCGAACTGGACCCCGAGTTTCCCGAACGCCTTCTCCATGTTGAAGTTCCACTTCAGGTTGCCCGCGAAGTCGTAGCACGCGATGGCGCCGTTGCCGGAGGCGACCCAGACGAGCTTCCCGTCGGTCACCGGGGAGGGCGACGACATGTTGTGCTTCATCTTGATGCTATTGCCCTGATCGTACTGACGGCGCCAGAGCTCGCGGCCGGTGGCGCGGTCGAGGCAGAGGAGCAGGATTTCCTGGCCGCCGGGTCCGCGGCCGCCGGCGGGGCTGGGGCGGGCCTTCTTGCCGGGCGCGGGGGGCGGGGGCGGCGGCGTGCTGCCGGGCACTTCCACGGAAGGCGTGTTGAGAAAGATGCGGTCGCCCCAGACCGTCGGCGTGGAGCCGCTCCACGCCGGCATCTCCTGCTTCCACTTCACGTTCTCGGTGGGAGACCAGGTTTCGGGGAGGTTGCGGGCGGCAGGGGCGGTGCCGTCGCCGCGGGGGCCGCGCCAGCCCGGCCAGTCACCGGCGATGGCCGGGGCGAGCAGGAAGGCGCCGAGCAGGAGCGACGCGGGACGGAAGCGAGGGGCCAGGGCGGGGGAGGAGCGCATCGAGGGTGAGGCGACCCCGGCACGGGGCGTGCCGGCGGCGGCCACAACTACTGGAGGCCACCGGCCCGGCGTTGTCGAGCGCGCCGCGGGGACGTTCGGCAAAAGTTTGTGAAATCCGCCCCGCACGCGCGGCGAAGGCTCGCGTTTCGCCCTGCGCACGTTTGCCTCCAGCTCAGCCCGGAAGCGGAATCCCTCCGCCGTTCCCCGCCTCTCCCCGATGATGCGAAGCCTGCCCGCCTCCGTTCGTTCGCTCCTCCTGCTCGCCGCCGGCACCGCCGCCGTCCTCCCGCCCAGCCTGCGGGCCGCCGAATTCGACCAGCGGATGGCCAACTTCTCGACCCGCACCCAGGTCGGCACCGGGGCCAACGCCGCCTTCATCGGCTTCGCCGTCGGCCCTGGCCAGACCAAGACGGTCCTGATCCGCGCCGTCGGCCCCGCGCTGACCGGCTTCGGCGTGGCGGGTGCGCTTCCGGACCCGGTGATCGAGCTCTTTTCCTCCGCCAACCCGAACACGGCCCTCGCCCGCAACGACAACTGGACCACCACCACCGTCGGCGGGGCGAACGCCTTCGCCAGCGTCGGCGCCTTCGCGCTGACCGCGGGCAGCCGCGACGCCGCGATGGTCGCGACCCTCGGTCCCGGCGCCTACTCGGCCATCGTGAGCGACGTCGCGGGCCGCTCCGGCATCGCCCTGGTGGAGGTCTACGACGTCTCCGGCCGCGCCCGGCTGACCAACCTTTCCACGCGGGCCCAGGTGGGCACCGGCGACGGCGTGCTCATCTCCGGCCTCGCGGTGGCGCCCGGCGGCGGCTCCCGGCGGATCCTCGCCCGCGCCGCCGGACCGGCCCTCACCCCGCTCGGGGTCGCCGGCGCCCTCGCCAACCCCGCGCTCAGCGTCATTGAGTCGGGCACCAACCGCGTCCTCGCTGCCAACGACGATTGGGGCACGGGCAACGCGGCCGCCCTCACCGCGGCCTTCCGTGAGGCCGGCGCCTTCCCCTTCGCCAACGGCTCCCGCGACGCGGCCCTGCTCGTCGACCTGCCCCCCGGCAAGAGCTACTCCGTGCAGGTGAACGGCGTCGGCGGGACCACCGGCGTCGCCCTCGTCGAGGTGTACGACCTGACGCCCGAATCCGGCGGCGTGTTCTCGGTCGTGGCGGCCACCGCGTCCACCGACAACCGGGGCGCGCCCCCCGCAACCTTCCGCATCTCCCGCACCGGCAGCACCAGCCAGGCGGTGACGGTGAGCTTTTCTCTCAGCGGCTCGGCCGTGGCGGGCTCCGACTACACCGCGGTGCCGACCAGCGTGACCATTCCCGCGGGCGCGGAGTTCGCGACGGTCAGCATCGCCGCGGCCCCGGCGGCGGCGGGCGCCACGGTGAGCAAGGACCTGACCCTGACCCTCGTCGCCGGCAACGACTACGAGCTGGCGGCGGACCGCAGCGCGGTCGTCTCGCTGTTCTTCAACCAGCCCACCCTGTTCCGTACGACGCTGCGCACCACGACGGCCGCGGCGGGCTCCACCGCCTCCGGCGTGGCCAGCATCCAGCTCAGCGCGGATGAGAACGTGGCCCTCGTGAGCGCGAACTTCTCCGGCCTGAGCGCGCCGCAGACCCTGGCCTACGTGCGCCTTGGCAATCCGGGCGAGGTCGGCGTGGACCTCGTGAAGCTGCCCCTTGGCCAGGTCGCGGGCTTCACCTGGGTGGTCGACGCGGCGGAGGGCTTCACCAAGGCCCAGATTGTGCAGGCCCTGAAGGAGGGCCGCGTGTTCGTGAGCATCGATTCCAGCGCCTTTCCCGGCGGTGAGCTCCGCGGGGCGTTCCTCCAGTCGAGCAGCCGGCTCGTGTTCGCGGCGCCCGCGGCCCCGCCGGCTTTGGCGGACACCGTCCTGACCGACAACGACGCCGCCCGCTTCCTCATCCAGGCGACCTTCGGTCCCACCCTCGCGGAGATTCAGGCCCTCGCCGGCCAGCAGCGTGCGGGCCTCGACGCGTGGCTCACCCAGCAGATGGGCGTGGCGCCGTCGCTGCACCTCGACGCGACGGACGCGGATTTTCGGGAGTTCACGGCGCTGGGCGAAATGCCGCAGTACTCACAGCAGAACCGGCAGGCGGCCTGGTGGCGGCTGGCGCTGACCGCGCCGGACCAGCTCCGGCAGCGCGTGGCGTTCGCGCTGAGCCAGATCTTCGTGGTGTCGGACGTGAACGGCACCCTGTTCAACAATCCGCGGGCGCTGGCCAACTACTACGACCTGATGGTGCGGGGCGCCTTCGGCAACGCGCGGCAGCTGCTGGAACAGGTCACCCTCAGCCCGGTGATGGGCGTCTACCTGAGCTCCCTGCGCAACGCCAAGGCGACCTTCGACGCGACCGGCCGCCAGCTGACGGCGCCCGACGAGAACTACGCGCGCGAGATCATGCAGCTGTTCAGCGTGGGCCTGGTCGAGCTCCAGCCGGACGGCACGGCGAAGGTGGATATCAACGGCGCGGCTATCCCCACGTACGACAACCGTACCATCTCCGAGATGGCGAAGGTCTTCACCGGCCTAGGCTTCGCGACCAACGCGAGCGTGCCCAACTTCCGCGGCGCGCCGGTGAACTACCTCCAGCCGATGCAGTTCTACGCCGACTTCCACGAGCCGGGGGAGAAGCAGATCATCGCCGGCCGACGCCTCCCGGCGGGCCAGAGCCCGGAGCGGGACCTGAAGGACACCCTCGACACCCTGTTCAACCATCCGAACACGGGCCCGTTCCTCTCGCGCCAGCTGATCCAGCGGCTCGTCACCTCCAACCCGAGCCCGGGTTACGTCTACCGGGTGGCGCAGGTCTTCGCCGACAATGGCGCGGGCGTGCGCGGTGACCTCGGCGCGGTGGTGCGGGCGATCCTCCTCGATTACGAGGCGCGCTCGGCAGCCGTCGCGACCACCGCGAGCTTCGGCAAGCTGAAGGAGCCGCTGCTGCGGGCGACCGCGGTGCTGCGCGCCTTCAGCGGCGGGGCCAACAACGGCCGCTTCTTCATCCCGAACCCCGAGGCCACCCTCTCCCAGGCCTCCCTGCGGGCACCGACCGTGTTCAACTTCTTCGAGCCCGACTTCGTGCAGCCCGGCCCGCTCGCGGCCGCCGGACTGGTCGCCCCGGAGTACCAGATC
Source organism: Opitutaceae bacterium (assembly GCA_027485815.1). Classification (GTDB taxonomy): domain Bacteria; phylum Verrucomicrobiota; class Verrucomicrobiia; order Opitutales; family Opitutaceae; genus ER46. The sequence goes on from JAIXQE010000172.1 coordinate 21,471, forward strand.
GTCAACGACACCACGGCCATCAGCGTCCCGAACCAGCTCTGGAACTACATCTACGCCGGACGCACGGGCATCCCCGGCAGCACCTCGGTGTTCAACCCCGCCGAGGCCACGGTCGGCATCCGCGCGGACGCCACCCTGCTCACCCTCTCGCGCTCGCCGCGGGACCTGGTCGCGCGGGTCAACCTCCTCCTCGCCGGTGGCGCCGTGCCGCGGGCGCTGCAGGACCGGTTCGTCGACGCCCTGGTCGCGATGCCCGCCAACACCGGCACGACCTACGGCACCGCCGACCTCGAGCGGGTCCGGTCCGCCATCTACCTGATCTCCACCGTCCCCCAGGGCGCCATCCAGAAATAGCCCCCGATGAACTCCAAGACCCACGACCTCTCCCGCCGCCGCTTCGTCGGCGCCTGCTGCGCCTCCGTCGGCACCACCGGGCTGCTCTCCTCGCTCGCCCAGCTGCGCCTGATGGGCGCCGCCGCCAGCCCGGATGCCCCCGCCACCCCGGCCCGCGCCGGCGCGCCCGCCCCCGACTTCAAGGCGCTGGTGTGCCTCTTCTTCGCCGGCGGCAACGACGCGAACAACCTCGTGGTCCCGGCCGACAGCGCCGGCTACGCAGCCTACGCCTCGGCCCGCGGCGCCCTTGCCCTGCCCCAGTCCTCCCTCCTCCCCATCGCGACCCCGGGCGGCGACGGCCGCGGCTGGGCCCTCCACCCGGCGATGACCGAGCTGAAGGCCCTCTACGACGGCGGGCGCCTCGCCGTCCTCGCCAACGTCGGCACCCTCGCCCATCCCCTCACCAAGGCCCTCTACACCTCCCGGCCCGACCTCCGGCCGCGCCAGCTCTTCTCCCATAACGACCAGCAGGTCGAATGGCAGACCAGCATCGCCGACCGGCCGTTCTCCGAGGTTGCGACCGGCTGGGGCGGCCGCGTGGCCGACCTGGTCGACGCCTTCAACGCCAACAACCGCATCTCGATGTCGATGACCCTCGCCGGTCAGAACACGCTGCAGATCGGTCGCACGGTCCAGCAGTACGCCGTCGGCACCGGCGGCTCGGTCGCCCTCACCGGCAGCACCGGCACCCCGACCTCCGTGAACGGTGTCCGCACCTCCGCCCTCAACGACGCCCTCGCGGTCCAGAACGCCAACCTGCTCGAGACCGCCTTCGGCGGCCTCACCAGCCGCGCCCTCGGCACCAGTTCGCTGCTCTCGTCGGTCATCACCGGCAACAGCCCCTTCGCCGCCGCCTTCAACGGGGTGAACTCCAGCCTCGGCCAGCAGCTCCACATGGTGGCCCGCCTGGTCAACGCCCAGGGCGAGCTGAACCTCAAGCGCCAGATCTTCTTCGTCCGCATCGGCGGCTTCGACCTGCACGACAACCAGGTCGTCCTCGGCAACACCGCCAACGGCGCCCACAGCAACATCCTGCGGGACATCAGCCGCTCGCTCGCCGCCTTCAACCAGGCGATGAACCAGATCAGCGCGCAGAACCAGGTGACGGTCTTCACCTCCTCCGACTTCGGCCGCACGTTCAACACCAACGGCGACGGCTCCGACCACGGCTGGGGCAGCCACCACCTGGTGCTCGGCGGCGCGGTCCGCGGCGGCGCGATGTACGGCCAGATGCCGGTGCAGGTGCTCGGCGGCCCCGACGACAGCGGCGGCCGCGGCACCTGGATCCCGACCACGAGCGTGGACGAGTATGCCGCGACGCTCGCGCGCTGGTTCGGCGTGAGCGCCACCAACCTCCCCACGATCTTCCCGAACCTCGGCCGCTTCGCCCGCCCCGACCTCGGCTTCATGGCCGCCTGAGCCGCGGCGCCCGCCGCCGCCCAAAACCCGCTCGCCAACCTCCGGCGGGCGAGGCTTCCTTGCGCCGATGAGCTCCCCTTCCGCGCCCTCCGGCCTGCCCAAGCCCCTGCCCGGCCAACCCTGCCCCTGCGGCACCGGCCGCACCTTCGCGCAGTGCTGCGGCCCGCGCCTGGACGGTTCCGCACCCGCCGGCAACGCCGAGGAGCTGATGCGCTCCCGCTTCACCGCCCACGTCGCCCGCGACTGGCGCTACCTGCACGAGACCTACCGGCCGACCTCCCGGAAGCCCTACGTGGAGGAGACCGACGTCGCGGAGATCGCCTGGACCCGCCTCGTCATCCACCAACACGAGACCGGCCCGGCGCCGGACACCGCCACCGTGGACTTCACCGCCTACTTCGCCACCGAGCAGGGCGAGCAGGCGATGCACGAGAAGTCCGCCTTCGCGCGGATCGACGGCCGCTGGCTGTTCACGCGGACCGTGCGCAACGGCCCCCCTCCGGCGAAGCCCGCCGCCCCCCGCGTCGGCCGCAACGAGCCCTGCCCCTGCGGCAGCGGGCGCAAGTTCAAGCACTGCTGCGGCGCCTGACGCCCCCTTTCCCCATGGCGCGCCCCACCCCGACCCCCCGCCGTTCCTTCCTCCGCTCCGGGCTGGCCGGCGCGCTCGCCGCCGGAGTCGCCCCCCGGTTCATCCCCGCCCGCCTCCTCGGCGCCGCCGCGCCCTCCGGCAAGGTCACCCTCGGCTGCATCGGCGTGGGCTCCCACGGTCTCGGGGTGAACCTCAACCAGTTCCTCCAGGAGGACGATTGCCGCATCGTCGCGGTCTGTGACGTGTTCGCGAACCGCCGCCAACGCGCGCGGGAGGCGGTCGACCGCCACCACGGCGGCAAAGGCTGCGCTGAATTCCGCGACTTCCGCGACCTGCTCGCCCGGCCGGACGTCGACGCCGTGGTCATTTCCACGCCCGACCACTGGCACGTGCCGATGGCCCTGCTCGCCCTGGCCGCGGGCAAGGCCGTGTTCTGCGAAAAGCCCACCCTCACCATCGCCGAGGGCCGGGCCTTGGCCGACGCGGTCGCCCGCCGGCCCGGCGCCTTCTTCGCCACCGGCCTCGAGGACCGCGCGGTGATCCCGTACCCCAAGCTCGCCGAGGTCGTCGGCAACGGCGGCATCGGCCGCCTCCGCCGCATCCAGGTCGGCCTGCCGGTGAAGCCCCTCTTCCCGCTGGAGGCGCCCGCCCCCGTCCCGGAGGGCCTCGATTACGAGCTCTGGCTCGGCCCCGCGCCGTTCCGGCCGTATTCCCCCACCCTCACCGACGCCCAGTGCTGGCGGCAGATCCGCGACTTCTCGGGCGGCTCCCTCACCGACTGGGGCGCACACCTGGTGGACACCGCGCAGGTCGCGGCCGGCGTGGAGGAGACCGGACCGGTGGCGATCCGCGGCCGCGGGGAATTCCCGACCGGGGCGTTCAACACCACCGCGCGCACCTACGAGCTCGAGTACACCTACGCGAACGGCGTCGTCCTCACGGTCGGGGCCAGCCAGCCCTCGATCCGCCTCGAGGGCGACGCGGGCTGGGTGGGCAACCGCGGGTGGCTCGGCCGCCTGGAGGGCAGCGACCCGGCAGTGTTCCGCCAGACGTGGGACCCGGCCGCAAACCGCCTCTGGCCGCGGCGGCCACGCGAGCACCGCGACTTCCTCGACTGCCTGCGGGCCGGACGGGCCCCGATGTACCCGGCGGAGGCGCTGCACCGGCTCAGCACCACCCTCCACCTCGGCGCGATCGCGATGGAACTGGGCCGACCCCTGCGCTGGGACCCGGCCGCGGAACGCTTCGTGGACGATACGGCGGCCGACGCCCTCCGCAGCCGGAAGTCACGGGACGACTGGCAGCGCCGCGGCTGAGCCTCGCGATGACGCCCGCCGACTACATCCGTCGTCACCCGGAACGGTTGCTCGCCCGCCTGCGGCACCTGGTCGGCATCCCGACGATCAATCCGCCGGGCGACCATTACGGGGCGATCACGACGTGGTTGCAGCGGGAACTGGGCGCCGTGGGTTGCCCGGCCCAGCGTTACCCGATCCCGGACCGCCTGCTGCGGCAGGTGTTGCCGCCGGCGCAGCACGGCCATCCGCGCTACAACGTCCTCGGGCGCCGCCGCGTGGGCGCGGGCGCGAAGACCCTGCATTTTAACGCGCATTACGACGTCGTCCCCGTCTCGGGGCGCTGGCGGCACGGCGATCCCTTCAGCGGAAAGGAGGCGGCAGGCTGGATCTACGGCCGGGGCACCGCGGACATGAAGGGTTCGATCGCCAGCCTGCTGCTGGCCCTCGAGGCCCTGCAGGCGACCGGGACCGCGCCCCGGCTGAACGTGGAGGTGTCGTTCACCGCGGATGAGGAGACCGATTCCGCGCTGGGGGCCGGCTGGCTGGTGCAACACGCGCCGATCGCCCCGGACTACGCGGTCGTGATGGAAGGCGGCGAGGGGCGGAACATCTGTTGCGGCCACAACGGCACCCTCTGGTTCGAGGTCGAGGTGCAGGGCCGGGCCGCGCACGGCTCCACCCCGGAACGGGGCGTGAACGCCCTGGTGGGGATGGCCGCGCTGGTGGGGCGCTTCGCGGATTACGAGCGGACCCTCGCGGGCCGGACCTGGCGCACCCCGGAGGGCCGGCAGATGCGGCCGACCGTGAACCTCGGCGGCGTCTTCCACTGCGGCGAAGGGGCCAAGATCAACACCGTCCCGGCGCACGCCAGCTTCACCGTCGACCGGCGGGTGCTGCCGGCGGAGGACCACGCCGCGGCCGAGCGCGAGTTCCGGACCTTCGTCGCGCAGGCCGCGCGGGACTTGCCGGCCGGCAAGGTGCGCGTCCGCAAGCTGGCCGAGAACTTCGCGTGCTTCAGCCCGCCCACCCATCCGTTCTTCGCCGCGATGGCGGGCTGCGTCCGGCGCGTCCGCGGGACGCCCACCCGGTTCAACGTCTCCACCGGTTTCAACGACATGCACTTCTTCGCGCACCACCGGCGGATCCCGACCCTGGGCTACGGCCCGGGCGGCGAGCGCTGCCACGCGGTCGACGAGCGGGCGAAGGTGCGCGAGTTGCTCGCTAGCGCCCGGATCTACGCGGAGCTGATGACCACCTTCGCCGGCTGAACGTCCCCCGGGGCGGGTTCAGCGGGCGATATCGGCCTGCGTCAGGATGCGGAAGCCGCGCTTCCCGAGGGCCTGAGCGGCGACCTCAGCGTCCTCCGCATTGATCGCGAGGGCCGATTTCCCCTCGGGACGGCGGATGAAGCTGTAGACGTAGTGAATGTTGATCTCCGCCTCGTAGAGGGCCGCCAGCACCCCGCTCAGCTCCCCTTCACCGGCGAGCTCGACCGCCAGGACCTCCACCTCGGTGTAAGGGAAGTCATTGTTCACCATCAGCTCCCGCGCCCGCTCCGGATCGTCGACAATGACCCGGACGATCGCGCTGTCGGTCGTGTCGAGGACCGTGATGGCGATGAGGTGGACCTCGTTTTTCCGGAACAGGGAGGTCAGGTCGTGAAGGCGGCCGACGCGATTTTCGGCGAAAATCGAGAACTGGCGGACGGGATCGCGGGCCGAGAGGGAGACGGAGCTCATCCTGCGCCCAAGCTAGCCCCGCGTGCCGGCGGGTCAACGGCGGTTTGGGGCCTGCTCACCCGCGATTCCGGGTGCAGCGGCCGCTTGCGTCTGACCTCGCGTCGCGCACCCTCCCCTCTTTCGCACCGCACCCATGACCTCCACCCTGTTCCGCCCGCTGCTCGCGCTCCCATTCCTGGGCGCCCTCTCCCTCGGGGCCCAAACCGCCCCGGCCCCCGCGTCGGCCGCCGCGGCGGCCGACGTGCCCCTCAAGCTCGAGGCCTTCACCGTGACCGGCTCCAATGTGAAGCGGCTGGAAGTCGAGAAGGTGCTGCCCGTGACCATCTTTGACGCCGCGGCGATGGAAATCCGCGATCCCGGCCAGCCCTCGGACCTGATCACCGCGCTGCCGCAGGTGACCGGCCTGCCCGGCAACGAAACCGCCACCCTGGGGGCGACCGCCCCCGGCGACAACGCCAGCGTCTCCCTGCGCGGGATTCCCTCCAGCAACACCCTGGTGCTGCTCAACGGCCGCCGCCTCGTCCCCCACCCGATCAGCCAGAGCGAAGCCGGGGTCCCGACCCTCTCCACCAACATCAACCAGTTGCCCAACCGGGGCTTGGAGCGGGTGGAGGTGCTGCGCGACGGCGCCTCGTCCGTCTACGGCTCCGATGCCGTGGCCGGGGTCATCAACTACACGATGCAGCGCAACTTCCGCGGCACCGAACTGGCCCTGCGCTACGGGGTGACCGAGTACGGCGACGGCACCGAGTACCGGGGCACCCTAACCCACGGGCTGACCTTCGCAGGCAAGCGGGGGCGGGCGGTGCTGACGGCGGACTATTACCTGCGCGACCCGATCTATGCCCGCGACCGGCCCTTCTCGGCGGATGGTGACAACAGCGCCCGGGCCCCGGCGCCGTGGCAGCAGGGCGACACCACCGCGGCGGGGGCCTTCAATGCCCGTTCCGCGACCACGCCCTTCGGTAATTTCCTGCTGGGGACCGTGACCGCCACCAATGCCTTCGGGGCGGTCACCGGGTTTGCCGGAAGCCGGCCGGCGGGCGTGCCGGCGACGATGGCCGCGACTTCGGGCCTGTTTGTCCTGACTCCCACCGCGACCGGCGTGGGCTTCGCGCCGGCGGCGCCGATCCGGACCGGCATCACCCGGGACTACTATTGGAACAATAATGCCTATCGCGTCATCCAGCCGAAGACCGCCCGCACCAACGTGCACGCGGCGGCCGAGCTGGATGTGAACGACCGCGTCACGGCGTTCGCGGACTTCACCCTGTATCGGGCGCATTCGGTGACCTACCGCGAGCCGGACGGCGTCACGCAGAGCACGGATGGCTTCATCATCGTGCCCGTGACCAATCCCTGGAATCCCTTTGGCAACCGCTTCTGGTCGCCCACGGGCGCGCCGAATGCGGACGGCACGCCGCGGCTCACCGGCACCCCGTCGGCGGTGTCGATCACCAACAAGCGGCTGACCGATCTGGCGACGCGGACCGATTACGTGGACACGGCCCTGTACCGGGGCGTGGCGGGCCTGCGCGGCAAGCTGCTCAGCACCTGGAGTTGGGAAGCGGCGGTGCTGTGGGCGCAGGGTCGCGTGACCGAGAACGAGGAGGGGCCGACCCGGAAGAGCCTGTTGATCCAGGCGATCAACCAGACCGAGCCGGGGCGGGCGTTCAACCCCTTCACCCGCACCTTCGCGGTGCAGAACGGCCAGCTGGTGGTTACCGGTCCGTACGAGAACCCGGAGAGCGTGCAGTCGACCTTCCGTTCCAGCTTTATCCGCAGCGGTATCACCAAGCTGGGCAGCGCGGACTTCCGCGCGAGCGGCGATGTGGTGCAGCTCTGGGGCGGCAACACGGTGGGCGCGGCCTTCGGCGGTGAATTCCGCTACGAAGCCTACGATGACTACCGCCCGCCGTTCGCGGGCTTGAATCCGCCGGGCTCGGGCCTGGATCCGGTCGCGAACGATTTCCTGGGCTTCTCGCCGAATTCGGACACCCATGGCAACCGCCACGTCGCGGCGCTGTACGCCGAGGCGGTCGTCCCGCTGGTCGGGCGCAACTTCCAGCTGCCGCTGGTGCGCTCCCTGGAGCTGTCGGCTTCGGCGCGGTACGAGAGCTACACCGACTTCGGCGACACCACCAAGCCCAAGCTGGGCGTCAATTGGCGGCCCTTTGACTGGGCGATGGTGCGGGCCTCGTACAACGAGGGCTTCCACGCGCCGAACCTGGCCCAGCTGTTCACCGGCACCCTGATCCGGACCGTGACGGGCAGCACCGACACCTACCGCAGCACCGTGACGGGGTTGATCACCGATGGGCCGTCGAACCGGCGCAGCGTGGCCTCGGGTAACCGGGACCTGCAGCCGGAAGCCTCGCGGGGCAAGTCGGCCGGCGTGGTCATCGAGGTGCCGGGCGTGCGCGGGCTGTCGGTCTCGGTCGATTACTGGGAGATTCGCCAGCTGGATCTGATCGCGTCGGGCGGTGGCATTGCGGACGACACCGCGGCGCTGCTGGCGGCGACCCAGTCCGCCCTCGCGGCGGGCCAGACCGTCGGCCAGGTGGACCTCGGTTCGGGCACGGGCGCCTACAAGGGCGATCCCTCCGTGGTGCGGCTGCCGGTGACGGCGGCGGACCGGGAGGCCTTCGCCGCCTACAATGCGACGCGCGCCCCAGGCAACCAGCGGGCCGTGGTCGGGGCGATCGACATCCTGCGGACCAGTTACTTCAACAAGGCGCAGCAGTTCGTGAACGGGTTTGATTTCGACGTCAGCTACCGGTTCCCGCAGCTGAGCGTCGGCCAGTTCCGCACCAACACGACCTGGACGTACCTGAACGAGTTCTACGCCTACAGTCTGCCCGTGGGTGACAGCCGGCGCACCCGGGCCAATTACCGGGATGGCAACAGCGTGAACGCGGGCGGGGCGACCCCGATCTGGCGCGGCAGCACCAACCTCACCTGGAAGAAGGGCGATTGGGGCGCGGGCCTGGGCTGGTACTACACCGGGAGCTTCACCGACGTGAACATCACCACCACCAAGGCCACCTGGGATTCCCTGGGGAATCCGGGCTATATCCGGCCGGTGCTGAACAACGGCGCGCTGTCGTACCGGTTCATCGTCAAGGCGAGCAGCAGCTACAATCTGTTCGTGACGCACCGCCTGCAGTTGCCGGGCAACTGGCTGCACCACACCAATGTGCGCCTGGGCGTGAACAACCTGTTCAACACGGAGCCGCCGCTCTCGGGCGACTCCCGCGGGTACGAGCCGTCCGTGTACAACGTGATGGCCCGTGGCCGCACCTATGCGCTGCAGCTGACGCGCAAGTTCTGAGCGCGGGCCCGGCCGGCGGACGCGGCGCCCACCCGCGGACGCCGGCTCCGGCCGGGTGGTTCCTTTCCTCCCTCGTGGCCGCGGCGGCCGGTCCGCCGCACCTTGGACTTCCTGATGAAAACGACTTCCTCCGTCCCGCTTTCCCGCAACGAGCACCTGCTGCGTTGGGTCGACAAGATGGCGGCCCTGTGCCGACCGGCGGCAATCCACTGGGTGGATGGTTCGCAGGCGGAGTACGAGGCCTTGTGCGGGCAGTTGGTGACCGCGGGCACCTTCACCCGATTGAACCAGGAGCGGTGGCCGGGGTGTTACCTGGCGCGGAGTGATCCAGGGGATGTGGCGCGGGTGGAGGACCGGACCTTCATCTGCTCGCATTCGCGGGAGGCCGCGGGGCCGACCAACAATTGGGTCAACCCGTACGAGATGCGGCGGAAGCTGCGGGAACTGTTCAGCGGCTGCATGGCGGGGCGGACGATGTACGTGTTGCCCTTCAGCATGGGCCCGGTTGGTTCGCCGATGGCGCAGATCGGCGTGGAGCTGACCGATTCTCCCTACGTGGTGGTGAACATGCGGATCATGGCCCGGATTGGCCTGCCGGTGTTCCAGGAGATCGACAAGAAGGACCGGCGGGTGGTGCCCTGCCTGCATTCGGTGGGGGCGCCCTTGGCGCCGGGGCAGGCGGACGTGGCGTGGCCCTGCAACCGGGAGAAGTACATCGTGCACTTTCCGGAGACCCGGGAGATCTGGAGCTACGGCTCGGGCTACGGCGGCAACGCCCTCCTCGGGAAGAAGTGCTTCGCGCTGCGCATCGCGTCCAACATGGCCCGCGACGAGGGCTGGATGGCGGAGCATATGCTGATCCTGGGCGTGGAGGATCCGCGCGGGGAAAAGACCTACGTCGCGGCGGCGTTCCCGAGCGCGTGCGGGAAGACCAACTTCGCGATGCTGATCCCGCCCCCGCCCTTCCAGGAGAAGGGCTGGAAGGTGTGGACCGTGGGCGATGACATCGCCTGGATCCGCCCGGATGCGCAGGGGCGCTTGCGGGCGATCAACCCCGAGGCCGGCTTCTTCGGGGTGGCTCCGGGCACCTCGGTCCGGACCAATCCCAATGCAATGGCCGCCTTGGCGCGGAACACCATCTTCACCAACGTCGCCCTGACGCCGGAAGGCGGCGTGTGGTGGGAGGAGATGACGCCCGAGCTGCCGGCGCGGTTGACGGACTGGCAGGGGAAGGAATGGACCCCGGAGATCGCGCGGGCGACCGGGGCGAAGGCGGCGCACCCGAACGCGCGGTTCACCGCCCCGGCGTCCCAGTGCCCGACCATCGATCCGGCGTGGGAGGACCCGGAGGGCGTGCCGTTGAGCGCGATCGTCTTCGGGGGCCGGCGGGCGACCACCATGCCGCTGGTGTACCAGGCGTTCAACTGGAGCTCGGGCGTCTACATGGGTGCGACCATGGGTTCCGAGATGACGGCGGCGGCGGCGGGCACGGTGGGCAAGGTACGCCGGGACCCGATGGCGATGCTGCCGTTCTGCGGCTACCACATGGGCGACTATTTCCGGCACTGGATCGGGATGCAGAAGCGCCTGACCGAGACCCCGCGGATCTTCCATGTGAATTGGTTCCGCAAGGGGCCGGACGGGAAGTTCCTGTGGCCGGGGTTTGGCGACAACATGCGGGTGCTGAAGTGGATCGTAGACCGGGCGCGGGGGCGCGCCTTGGCCCGGGAGACCCCGATCGGCTGGATGCCGCATTACGAGGACCTCGACTGGACCGGGATGGATTTCCCGCGCGAACAGTTCGAGGCGCTACAGCACTTCGACCGCGCCCTGTGGCGGCAGGAGGTGATCGGGCACGAGGAGCTGTTCCTCGACCTGCACTCCCACCTGCCGAAGGAAATGATCTACGAGCGGGAGCTCCTGATCTGCCGAATGTAGGCGCAGGGGCGGGCGGCGGGCAGCGGCGGCTTGCGTCCGGACCACCGCCCGCAAGCCTCCGAGCGATGCCCAGTCCCGCGTCCCCGCCCTTGCCGGTGACCGTCGCGATTCCCACCTACAATCGCGCCGGATGGCTGCGCCAGACCCTCGCGGGACTGGTGGCGCAGGATTTTCCGGCGGCGGATTACGAGATTCTGGTGATCGATAACAATTCGCGGGATGAGACCGCGGCGGTCGTGGCGGAGTTCGCCGGGGCGAACCCCGCCCCCCGGCATCTTCGCGAACCGCGCCAAGGGCTGGATCACGCCCGCAACCGCGCCGTCGTCGAGGCGCGCGGGCGGGTGCTCCTGTTTGGGGACGACGACATTCTGGTCGGGCCGGACTGGATCCGGCAGTTGGCGGGGCCGCTGCTCGGGGATGCGGCGGGGCGGATCGGGGCGGTGGGGGGCGAGGTGATCCCGGTGTTTCCGGAGGGCCAGCCGGCGTGGATCCGCGACTGGCATGCGCCGCTGGCCTTTAGGGTGGACGCGGGGCCGTTGCCGCCGGAGCAGTGCCCGATGGGGGCGAATCTGGCGTTTCCGCGGTGGGTGTTCGAGCGGCTGGGGCTGTTCCACACCGGGCTGGACCGGGCGGCGGGCAACTATTTCTCGGGCGGCGACAGCGAGATGATCCGGCGGGTACGCCGGGCGGGGCTGGAGGTGTGGTTCAGTCCGGCGGCGGCGGTGCGGCACCAGATGCCGGCCAGCCGGACCACCTTCCGCTATGCGGCGCGGCACGCCTTCGATTCGGCGCGTTCGCGCGTCATTGACCGGGCGGGGCAGCCGGGCGGGGCGGCGTACCTCGTGGGGCGGCTGCCGGCGAACGGCCTGAAGCTGGCCGGCTTTGTGGTGCTGGCCCTCCTGCAGGGCCTGTGCCTGCGGCCGGGGGCGGCCAAGCAGGCGCTGGTGCGGGCGTGGCGGTCCTGCGGTTACCTGTACCAGATCCCGCGGAGCCTGGCGGGGCGGAGATGAGGCAATGACGGCCCTCCCCTCCCCTGTGCCGGCGGTGTCGGTGGTCATCGTGGCCCGCAACGAGGCGGCGAACCTGCCACGTTGCCTCGCCAGCGTGCGGGGATGGACGGCGGAGGTCATCGTGGCCCTGAACGGGACGACGGACGCGAGTGCCGCGATCGCGCGGGAAGCGGGAGCGGTGGTCCACGAGTTGCCCTGGCAGGGGTACCGGGACACCAAGAACGCGGCCTTGGCGTTGGCGAAACAGCCGTGGGTGCTGGCGCTGGATGCGGACGAGGAGGTGTCGCCCGAGCTGCGGGCGGAGATTTTGGCGTTCCTGGCGGCGCCAGGGGCGCATGCGGGGGCGCGGTTTCCGCGCAAGACGTGGTTCATTGACCGGTGGATCACCCACGGGGACTGGTATCCGGACCACTGCCTGCGCCTGCTGCGCAAGGAGCGGTCGCGGTGGGTCGGGGACGCCTTCGTGCACGAGCGGGCGGAGTGTGAGGGTCCGGTGGCGACGCTGCGGGCGGACCTGTTGCACCATTCGTTCCCGAGCTTGTCGGCGCATGTGGCCAAGGTGAATCCGTTCGCGGACCTGTTCCTGCGGCAGCAGCAGGCGCGGGGCCGGCGTTTCGGGCTGGGGGCGGCGGTGTTCCGCCCGGCGTGGCGGTTTTTCCGGGGGTACGTGTTGCGGCGGGGATTTCTCGATGGGTTCCCCGGATGGTACATCGCGTGGGCGACCGCGTTCGGGGCGCTGGTGCGGTATGGCCGGCTGTATGAGGCGGAGCGGCGGAGGGAACCCGATGCCTAAGGGGGGCGAACCGCACGCGTTCAGCCGGCTGGCTGAGCAATTGGTGGCCGATTTGCGGGGCGTGCCGTCGGAGGCGCCCACGCGGTCGCGGCCGCGGGCGACCCAGCCGCTGGCGGGCCTGATCGAGGTCCTGCGGCAGGAGTACCGGCTGGGGCGCGACGCGCCTGAATACACCTTGCGCGAGCGTTGGCGGGAGATCGTGGGGGCGGCGGCGGCGGCCTATTCGCATCCGGTCACCCTCGAGCGGAATCTATTGCTCGTGCTGGTGTCGCACGCCGTCGTGCGCAACGAGCTGTTCCATCACCGGGAGATGATCGTCGGGCGCATTCGCGAGGTGCCGGGCTGCGAGGGCGTGAAGGGGATCAACCTGCGGATGGGGTGAGACGGAGGGGGCCGCGGCGTGACCGCTTCAGGCGGAGGCGGGAAGGGTTGGTGCTCCGCGGCTGCAGCCGCGGCCACCCCGGGCCCTGCCGCCCCGGCGCCCTCCTCCTCGTATGGAGGAGGATTGGAGGATCATTGGAGGATCACTGGAGGCAGACTGCGCGACGAGGCGGGTCAGGGCGCGGCGAGCGCGCGAAGGCCGCGGGAGAGGCGGGCAACCGCTTCGGCGGCGCGGTCCGGGGGCAACGCGCCATAGGCGACGCGCAGCCGGCAGCCTTCCGGGCAGCCGAAGGCGCTGCCGGGGACGACCGCCACCCCGTGTTCCCGGATCAGGCGCTCCGCAACCGTGAGGGGATCGAGCGCCGTGCGGAGGTCGGGGAGGAAGTAGAACGCGCCGGCGGCGGGCGGCAGGGTGCAGAGGCCGTCGGCGGCGAGGGCCGCGAGGCTTTGCGAGAGGCGGGCGCGGTTCTCGCGCAGTGGGCCCAGTTGCCCGGCGATCCACTCCGGCCCCGCGGCGAGGGCGCCGAGCGCGGCGTGTTGCGAGATCACCGGGGGACAGATGAGGAGCGTGTCCTGGATCTTGCGGAGGGCCGGCTCCAGCGCGGCCGGGCAGACCAGCCAGCCGATGCGCCAGCCGGCGAAGCCGAAGGCCTTGGAGAGCGAATGCAGCGAGACCGTATGGGCAGCGGTCCCGGGGTCAGCGGCCGGGGCGTGATGGGGCGGCCCCTCATGGACGAACTCCGCGTAGGCCTCGTCGCTGAAGTGATACAATCCCCGCGCGGCGCAGAGCGCGTTCACCGCCCGCAGCGTGGCGGCGGGGTAGACGGCACCGGTGGGGTTGTTGGGTGAGACCGTGACGATCACGCGGGTGCGGGAAGTCACGGCCGCGGCGAGCCGATCCGGATCCGGCTGGCTGGCGGCGTCGGTGGGCACGGGGACCGCGCGACAGCCGGCCATCGTCACCGCCATCTCGTGGTTGAAGTAGTAGGGCGTGGGGAGGATCACCTCGTCGCCGGGTTCGGTCGCGGCGAGGAGCGCGGCGAAAAAGGCGTTGTTGCCCCCGGCCGTCACCAACAGGCGATTGCCGTGGGCGGGCCCGACCGGAACCCCGTGGCGGCGGGCCATCCAGTCGCCGAGCGCGGCGGTGAGTTCGGGGAGGCCCGCGACGGGCTGGTAACGATGCAGGGCGGGATCGGCGGCGGTGCGGGCGAGGCGTTCCGCCACCGTGGGAGGCGGCGCGTAGCCGACGATCCCCTGCCCGAGCGACAGCGCGTCCGGGTGGGCGCGCAGCAGGTCCGCGAGCACCGGGATGATGGGGCTTTGGACGACCTCGAGGCGCTGGGATCCGCGCATTACCGGAGCAAGGCGCAGGCGGGGGCGGCGCGCGAGCGGGAACGTGGCGCGGGCGGCCGGATCAGACGGAATCCAATTGATGCACCAGCCCGCGGATTTCCCGCACGAGGCGGCGGACGCGGGCGAGACGCGCCGCGCGCGCCGCGGGGCGGGGCGACAGGACGGCGGGCGGGGTAGAAGCGGAACGCGGTTTGCGTTTGGACATGTGGGGCGAGGAGCTGCGGCGGACGGATGGCGACGCGAGGTTAATTCAACAAGACGCCGCACCCCTCGAGCAGACGCTGGGACTATCACCCCGAATTTGGGGTTAGCCCGCACTTGAAGCTGAATTGCCGGTGGTGGGCGACTTCCAGCAACAATACGCAACAGTCTGCATACCAAGGTCTAAAAAATGTTCCCGCGCCATCCGGAGGCTCGCTTTCAGTCCCGATTGCAGTCTCTGCTCGACGGGGTTACTTCCTTTATGCCACGCGAAAATACGACCCAGGGAATCTCATTCACCCCGACGCTCCTGACGCAGGCCAAGACGAGGGCGAAGGAAAAAGGCCTCTCCGTTTCAGCCTACGTCCAGCAGTTGATCCTGTCCGATTTGGCCGACGACGAAACGCGGCTCGATGCCGCCACGCTCGCCCGGATCAAGGCACTGCTCACGGAGTTGCTGGAGCTGCGCCAAGCCAACGGCCGGGGTTCGGAGAAGCGCGGCGGTTAACGGCGGCGCGTCCGCGGGCGCTTCGACTCCTGCGGCGCCATCGCGCGCAGCAGGGCCCGGATTTCGCGCACCAAAGCAGCCAGCTCGGCCTGCTCCTGACCCTTGCGGGGGCGCGAGGAGGTGCTTTGACGAGGGCGCGGGGAGCGTTTCGAGGAAGGCATCAGAGAAGGTGAACGGCGGGCCGGAAGGAAAACTGGACGGCAGCCGTAAGCAATTCGCGAACGGTTGCTTACGCAAGTAAAACGTGGAGCCCTAATGTATTTTCCCCACTCGGGAAGGATTGCTTCCGTGCCCCAAATCGGGCGTATTCAAACCATGGCCCGCGAAAATACGACCCAGGGAATCTCGTTCACGCCAGAATTGCTGGATCGGGCCAAATCCCGCGCGAAGGAGCGGGGACTTTCGATGTCCGGCTATGTCCAGCAGCTGATCCGCGCGGATCTGCAAGGCGCGAACGAGCCGCTGAGCAGCTCGGCCCTGCGGCAGATTAAGTCGCACTTGGCGGAACTGGTGGAGCTCCGGAAGGCCGTCGGGCGGGGCAACGGCGGCAAGGGCTAAAACGAGCCGCTACCGCAACGGTCAGAAACGGACGGTGGCGGTCAGGTCGTAGCGCGCCGGCATCACATATGTGTACCGGTACACCGCCGCTCCGCTGGCGAGCGTGGTGAAACCCGTCTTGCGGCTGTCCCCGCTATTCTCGAGGTCGGTCAGATTGCGCACGCCGAGGCGCACGCGGAGTTGCTGGCCCCAGACGCGCTGGTCGCGCATCACGTAGGCATTCACGCCGTGGTTGGTGCCGCCGATGAGTTCCCGGCCATTGCTAATCCCAAAGAGGTAGGAATCGCGCCAGGTGCCGTTGACGCCAAGGCGGACGCCGCGGAGCCACGGGGTGGACTCGCGGGAGAAGGCGTAATCGAGGATCCAGCTGGCGGACCAGGGCGCGGCGCGGGCGCCGGCGGGCTTGGTCGCGAAGTCGCTGGAATCGAGCACCTCCTTGGCGTCGGCGATCAGGCTCGGCGCCTCGTCCCCGCGCTTCACCGCGGCCTCGTAATACGCCCGGAAGGCCGAGAAGTCGGGCCGGGTGATCACGTCGGTCTTGGCGAGGGTGAAGCGCGCCTGGAGCCCCTTCGTCGGGCGGACAAGGACGGTGAGGTCGAAGCCCTTGGAGGTCTCGGTTGAGAGGATGCTGCGGTACTGGTTCACGTCGTTCCACGACCGGACATAGCGGGGGTCGTTCGCGGTGATGGTATTCGGGTTCATCAGGTTCTCGACGTCCCCGGCGCCGAAGCTGGAGGGGGTCCAGCGGAACTCGACGTTCTGGCGGTCGATGTGGAAGACCCCGAGCGTGAAGGAGACGCGGTTTTCCCAGACCGCGCCCTTGAGGCCGAGCTCCTTGGTCACGCCGGAAATGGGCCCGAACACCTGGCGATCGAACGTGCGGGCATCCTGCCAGCGGAATGAATCGGAATAGACGGCATAGACGTTCACGTCCGGGTTGAGCACGTAGGTGAGCCCGGCGGTGTAGCTCGTGTTGAAGAGGTGGAGGTTCTCGTTCTCGACGTACTCCCCGGGTAGGGCGTCCTCGCGGCTCGGCGGGGCAATGTCCTCGTTGTAGGGGCCGAAGCGGCGGGTGCCGCGATATTCGTAGGTCCGGTTCCAGTCCCAGCGGACGCCGAAGAGGGACTGGAGGCGGCCCTTGAAATAGGAGCCGTTGGCGGAGGCGGCGGCGGCGTAGGCCTGGCGCCACTCGGTACCGTCGGCGGCGTTGCCGAAGGAGAGCTGGCGGGCCTGGAAGTCGGCGTTGGCGGGCAGGCGCTCGAGCGTGAAGCGATCGAAGAGCGCGCGGGAATAGAAGGCGGGGTCGTCGAGGTAGAGGCGGAAGCGGACGCGGTCGTTGGTCTGGTTGACGGCGGTGACCTGGCCGTTCTCGAAGCGCTTCACGTTGTAGAGGGCCTTGCGGTAATTGTTGGTGAAGTCCTCGCGGTATTCCGCCGAGCCGATGAGCGTCTGGCGCATCCACGAGAAGGGCTGGAGCGGGAGGACGGCGGTGCCGCGGAAGGCGTCCACGTCGTTGCCGAAGCGCTTCCAGTCGATGCCGGCGGTGTCGATGTAGGGGCGGCCGTTGACGTCGAGGCTGACCGTGCTGCTGAAGAAGTTGTCGTTGCGGAGGCCGTCCTGGTTCTGGTGGTTGTAGGCGAGCTCGAGCCCGAGGCGGCCGATCCGCTGCTCGATCGTGACCGAGTAGGTGCCGAACGGGCGGGCCTGGCGATCGAAGGAGCCGCGGAGGTTGTAGTGCTTGGGGAAGCCGGCGACGCGGCGGGTGCCGGTGATCGCGCCGGCGGCGTTGCGCATCGCGACGTCGACGAACTGGCCCTCGAGGAGCGAGAGGGAGCCGCCGGCGGCGCCGTTGGTGGAGCTACGGTCGGCGGCGGGGAGGGACGACTGATTGAACCAGACGCCGTCGGAGGTGTACCACGGGCCGGCGCTGGTGAAGCCAAGGGAGCGGGCGGATTGTTCGCGAACGGTGATGCCGGAGAAGCCGCGGGCATTGTCGAAGTCGCCGCGTTCGGCCTCGACGCGGATCAGCGTGTTCAGGAAGGGCTGGTAGGTGAGCGTGATCGTCTCGCCCTCGAGGCGGTAGGCGGAGGCGTCCTGGAAGGTCTTCTCCTGGCGGCGGACGGCATTGAAGCGGAGCGCGAGGTTATCGCGGAGGCGGCGGTTCAGGTCGAGCTGGTAGCGGTAGGCGCCCTCGCTGCCCTGCTGGAGCAGGAGCGTGCCGAAGTTCTTCCCGAGCAGCGCGCGCTTGGTGAAGACGGACCCCTGGCCGCCGGGCTCGACGTCGCCGAAGATGAGCGAGTTGGAGCCCTTGCCGAAGTCGATCCGCTCAACGTTGTAAGTGTCGCTCGGGACGTACCAGCGGAAGTAGTTGCGCGAAACGTTGAAGCGCTGGGAGAGGCCGCGGAAGGAGAAGTTATCGGTCTGGTTGTCGTTCTCCATCGTGGGCGCCGCGTAGACGTTCGCCACGAAGAGGGCGACCTCATCGGCGGTGTTGAGGCCGAGATCCTCGATGAAATCGGCGGTGATCGCGTCGATGTTCACCGGGACGTCCTTGAGGGCCTGCTTGGTGCGCGTGGCCGAGAGGGTCTCGTTGGCCGACCAGCCGGTCTCGCGCTCGGTGGAGAGGACGAAGGGCGAGAGCTGGATGACCTCCTCGCCGGCCGCGGGAGCCGGGGCCAGGGCGGCGGGGGCCGCGGCGAAAGCGGCGGGCAGGAAAGTGAGGAGGGCCGGCGGCAGCAGCCGGGCGAGGGACGGGCAGGGGCGCATGAAGGCCCCCACCGGTCCCCGAAAGCACGGCAACGTCAAGCCCGGCGAACGGACGGCCGGAGCCAGCTCAGCGCCAGGCGGCGAAGCGGGGGGCGAGTTCGAGGCCGAAGTAGCCGCGGGCGTTGCCGAAGCAGATGTTGCGCACCATCGCGCCGACGGCCGCGTAGTCCCCGGGGATCAGCCCGGCGGCCATGTCGGCGCCGAGCAGGTTGCAGAGGGTGCGGCGGAAGTACTCGTGGCGCGGGTAGCTGACGAAGCTGCGCGAGTCGGTGATCATCCCGACGAAGCGCGAGAGCAGGCCGAGGTTGGAGAGGGCGTTGAGCTGCCACTCCATCCCCTCCTTCTGGTCGAGGAACCACCAGCCGCTGCCGAACTGGACCTTGCCGGGGACGGAGCCGTCCTGGAAGTTGCCGATCATCGTCCCGAGGACGTAATTGTCGCGCGGGTTGTTGTTGTAGAGGATCGTCCGCGGCAGCTGGTCGGTGGCGTCGAGGGCGTTGAGGTAGCGGGAGAGGCTGGCGGCCTGCGGGAAGTCGCCGATCGAGTCGAAGCCGGTGTCCGCGCCGAGGGTCGAAAGGAGGCGGGCGTTGTTGTTGCGGAGGGCACCGAGGTGGAGCTGCTTGACCCAGCCGCGGGCGTGGTCCCAGCGACCGAACTCGAGCATGAGGTACGAGCCGTAGCGCGCGGCCTCCTCGGGGGTGGCCGCGCGGCCGCGGCGGGCGGCGTCGAAGACCATCCGGGCCTGCGCGTGGGTGCACGGCTCGGCCAGGGCGCTCTCCAGGCCGTGGTCGGAGACGCGGGCCCCGGCGGCGTGAAAGTCGTCGTGACGGCGCTTGAGGGCCGTGAGGAGGTCATCGAAGGACTTGATCCCGCCCTTGGCCTCGGCGGCGCCGGCGAGGCGCTCCAGCCACGGGTTGAAGGCGGCGGGCTGGCCCACGGAAAGGGCCTTGTCGGGCCGGAAGGCGGGGTAGACGCGCGCCTCCAGCTTGCCCGGCGCGCGGCGGATCGCCGCGTGGTGCTCGAGGGTGTCGGCGGGGTCATCGGTGGTGCAGACCACGGCGACGCCGGACTGGTTGATGAGGTCGTGGACGCGGGTGCGGGCGAGCCGGGCGTTAGCCTTGCGCCAGACGCGCTCCGCGGAACGGCCGTCGAGGAGCTCGTTAATGCCGAAGTAGCGCTTGAGCTCGAGGGCGGACCAGTGGTGGAGCGGATTACGGAGCGTGTGGGGGACGGTCTCGGCCCAGGCCTGGAACTTCTCGCGCGGGGAGGCGTTGCCGGTGACGCAGCGCTCGGGGACGCCGTTGGTGCGCATCGCCCGCCACTTGTAATGGTCGCCGCCGAGCCAGAGCTCGGTGAGGTCGGCGAACTGGTGGTTGCGGGCGATCAGGTCCGGCGGGAGGTGGCAGTGGTAATCGTAGATCGGGGCGTCCGCGGCGAACCGGTGGTAGAGCTCGCGCGCCTGGCGGGAGCCGAGGAGGAAGTCGTCGTGGATGAAGGGCCGGGAGGGCATGCGGGAAAAAAGGGTTTAGCGGGAGATGTCCTCGAGCATCTCCTCGAGGGTGCGGTAGCGGGCGAGGAGGGTGCGCGCGGCGGCGCAGGCCGCCGGGGCGGCGAGGCCGGTTTCCTCGGCGAGGAAGATCAGGTAGGCCGCGACGTGGCGGGCGAAGAGGAGGCGGCCGGCCGGGCTGATCCGATAGAAGCGGGCGCGCTGGGCGTAGCCGGCGGGCGTGTGGTCGCCGAGGGCGGCCTTGTCCGCGCGGCCGCCGGCAGCGAGGACGAAGAGGAAATTGTACTCGAACCAGAACATGTCGTCCGGGCTCGGCGGCAGGGACTCGAGGGCGGCGCGGGTGACGGTGGGGTTCGCGAAGACCTCCGTGCCCCGGCCGGCGCGGGCCAGCGCCTCCGTGATGAAGACCCGCGCCATCCGCCGCTCGGTCTCGTCGGGGCTGAAGGCGCCGGTTAGGGCGAGTTCGAGGGTGAAGCGGTGCCAGTCGCGCCACAGCGCCTGGTCCTCCGGATCCGGGGAGGCGTGGAGGGCGCGGCCCATCTCGTAGGTGTAGCGGCCGCTGGTCTTGATCTCGAGGCGGCCGCCGGTGACTTCGCCCATCACGCGGTAGTTGCCCGCGGATTTGCCGGAGCCGGAATGGAACCCGATGCTGGCGCCGAACGCGCGGCAGACCGCCCATTGCCGCTCGATCAGCCCGCGCAGGGCCGCGTCGTCCGGGTAGGGCATGTTCTTCTGGAAACCGAAGGCCGGCGCCACGAAGTGGATCCGCATCCCGAGGGCCTCGCAGAGGGCGAGCATCACCGCCGTCGTCTCCGGCGTGGTGAGGCCGGGCAGTTCGTCGATGGAGAGCTCGCGCAGGTACTCGCGGCCGGCGGCCGTGGTGAAGAGCCGAGCCCGGGCGGCGGCGTACTTCTCGTCGCGGCGCTTCATCTTGCGCAGGGAGGGCCAGACGGTGGCAAGGAGGCGGTGGAAGGCGGCATCCTCGAGCGGCAGGCCGGCCGCGGCGACCCGCGCGCGCACGGTGGCGACGAGTTCCGCGGGAACCTCGGCCGCGACCCACGCGGCGGGATCGGCGGGGACGGGCGTGACGGCCAGCTCGGGCGAGAGGTCGAAGGTGATGTAGCTGGCGAGCACGCAGCCGGCCACGAGGGCATCCTCGCGGTCGTCGAACTTGCCCCCGATCGGCTGGTGGTCCGCGTTGAAGCTCCACGCGAGGCGGCGGCGGTGGAAGCCGGTCTTCAGCTTCGCCAGGACGCAGCCGTGGCTCATCCCCTCGACGCTCTGGCCCTGGTGGCCCTCGGGGACCTGCGTGCCGATGAAGGGAAACGGCACGCGGTCGAGCCGCCCGGCGAGCATCACGTCCACATCGTACACCAGCTCGCGCGGGATGGAGTTCTGATTGGCGGTGACGCCGAGGCCGAGGGCGCTCATCGCCCAGTCGACCGCGGGCCAATGCAGCGTGGTGAAGCGCGCGCCGACCCCGAGCGTGCTGCGGCCGAGCGAGCCGGGGGCGGAGGGGAAAAGGGTGGAGGCGGGGTCGTGTTCCTGGACGCGGTTCTTGAGCCGGAGGAGGTTGGCGAAGGTGGCGGGGAAGGCGCGGTCGCCGCCGGGGAGGGAGATCCCGTCCTCCAGGCCGCCATCGCCGCCGTTCCCGGCGAGCCGCCAGGCGCAGTCGCCGTGCTCGTCCTCGAGGAGGGTCCAGGCGCCGTCGGCGGTGGTGAAGCGGCTCTTGGGGTATTCGCGCAGCGCCGCTCCGGCGGCGAGCCGCGCGCGGAGGCCGGGCCAGTCGAGGCAGAAGTCCGGACTGACGCAGGGGTTGGTCGCGATCCGGAGGTCGTGCGCGAGGAGGAAGCGGTTGATGGCGGACATGCGCGGGAGCGCCGGAGTCGCGCACAATCGCCCGGGGCTGACAAGGCTGCGCTGGGCCGATCCGCACCGGACGGTCGGAGCGGCGGCCGCGGCGCGGGCGACACGCTTTTGGAGGTTGCCCGCGCGCCCGGGGCGGGTGTGCTCGGCGGTTTTTCCCGATGTCCGCCACCCCGGCCCCCGCCGTCCCCGCCTCCGTTCCCAATCCGGACCACGTGCTCCGGCTCGCCGCCGAGCTGAACGTGAAGGTCTTCCAGGTCGCGGCGACCGCGCAGCTGCTGGCGGAGGGCGCCACCGTGCCGTTCATCGCCCGCTACCGGAAGGAGGCGACCGGCGAGCTCGACGAGGTGCAGGTGCTCGCGGTGCGCGACCGGCTGGAGCAGTGGCGGGCCGTCGACGAGCGCCGCGCCGCGATCCTCGCCTCCCTGCGCGAGCGCGGGCTCGCCACGCCGGCGCTGGAGCAGGCGCTGGCGGCGGCGGACACCCTCGCCGCCCTCGAGGACCTTTACCTGCCGTTCCGCCCGAAGCGCCGCACCCGCGCCACGATCGCGCGCGAGAAGGGCCTCGAGCCGCTGGCGGAACTGCTCCTCGCGCAGGATCCGGCCACCGATCCCGCCGCGGCCGCCGCCCCGTACGCGGGCCGCGAATACACCCCGGACGACGGCAAGAACCAGCCGGCCCGCATCGCCTCCGCCGAGGAGGCCCTCGCCGGCGCCCGCGACATCCTCGCGGAACGGGCCGCGGACGACCAGACGGCCCGCGCGCGCGTCCGCGGCCTGTTCCAGAAGGACGCCGTCATCTCCACCAAGGTCGTGCCCGGCAAGGACACCGACCCCGAGGCCGCCAAGTTCAAGGACTACTTCGAGTGGAGCGAGCCCCTGGTCAAGGCGCCCTCCCACCGCGTCCTCGCGATGCGCCGCGGCGAGAAGGAGCTGTGCCTGATGCTGCGCGTGCAGCTGCCCGACGAGAACGCGGCCTTCGCGGCTGTCCAGGGCCTGTTCGTCCGCGGGCGCACCTCCGGCGGGACGACCCCGGCCACCTGCGCGGACCACGTGGCGCTGGCGGTCCAGGACGCGAGCCGGCGGCTGCTCGCGCCGGCGATGGAGACCGAGATGCGCCTCGATTCAAAGAAGCGGGCGGACGAGGCGGCGATCCGCGTCTTCACCGACAACCTGCGCGAGCTGCTGCTGGCGGCCCCGCTGGGCCAGAAGGCGGTGCTGGCGATCGACCCGGGCTTCCGCACCGGCTGCAAGACGGTGCTCCTCGACCGGCAGGGCAAGCTGCTGCACCACGACGTGGTCTACCCGGACCGCCACGCCGCGGAGGCGAAGGAGAAGCTGCTCGGCTTCGTGAAATTCTTCCAGGTCGAGGCCATCGCCATCGGCAACGGCACCGCGGGCCGCGAGACGGAGGCCTTCGTGCGCGCGCTGGGCCTGCCGGCCACGATCCCGGTCGTGATGGTCAACGAATCCGGCGCGTCGATCTACTCCGCCAGCGAGGTGGCCCGGGAGGAGTTTCCCGACCACGACCTGACCGTGCGCGGCGCGGTCTCGATCGGCCGCCGGCTGATGGATCCCCTCGCGGAACTGGTGAAGCTCGACCCGAAGTCGATCGGCGTCGGCCAGTACCAGCACGACGTGGACCAGGCGGCGCTGCGCCGTTCGCTCGACGACACGGTGGTCAGCGCGGTGAACGGGGTCGGCGTCGAGCTGAACACGGCCTCGAAGCAGCTGCTGCGGCACGTCTCCGGGCTGAACGAGGCGACAGCGGCCGCGATCGTCGCCCGCCGCGACGCGCAGGGTCCGTTCCGTTCGCGGACGGAGCTGCGTGAGGTGCCGCGGCTGGGACCGAAGGCCTTCGAGCAGGCGGCCGGCTTCCTCCGCCTGCGCGACGGCGCGCATCCCCTCGACGCCAGCGCGGTCCACCCCGAGCGCTACCCGCTGGTCGAGCGGATGGCCGCGGACCTCGGCGCCACCGTCGCGGACCTGCTGCGCGACGCGCAGCTGCGCGCCCGCATCCAGCCCGAGCGGTACGTCACCGCCGAGGTCGGGCTGCCGACGCTCAAGGACATCCTCGCGGAGCTCGCGAAGCCGGGCCGCGACCCGCGGCGGCAGTTCGAGGCCTTCAGCTTCACCGAGGGCGTCAACCGGCCCGAGGACCTGCGTCCGGGGATGAAGCTGCCGGGGATCGTGACCAACGTCACCGCCTTCGGGGCGTTCGTGGACATCGGCGTCCACCAGGACGGTCTGGTGCACGTGAGCCAGCTGGCGGATACGTTCGTGCAGGACCCGTCGACCGTGGTCCGTCCGCAGCAGCGGGTGCGGGTGACGGTGACGGAGGTCGACCTGGCGCGCGGGCGGATCGCGCTCTCGCTCCGAAGCAATCCCGTGATCGGGCCCAAGTCCGCCGCGCCGGGCGCCGGCCCGCGCAGCCCGGGTGGTCCCGGCCGGTCCGCGCCCGCCGCGGCGCCGAAGCCGCCCCCCGCGGTGAACAACGATTGGTTCAGCGCCGCGCTGAACAAGAAGCGCTGAGCGGGGGATTACGTCGGCCCGAGTGGCCGCGCCCGATGTGGCCGCGGCAGTTGCCGCGGATGCAGACCATCGCACGAGTCCGGCCGCAGGCCCTTGCCCCGAAAACGACCCAGCATCCCGATCCGCCAATCCGCGGCTGCAGCCGCGGCCACACCAAAACGACTCAGGGCCGCGCCGGCTCCCAGCGGCCCCACACGGTCGAGGCGCCGACGGCGGGCACGAACAGCACGACGCCCGCCGCCGTCCCGTGGGCCCGCACATAGAGGGCCCCATCAGCGCCAAGGCCGACGCGCAGCGACAGCGAAGTGGCGACGGGGCCGAACTTCTGGTTTTCCTTGGCTGGGACGTCGCTGAGCTCCAGCCACCCGGTCTGCGGATCGATCCGGCCGTTGAGGCGAAGTTCGGCCGCGACCTGGCCCGCGCGCCAAGCCCGGGCGGTGAACGCGCCGTCGCCCGCCGTGGTGAGCTCGATCACGTCGGCGGGCGCGGAGCGGCGTAGCTGGCCGCGAAAGAACATCTCCTCCAGCCGCACCTTGGTGGGTTTCTCCTCCCCCGCCACGAGCTGACCTTCCGAGGCAAAGCGGCCCTGGGGCAGGCGCCAGGCGATACCCGTCACCTCCGTCCGCCACGCGGCCGGCAGGTCCTCCTCGCCCGTGTAACGGAAGCGCACGCAGCCGCCCGCGAGAAAGACAAGGAGCAGCAGCAGGGGGAGCGCGGCCCGATAAATCCAAGCCCGGCGACGGAGCGAGGCGGGAATCATTCGACGATGAGGATCCCCCGCATCATCCGCCAGTGTCCGGGGAAGGTGCAGAGGTAGGGGTAGCGGCCGGGGACGGCAGGGGCGGTGAAGGCGAGTTCCGCGCGCTGCCCCGGCTCGACCAGCGGGGTGGCGTGCAGGATGCGGGGGGTCGCCGGCACGTAATGCCGGGCCAGCGCGCCCGGCTCGGCCGCCATCGCGTCGGCCAGCGCGCCGACCTCCTCGGCGGCGTCCGGGGCGGTGAGGAGGAGGTTGTGCGGCATCAGGTCGGGATTCTCGAAGACCAGCCGGACCGGTTGCCCGGCGCGCACCCGGAGTTCCGTCGGCGCGAACTGCATCTGGTTCGGTACCGCCTGCACCCGGAGCACGCCCTCCCCCACCCCCTGCGCGGCGTCCCAGCGTTGGGCCCAGCCCGCGAGCGTCGCCGCGTCGGGAGCCAGCCGCGCCCCCGGGACCGGGCGGCCGGTCGGATCGTAAAGGAAAACCGGCGGCGGCGCCGCCCGGAGCCGGCGGTAGGTGATCTCAACCTGGTTGAGGCCCGCGCGCAGCGGGAACTCGGCCTGCTGGTCGGCGCTGTACTGGCTGTCGGCCGAATGCACCTGCACCCCGTTGGCCGAGATCTCCAGAAACGCGTGGCGCACGCCGAGCACCGCCGGCTGGGCCTCCGCCACCTCGACGAACGTGCGGAAGGTGCGCGTCATCAGCGTGCTCGTCTTCGCCTTTTTCCGGGCGTCGCCCGTCGCCGGCGGCGGCTCCTCGGTCGGGCGCGCCGCGCCGACCTCCTGCCAGTGACCGACCCGGGTTTCGGGCGCGACCTCCAGCACCGGCACGGCGCGGCCGATCCGCGGCGCGGTCCCGGCCTTGAGATCCTCCCGCATCCGCGCGACCGCGGGTTCCGCGGCGGGCATCCGGGCAAGGGCGGCCTCGAGCGCGGGCCGCGCCGCGCGCAGGTGGGCGACCGCGTTGACCGCGGCCATCCGCACGCGGGGATGCGGGTCGGCGGCCGCGAGGCCGAGGCGCGCGGCCGCATCCGGCAGGCGTTCCACCCCGAAGCGCACCAGCGCGGGCACCGCCGCGCGCACCAGCGGATCCGGCGAACGGGCGAGCGCGTCGAGCCACGCGGGCCGGACCTCGCCGAGGGCGAGCAACACCCAGCAGGCCTCAAGGCGCACCCGGTCGCTCGCGCCGCCCGGGTGCGCGACCTGCTCCACCGCCGGCACCGCGGCCACGCCGAGCTTCCGGAGCCCGATGCGCGCGTGGTGGCGGACGAGATCCTGCGGATGGTCGAGCAGCGCCGCGAGTTGCCCGGCATCCGCGCCCTCGATCCGCGGCCAGTCCCGCACCACCGGCCGGCCCCGGTGGACGACGCGCCAGATGCGCCCGCGCTCGTGATTCCACTGCGGGTCGCGCATCGCGTGCTGCGCGTGGCCGATGATCAGGCTCGAGAAATCCGAGACGTAGAGCGCCCCGTCGAGGCCGAACTCCACGTCCACCGGCCGGAAGGTGCTGTTCTTCGAGGTGAGGACGTCGACGCGCGAGGTCGCCGTGAGCGGGCCGTCGTCCGCCCGCACCGCCGACAGCGAGACCTGGTAGCTGCCGAGCAAGGCCGCGGTGGCGACGCCCGGCTGGAGTTCTGGCGGGAAGTTCGGGCTGGAGATCACGGCAAGCGCGGAGCCCTTGGCGTAGTTGAGCACCGTGCCGTGGCCGTACGGATGGTAGACCCCGAGCGGCGTCCACGTGAGCGGGAGGCCGTCGAGGAGGTGGCCACCGCCGTAGCGCTGCAGCGGCTGCCCCTGCGCGGTGAAGGCGATCTTCCACGGATTCGGGGTCTGGCTCTGCCACTCGGTGCCGACCCGGCCCGTGCGCGGATCGAGCCGGTAGGTCGTCGAGTCGATGCCGCGCACCACGCCGAAGGGCGTCTCGAACTGCGAACGGTGAAACACGCCGTCGCAGAACAGCAGGTGCCCGAGCGGGTCGCTGACCACCATCCCGCCGTGGTGCGAGTCGGTGACGTCGACCCCGCGGAGCAGTTCCGCCCGCGTGTCGGCGCGGCCGTCGCCGTCGGTGTCCTGGAGGACGAGGAGCCGCGGCTGGGCGGAGACGATCACGCCCCGCTCGTGGAAGGCGACGCCATCGAGCGCATCGAAGCCCTCCGCGAACACCGTGCAGGTGTCGGCCCGGCCGTCGCGATCGCGGTCCTCGAGGACGAGGATTTTGTCCGCCGGCCGCTCACCGGGGACGGTGTGCGGGAAGGAGGGCATCGTCACGACCCACAGGCGGCCGCGCGCGTCGAAGCTCAGCTGGACGGGGTTGCGTAGCTCGGGGAACTGTTCCTCGGAGGCGAAGAGGTTGAGCGCGTAACCCTCGGCGACGACGATCTCGGACTGGAGGTCGCGCGGTGCGCGGACGGTGCCGCCGGGGAACCGGTAGGGCGTTTCCTTGCCGGGGCCGAGCGGGGGCAGACTTTCGACTGCGCTCAAACCGGGGGGTTCGACTGCGCTCACCCCCTTCGGCCGGGCGACCAGCGCGTGGACGTTCGCCTCGGCCTGGCGGAGCAGTTCATGGTAACGGGGCAACTCGGCCGCGGCCTCCTCGGGGCGGCGGCGCACCCCGTAGTAGAGGGCCGCGTTCTTCGGCCGCACCAGTTCCGCGTTGTGGCTGTGCTTGCGGGCGGCGGCGCGGGCGACCTCCTCGAGGCGCGGGGGCTCGACGGGGCTGAGTCCGCCATGGCCCGCGAGCGCGGCGGCCACCTCAAGCCCGAGGACGCGGGTGCCCTCCGGGTTCAGGTTCACGCCGAGGTCGGTCAGCGGCCGCGGCGCGCGGGCGTACGCCGCGCGGCTGGCGGCGAAGAGGTCGATGAACCGCTCCCCGCGGGCGGCCGCGAGCTCGCGCACCACCGCCGCGTAGGCCGCGACGTCGGCGTTGCGCGCGGCGCCGGCCGGGGCGGAACGCTCCTCGACGGCGGCGGGCGAGAGGAACACGAGGCGCGCGCCCGGATGGCGCCGCGCCATTTCCCCCAGCAGGATCTCGTACTGCCGCCGGAAATCCGCGAGGCCGGCGGTGCCCGCGAAGGACTCGTTGAATCCGTAGCCCAGCACGACGACGTCCGCCGGCCACGCCGCGAGCAGGCCCTTCAGGTGCTCGGCGTAGCCCTCGGGCCGCCGGCGATGGCCGACCTCATCGCCGGTCCACGCGAGGCTGCGGACCCGCAGGCCGAGCTCCGGGTAGGCCAGCTGCAGGCCGGCCTCGAGGAAACCTTCCTCGAGCAGCCGCTCCACCAGGCCCGCCCCGTAGAACAGGTAGGTGCTGCCGGCGCGCGGGGCGGGTTCCGGGGCGGGCGCGGCCGCGCGGGACCCAGGGCATGCGGCCAGGAGGACGAGGAGCAGAACCAGGCGGGGACGGAGGGGCATCGGGAGGGAAGGGAGCGGGACGCGGTTCAACCGGGGCGCGGCGGAGCGAGGTGGCGATCGAACCAGGCGCCGAATTGGAAGATGTCCCAGGGCATCGTGGTCCAGCCGTGCTTACCCCCGCGATGGACGGAGATCCGCACCGTCGCGCCCGCGCGGGCGGCGGCGGCCTGGAACCACTCCGATTGCTCGAGCGGCGTGAGCGTGTCGGCGTCCCCGTGGTGGATCAGCACGGGCGGCAGCGAGGCGGTGACGTGGTAGATCGGCGAGGTGTCGCGGCCGATCTCGCGCCAGCGGGCGGGGTCGCGGCCCTCCGGTCCAAACGCCCGCACGTAGCTGCGCGGGGGACCGCCATCACCGGGGTTCTCCGTGGAGCGGCCCAGATTGAGCAGGTCCGTGATCGGGAAGAAGATGGCAACGGCCTGCACGCGGCTGCTCTCGCGGTCGACCGGGTCGGGCGCCGCAGGGTCGCCGGGGCCGCCGCGCGTGGCGAGGAGGAGGCTGAGGTGGCCGCCCGCACTGCCGCCGGTGACGCCGAAGCGCGCGGGATCGACGCCGTGCTCGGCCGCGTGGTGGCGGAGGAAGCGCACCGCGCGGTGGAGGTCGGCCGCGATCTCCATCACCGTCGCCCGGGGCTGGGAGACGTGGCAGACCGCGAACACGGTGTAACCGCGGCGCAGGAGCGGGGCGGCCATCCACGTGGCAAATTCGCCGGGGCGCTTGGAGCGCCACCCGCCGCTGACCACGACCACCACGGCGGCGCCGTTGGGGCGCGCGGGGCGGAGGCGGTCGAAGGTCAGCGCCTGGTCGCCGCGGTGGCCGTAGACCAGACCGTCGGTCCGCTCGATGGACGGGTGGAGGTAGACCCAGACCCCGGCCGCGACGACGCCCGCGAGCGCCAGCACGCCGCCAAGGGCGAGCAGGACGCGGCGGAGGAGGAGGCGCAGGTTCATCGCGGAGGGGATCCAATGGGGGCAGGCCGGATCGGCGACTGCAACGCGGGGCCGGCCCGGGGGCAATCCGAACCCGGCGGCGGGACGCTTGACGCGGGCGCGCAGCCCGGGAGCTTCGCCGGTATGAATGAGGCGGAAGTGCGGGAGTTCTTTGACGGATGGGCGACGTACGAGGCGATCCTCGACCACGAGGCGATGCACCACCCCGCGTTCTTCGCCGCCGCCGGCGCCGCGGTCGCCCGGGATCTGGGCGCGCGGCCGCTCACGGTCCTCGACCTCGGTTGCGGCAGCGCGCGGCACGCGGCCCGGTTGCTGACGGGTCGGCCAGCCACCGCTTACACCGGCTACGACCTGTCGACCACGGCCCTCGCCGCGGCCCGCGAAGCCCTAACCGCCGCCGGAATCGACCCGGTCCTGCACGCGGCGGACCTGCGCCAGGGGCTCGCGGGACCTCCGGACAGCGTGGATCTGATCCTCTGCAGTTACGCCCTCCATCACTTGGAGACCGCGGGCAAGGGAGTCGCCCTGGCGGCGGCGCGGCGGCGGCTGCGCCCGGGCGGCCGGATGCTGCTGATCGACCTGGCGCGCGAGGCCGACGAAACCCGCGAGGTGACCACGGAGGCCTACGCGAGCTGGGTGGAGCGGGACTGGACGTTCCTCCCCGCCGCGGCGCACCGCGAGATCCGCGCCCACGTCCGGGCCCACGACTTCCCGGAGGATGACGCGACGCTGCTCCGCCTCGCGCGGGAGACCGGGTGGGCGAAGCCCGAGCTGCTCGCCCGGGAGCGCTGGCACCGCGGGTGGTGGCTGCGGCCCGGCGATTGAACCCGGCTCAACGCAACCGCACGGGGTTGGCGTAGATCCACGGCACCCAGTCGTCCCCGACGCGCAGCTCGACCTCGACGCGGTAATTGCCCAGCCCCGGTGCCTCCCAGGCGGCCGCGCGGCCTTCGGCGTGGCCGAGGACGGCGCCGTCGCGCACCAGCGTAAAGCGGCCCGGCAACGGCGCGACCGCCCGGAGGCGCGTCCCGGGGCGCCACGCGGCGGTCTCGCCCATCACCACCGGCGCGCCGCCCGTCTCGGCAAACCAGCGGAACCCAGTAGCATCCGCGAGGAGGTCGTAGGCGACGAAGGCCCGGCCGATCCGCAAGGCGGCGACGATCTCGGATTCGTCGAGGCGGCGGGCGAGCACGTGGGTGTTCACGTAGCGCAGCGAGAGGTCGTACGGGTCGAACTGCACCGTGAAGAGGCGGCGACCCGGCTCGAGGGGGCCGGCCACCGCGGCCACGGCCGGCCGCAGCCAGTCGGGCACGCCGAATTCCGCGAGCCGGCGCGGGCTGGGGTCCTCGAGGCGGAGGCGGCCGCGCTCGGTCACCACGGCCCGGACGCCGACGTTCTGGTGGGCGTCGTTGCCGGCCACGCCGGCGATCGGGCGGGAGCGGTTGACCTCGTCCCAGCGGCGGAGGAACTCCTCGGGACGCGCGAAGGCGAGGCGCGCGACGTGCTCGGGAAAGCGGCCGTGACTGAGGAGGAGGTCGGGGAGGCGGGCCCGCACGGCCTCGGCGACGCTGCCGTAGGCCCGCTTGAAATCTGAATGGAGGTTGTGGATCTCCATCCCGGAGAGTTCGGGGCGGTCCCAGTCGCGGGGATTTTCCGGGTGGGCGTAGAAGAGGACGCCGCCCGCGGCGACGAGTTGGCGGGCGAGCAGGTCGGGCGGGGTGCGGTTGCTGAGGGTGACGCCGGGGCGGGCGCCGAAGGCGAGGAATCCGTCGCGCAGCTCGAAGCCGGCGATGAGGAGCTTGCCGTCGTGGAGCCCGCGCCACTGCGCGCTGAAGTCGGCGCGCCCGTCGGGCTGCGCGTGGTCGCCGAGGACGATGAAATCGAGGCGGGCGCGGTCCATGGCGCGGAGGATGTCCGGGAACGGCACCTCGGAGTCGTGGGAGAGCTCGGAGTGGGCGTGAAGGGCGCCGCGGAACTCGGGCCAGCCCGCGTCCTCCGGCACCGGTTCGCGGCGGGCGCGGAGTTCGGCCCACGCGCGCTCCTCGCGGGGGAAGCGAACCCAGCGGTTCCAGAGCGCCTCGTGCAGCCAGAGCAGGAGCGCGAGCGCGGCGAGAGCGGAGGCCGCGAGCAAACCCCGACGGAACGCGCGCCAGAACGGACGGCGCGGCGCGGGCGCAGGGGCGGGGGTCTCGCGGGGGCCGGACATCGGCCGCGATCAGCGCCGCCACCGGGCCACCGCTCAAGGGGAAACCGCAGGCAATATCCTTGCCGCGCCGGCGGCGCGCGGTTGAGTCCACCCTCACCGGCCCGCCCGGCCCGACCCTGTCGGCACGGACCGTCCAAACAAGCCATGAACACCCGTCCCTCCCGCCGCCGTTCCCGGTGGCTGTCCCTGATCACCGCCGCCGCCCTCGCGCCGGCCCTCTGCGCCCAGAGCGTCGCCCCCAACCCGGCGGCGCCCGCCCGCCCGGGGGACTCCGTGAAGCTCGAGAAGTACGTCGTCACCGGCTCGCTCATCAAGCGGCTCGAGGGCGAGGGCGCGCTGCCGGTCGTGACCCTGACCCCCGATGAGCTCGAGCTGCGGGGCATCGCCTCCGCCGAGCAGATGCTGATGGAGCTGAACATCAACAGCAACGGCCTCGATAACCTGGCGTCCAACGCCGACGTCGTCGCCGGCCAGCAGCGCGGCAACAACGGCGCCACCTCGGCCAACCTGCGCATGCAGGGCGCCGGCGCGACGCTCGTCCTCCTCAACGGCCGCCGCGTCTCCTCGCACGGCCTGAACGGCGGCGTGGTCGACCTCAACCAGATCCCGTTCGCGGCCATCGAGCGCGTCGAGGTCCTCAAGGACGGCGCCTCCGCCATCTACGGCACCGACGCGGTCGGCGGCGTGATCAACTTCATCCTCAAGACCAACTACCAGGGCGTCGCGGCGAGCGCGGCGGCCGACGTGACCGAGGACGGCGGCGGCAACATCTTCCGCTACAGCCTGGTCGGCGGCTGGGGCGACCTCGACCGCGACAAGTTCAACCTGATGGCGTCGCTGTCGCTTTCGGATTCCAAGCAGCTGCGCGGCGACCAGCGGGACTTCGTCAACACCTTCCAGCCGAACCGCGGCCTCTCGCCCGACACCCGCGGCACCCCGGTCGCGACCCTCTTCGCCATCGGCACCCTCAACTCGGTGCTGAGCCGCGACAACGTGGACAACACCGGCCGCGGCACCGGCCCAGCGGACCCGCAGAACCCGGCCCTGCGCGTGAACGGCATCAACTACGTCGACCTGCCAAACGGCCCCGGCTACGCGGGCCTCGACGGCATGGGCCCCTATGACGAGGTCCTCTGGGCCTCGCCCGCCTCGAAGTACGGCTCGGCCTGGGACACCGGCCGCGCCGCCGTGCTGCAGCAGCCGGTGAAGAACACGAACCTCGTGACCCGCGCGACCTTCAAGGTCGCCGAGCGCCACCGCCTCTTCGTCGAGGCGGTCGTGGGCCGGTCGGAGTCGACCAAGAGCTTCTCGCCCAACCAGTGGTCGAGCGGCACGGGCCTGACGACGACGGCGCTGGACGGCCGGACGCAGGTGCCGAACCCGCTGTACAACCTCGCGTACCCGGCGACCGGCGCGAGCTACAACAAGGTCTTCAACACCCTCGCGGGGTACTTCCCGGCGCTGGCGGCGAACCGCGGCCTGCCGATGGCGTTCCGCTGGCGCTCGCTGCCGCTGGGCAACCGCGGTTTCACCACCACCACCGACACCTACCGCGGGATGGTGGGCGCGGAGGGCCCGCTCGGCTTCCTCTCGCAGTGGGACTACCGCCTCGGCGCCTCGCGCGCGGAGAGCAAGGGCAACTCCCTGCTGACCAGCGGCTACGTCTACACCGTGCCGTTCGTGAACCTGATCAACACCGGCGTGGTCGACGTCTTCTCGTACACCCAGACCCCCGAGGCGATGGCCGCGATCGACAAGACCCGCGCCAACGGCGTGCGCCTTTACGGCGGCACCTACCGCACCGACAACGCCGACTTCGCCAGCTCCGGCCCCGTGCTGAAGCTGCCCGCCGGCACCGTCCAGGGCGCGGTGGGCGTCGACTGGCGCGAGGAGAGCTTCTTCTTCTCGGGTGACAACCGGCAGAACCTGAGCTCCTCGGACGCGCTGATCTTCAACGCGCCCTTCGACAACAGCCTCGCCACCGCCGGCACCCTCAAGCGCACCATCAAGGCGGCCTACGCCGAGCTCCAGATCCCGCTGCTCCGCGGGCTCGACTTCAACGCCGCCGGACGCATCGACCAGTACACCGGCTTCGGCTCCTCCAAGAACCCGAAGTTCACCCTGCGCTGGGCGCCGAACGACGCGTTCCTCGTCCGCAGCTCCTACAGCACCGGCTTCCGCGTCCCGAGCTTCAAGCAGATGTTCGACCCGGTGACCGAGAGCCCGCTCGCCGCGACGGGCCTGATCGACCCGGGCACCGGCCAGCAGATCGCCCCCAACTCGGCCACCGTGCTCTTCGGCGGCAAGAGCGACCTCCAGCCCGAGGAGGCCAAGATGTACTCCGCCGGCATCGTGGTGCAGGCCGGCCGCCACCTCAGCGGCAACGTCGACTGGTGGGAGGTCGACCGCACCGGGACGATCCAGAGCTTCGGCACCACCGTGCTGCTCGCTAACTACGGCCTGTTCCAGGACCGCTTCACCCGCAACGCCAACGGCACGATCTCGCGCATCGACTCGCGCTGGGTGAACGCCGGCAAGACCTCCACCAAGGGCGTCGACTTCGGCCTGCGCGGCAACGCGGACGTCGGCCGCGGCAAGCTCACCGCCGGCTTCGACCTCTCCTACCTGCTCGGCAAGCAGTCCAAACTCCTCGCCTCCGCGCCGTGGAGCCAGAGCGAGATCGGCCGCTTTACCCGATCCACGGAGATCGGCATCAAGTGGAAGCACACCGCGTTCGTCTCCTACCGCATCGGCTCCTGGACCGCTCAGGTGAACAACCTGTACCGCGGCGGCTACATCGACGCGGTGCTGCCCGGCGTCGCCAACGGCACGGTCAAGCCCGCCAACTGGCAGGAGCGGGTGAAGGCCTACAACCTCTACGGCCTCTCGCTCGCCTACCGCGGCATCCGCAACACGACGGTCACCGCCGGCATCCGCAACCTGTTCAACACCAACCCGCCGTTCTCGGCCGTCTACGACACGAACACGGGCGCCGGCAGCAGCTGGGAACCCCGCATCGCCGACCCCCGCGGCCGCTCGTTCACGCTGCGCGTCGACTACAAGTTCCGCTGAGCCGCCCCGCGGCCGCGACCCTTCGGACCCGGGCGGGACCTGCTCCCCCCGGGTCTTTTTGCGTCCGTACCTCGACGATCGCCGCCCCGCCTAGCGGTCTGCGATCCCCGGCGCCGCCGCCAGTTCGCGCACCGCGGCGTGCAGGCGCGGCGCGGTCTCCGGGCCGAGCGAGTTGACCTCGCCGTACTCCGGCTTCGCCGTCCCGCGCACGTACGGCGGCTGCCGGTCCCACTGCGTGCGCGGGATGATGTAGCCCACCTCGTCGTTGGCCAGGCCGAGGACGAACTTGACCCGCCCCGGGAGCAACTCACGCCACGGCGGCACCTCGACCGGCGGCCCGGGGAAATCGGCGCCGGGCAGGTGCTCCACGCCGCCGTTCACGATCTCCGGGTAAACCTCGCCCGGGACGCACAGGAGCACCGCTTCCCCGAGGCGCAGCGCCGCGACCTCGGAACGCACGTGGCCCCAGCGGCTGTGGCCGCGGTCCATCAGGCCGAGCACGGGGGCGAGCAGGAAATTGAAGTTGTCGACCGGCAGCTCGACCGTGCGGGCGTGGACCGCGAGGGGCGCGTGCGCGACCGGCGCCTCGGCGGGCCGGCGCAGCCGGGGAAGGAGCCTCGCGGCAAGCTGCCGGCCGACGGCGCGGCTCTTCTCGTGCGAAGGCGTCTTCAGCAGGCGGTCGTTGAGCGGGTCCCGCACGGTCACGCTCGGGTGGGTGGTCATCAGGCCGCCAACCGCGCCGTTGACGAAGCACGCGATGCCGCCGACGCCCGGCGTCAGCACCTCGCCGCCCTCGACCAGGCCCTCCTCGAGGGCGGTGCGAAGAAAGCCGCAGAAGTCGGCCGTGATCTCGGTGCTGCGCGACCAGGGCGTCTCCGGGTGGTTGCCCCACGAGACGACGGTGCCGAGCGTGCGCCCGCCGTCGGCCGCGGTGAAGTGCAGCGCCCGCAGGTCGGCGTCGTACACCAGCGGCGGCCGCGTGTCGGCGACGAGGCCCTCGGGCGCCACCGGGACCTCGTGGACCGCGAGCCGCGCCGGCTGCAGGGCCGCGACCGCGGCGGCGAGCACCCGCGCGGCGGTGGCCAGGACCTGTTCCCGGTAAAGCGGATCGACGCCGCTGCGCAGGGGGTGAGGTCCCCAGAGTCCCATCAGGTCGGGGGTCGAGTGATTGTGGGTGGTCGCGACGATCGCGTAGGTGAGGCCGAGCTCGGGCGCGAGCCGGCGGCGGATCGCGACGACGTCGTCGTGGAACAGCCCGATGGCGTCGAGGACCACGCAGCCGACGCGCGTGTGACCGTCGTCGACGACCCACGCGATGGCCTGCAGGTCGTCGTGGATGGCGGTCGCGCGGCGGTTCTGGCTGAAGCCGGCGAGGTAGACCGGGCGCGCGGGGTCGCCGAGGTCGGGGTTGATCTTCTCGCGCGCGAACCCGGCCCGCAGGGGGCGCGGTTCCGCGCGGGCGGCGGCTCCGTCGACGGCGATCCGCACGGCGTAGCCCGGCGAGCGGTCGCGGAAGGCGTAGACGGCGCGGAGGACGAGGGCGAACGTGAGGAGCAACCCGAGGGCGCCGAGGCCCCGGAGGAGGCGCGCGGTCCAGGAGCGGCGGGCGGGCGGGGTGGTCATCGGCGGCGAACGTGATGTGGCGGCCCGGCGCCGCGGCGCAAGACCGCAGGGGCCGGCGGCGCGGGATTGCCGTTGCCTCCGTTTCGCCGCTGGCCTCGCCTGCCCTCATGAACTGGCGGCGCGCCCTCACCCGCACCCTGCTGGCCGGCCTGGGCCTCGTCGGAGCGCTCGCGATCGCGACGCTGCGGCCGGTGGATCCCACGCCCTATCCCGGCCAGCCGTACCACGCGGAGACGCGGGCGCGGCTCGGGGAACTGCCCACCCCGACGCTGACCCCGGCGCCGCTCGCGGCCGGGTTCGGCGGCGCGGCGCTGTGGCCCGCCCCGGGCTCCGGCCCCGGGGATCCGACGGCGGGGCGGTTCCCCGGGCTGCCGCTGGCGGGCTACGGACACCGGCAAGGCCGCCCCGCGACGGGAAGTCGCGAGGAACTCACGGCGCGCGCCCTCGCCCTGCGGGCCGGGGAAACCACCGTCGTCATCGCCGGGATCGAGGCGCTGATCGTTCCGCCGGAGGTCGCGGCCCTGGTGGCGCAGCGGCTGCAAGCGGCGCATGGGCTGCCGCCGGGCCACCTTTACCTCGGCGCCACGCACACGCACGCCGGGCCGGGCGGCTGGGGCAAGGGTTGGCTTGCCAGCCAGTTCGCGGGGCCCTTCACCCCCGGCTTGCGCGAATGGCTGGCGGACCGGCTCGTCGCCGCCGCGGAGGCCGCGCTCGCCGATCTCCGTCCGGCGCGGCTGGGTCACGGTCGCTTCAGCGCGCCCGCCCTCGTGCGCAACCGGCTCCTCGGCCCGCTCGGCCGGGTCGATCCGGAGTTCAGCCTGCTGGTGGTGGCCCAGGACGGCGGCCGGCGCGGGGTGGTCGGGGCCTACGCGGCGCACGCCACCGCCCTGCCCGGGCGAGGGATGGAGTTCGCGGGCGACTATCCCGGCGCATGGCGGCGGGCGGTCGAGGAGGCCACCGGCGGCTGGGCCCTGTTCCTCGCGGGCGCAATGGGCAGCCACGGGCCGGTGGCTCCGGCGCGCGGGGAGGACGGCGCCGACCAGATGGGCCGGGACCTCGCCGGCCAGACCCTGGCCGCACTGCCGGGCATCCCGCTCCAGCCGGCGGTGACCCTGGCCATGCGCACCCTGCCGGTCACCCTGCCCGCGGCCCAAGTGCGGGTGTCGCAGGACTGGCGCCTCCGCGCGTGGGCCGCGGACCGACTCCTCCCCTGGGGCGGCCCGGTGCCGCTGCAGGTGCTGCGCGCGGGCGACGCGCTGTGGTTCTCGACGCCCGGGGACTTCAGCGGGGAGCTGGCGCTCGACGTGAAGGACTTCGCGCGGGCGCGCGGGCTCGACGCGGCGGTCACCAGCTTCAACGGGGCCTACGTGGGCTACATTCTGCCGGGGCGGCACTACGCCCTGCCCGGCTATGAGCCCCGCACGATGTCGTTCTACGGCCCGCAGTTCCCGGACTACCTGCTGGAACTGATGCGCGACCTCGCGGCCCCGCTGACGGCACCCTGAGCGCGACGGCGAAAGACGCCGCCTCAGCCGGCCGGGGCGTCCGGCGCCGCCATCGCCTGCCCGGCGAGCCAGCCCGTCGTCCACGCGGCCTGGAAGTTGAAGCCGCCCGTGATGCCGTCGATGTCGAGCACCTCGCCGGCGAAGTGCAGCCCCGGGCATTTGCGGCTCTCCAGCGTCCGGAAGTCGACCTCAGCCAGCCGCACGCCGCCGCAGGTGACGAACTCCTCCTTGAAGGTGCTCTTGCCCACGACGCGCAGCTCCGTCGCCGCCACCGCGCCCGCGAGGGCCCCGAGCGCCGCGTTGCCGAGCCCCGCCCACTGCGCGTCCCCGGCCACGCCGGCGGCCGCCACCAGCCGTTCCCACAGGCGTTGGGGCAGGCCGAAGGGATCCCCGTTGGCCGCCTGCCGCCGCGGGTGGCGCGCGCGTTGGGCGACCAGCTCCGCCAGCACCGCCTCCCGGTTCCGCGGCGGCGCGAAGTTCACGGTCAGCGGGAATTCATAGTTCCGCTCCGCCAGGATCCGCGCGCCCCACGCGGACAACCGCAGCACCGCCGGGCCGCTCAGGCCCCAATGGGTGATCAGCACCGGTCCCGTCTCCACCAGCCGGGTGCCGGGCACCGCCACCGTCGCCGTCGTGGCGAGGCCGGACAGGCCGACCAGCAG
Organism: Opitutaceae bacterium; assembly: GCA_027485815.1. GTDB lineage: Bacteria > Verrucomicrobiota > Verrucomicrobiia > Opitutales > Opitutaceae > ER46. The sequence continues at coordinate 59,837 of JAIXQE010000172.1, forward strand.
TTTGTCGTCGATGTGGAACGTGAACAGCGAGGGCACGAGCGGCTCGATCGTGTGGCCGAGGGCGGCCGCGATGGTGAAGCCGGCCGAGGCCCGGTTGCCGCCCGTCGCGAGCAGCAGCCGCTCGCAGCGCACCTCGGCGCCGTCGGTGAGCGTGAGCCAGAACCCGGCGCCGCCCGGCAGCGCCTCCGCCTTGCGCACGCCCTGCGCCGTGACCACCCGGACGCCCGCCGCCGCGGCCGCCGCGAGGAGGCAGTCGGCGATGGTCGCGGAGTCGTCGGTGACGGGGAACATCCGGCCGTCGGGCTCGACCTTGGTCTCGACGCCGCGGGCGGCGAACCAGTCGACCGTGTCGCGCGGCTGCCAGCGGTGGAAAGCGCCGAGGAGCTCGCGCCCGCCGCGGGGGTAGCGGCGGGCCAGCTCGCGCGGGTCGAAGCAGGCGTGGGTGACGTTGCAGCGGCCGCCGCCGGAGACGCGGACCTTGGCCAGCGGGTGGGCGGTGGCCTCGTAGAGGGTGACCTCGCCGGCGGCGCCAAGGGCCTCGGCGCACGTGATCGCGGCGAAGAACCCGGCGGCTCCGCCCCCGACCACGACGACGCGTCTCTTGGCTCCCATCGCGCCACGCTGGCGGGCGGCCGGCGCAGGGGAAGGGCAATCTGCGGCCGGCGCGGCGGGGGCGAAAAAAAGGCCGCCGCGGGCTGCGATCCGCGGCGGCCAACCAACCCCTGACAAAGGTTCAGTTCTGCTTGCGGCGCTCGCCGGCCCCGCCCTGGCGCATCTGCGCCATCATCTCGTCGTATTTCTTCTGCTGCTCCGCGGTGAGGACGGCGCGAACCTGGCGGCCGGCCTCCTGCATCACCTCCATCATCTTCTCCCGGCGCTCGTCCTCTGGCAGGTTCCGCATCTTCTCCGCGGATTGGGCGTAGACCGCCTTGATCTTCGCCTTTTGCTCGGTGGAGAGGGCGCCGAGCGCCTGCTCGAGGCGCTCGATCCGCTGCTCCGGATCCATCATCCCGCCGCGGCCCTTGCGCTGTTCCTGGGCGGAGCTGACGGAGGGGAGGAACGCCCCGGACAGGGCGGCGACCAACAGGAGGCGGGAAACGGTTTTCATCGGGGGGCTGATTCCGCCCCGCAAGACGCGGACTCCACGGAAGAGTTGCGGGAAAGTTACGGCTGCCGCCGCCAGCGCCGCCGGCCGGAATCCGCTTTCCCGCCGCGCCGCTGGCCGTAGGGTACCGCCGCGCCCATGCCGTGCCCCCCGCCGCCTCCTGCCGCCCCACGCCCGTCCCGGGGTGGCCTCGCCCGCTGATGGACGCCGCCGCCCGCGCCACCCTCGCCGCCCACACGGTCGGCGCCGCGCAACGGCGGCTGCCGGCCGACCTGCGCGCCCTCGCCCGCGGCGTGCAGGTCCACTACCCTGCCCTTCCCGCGCCGGACGTCCTCCGCGAGGGCTTCCCGCCGGACCTGCTTGGGTTGTTCACCGGCACCCCGCACGGCGCCGAACTCGCCGAGGCCAACCCCACCCCGCCCCAGATCCTGCTCTACCTCGACAACCTCTGGGACTTCGCCGGCGGCGATCCGGAGACGTTCGCCGAGGAGGTGCGCGTGACCTACCTGCACGAACTCGGCCACTTCCTCGGCTGGGACGAGGACGACCTCGCGGCCCGCGGGCTGGATTGAGCGATCCGCGGGGAACCCCGGCCACTCCGCGCTTTCCAACCCCGCCCGACCCTGCATAGTCCCCGCATCCGTTTCCGCCCGTCATGAAGAAATTCCTGCTCCTTCCGCTCCTGGCGCTCCTCGCCGCCCTGTCCGCCCGCGCCCAGCCGGCCCGGTCCGAGCTGGTGGCCCGCGTCGAGTCCTGCGAGGCGATCCTCCAGGAGTTCCAGTCCCGGCGGCAGCTCGCGATCCCCCCCGCGGTGTGGCAGCGGGCGAAGGCCATCGTGGTGCTCAACCAGTTCAAGGCCGGCTTCCTGCTCGGGGTGCAGGACGGCTACGGCATCATCATGGTGAAGAAGCCGGACGGCCGCTGGAGCATTCCGGTGATCATCAACGCCAACGAGGCGAGCCTCGGTTTCCAGCTCGGCGCCAAGGCGGTCGAGAGCGTCTTCATCATCACCGACGACGCGATGCCGCGGCTCCTGTTCACCCAGCGCTTCAACATCGGCGTCGACGCCAAGGCGGTCGCCGGTCCGCGGGCGGCGGAATCCGAGCGGATCAACGAGAACCTCCTCCGCACCCCGATGCTCGCCTACACCAAGGCGGTCGGCCTCTACGCCGGGGCGACGGTCAAGGCCGGGCACATCTCGCGCAACGACAAGGCCAACTTCGCGCTCTACAACACCCGCTACACGATGCCGGAGCTGCTCTACAGCGACTGGGTGACGCCCCCCGCCGAGGTGCAGCCGATCATGGCGCTGGTGCAGTCGCTGGCGCCCTGAGGAATTCGAGGAGCAGCGCGAGGGCGGCCTCCGCCACCGCCTGCTGCGCCTCCTGCCGGTTCCGGCCCGGAAACTCCACCCGCCGCTGCCCGAGGACGCTCGGCCCCCCGGGACCGCCCGCGGCGACCGCCAGCCACGCGTGCGGATGCGCGACCCCCCGCGCCGGCGCCGGCTCCGCGTAACCCGTCGTCGCCACCCCGAGGTCCGCCCCGAACAGCCGGCAGACGCCCACGGCCATCTCGGCGGCCACCTGCGCCGAAACGCCGTCCACCGTGGTCGCGTGGGCGGCGTCAACCCCCAGCAGGCGCGCCTTCTGCGGGACGGTGTAGGCGCAGACCCCGCCGAGGAAACACGCCGAGGCCCCCGAGACCCCCGTGATCAGCGCCTGCAGGCGGCCCCCGGTGAGGCTCTCGGCCACGGCGAGGGTGCGGCGGGGCGGGCCCAGCAGGCGGATCCGGACTTCCTCGGCGGGGGCGCTCATCGGAGTTCCACCCCGACCGGGCAATGGTCGCTGCCGGTAACGTGTGGCTCGATCCACGCCCGCCGCAGCCGCGGACGCAGCGCGGCGCTCGCGAGGCAGTAGTCGATCCGCCACCCGATGTTCCGCTCCCGCGCGCCCGCCCGGTAGGTCCACCAGCTGTAGTGGCCCGGACCGCGCTCAAATTCCCGGAAGGTGTCGATGAAACCCGCCGCGAGGAAATCCCGGAAACCCGTGCGCTCCTCGTCGGAAAACCCCGGGTTGCCCACGTTCTCCTTCGGCCGCGCGAGGTCGATCTCCTCGTGCGCCACGTTGAGGTCGCCGCAGAAGATCACCGGCTTGCGCCGCTCCAGCTTCCGCACGTAAGCCAGCAGCGCCCGGTCCCACGCCTGACGGAACGCCAGCCGCGCCAGCTCCGGCTGCGCGTTCGGGGTGTAGACGCCCACCACGAAGCACTCGTCCAATTCCACCGTCACCGCCCGGCCCTCCTGGTCGTGCTCGGGCGAACCGATGCCGAGCGTGACCGACAGCGGGGGGCGACGGGCGAGGATGGCGGTCCCGCTGTAACCCTTCTTCTCAGCGGCGTTCCAGATCACCTCGTAGCCGGCGGGCCATTCGACGTGCTGGACGTCGCCGCGCACGGCCTTGACCTCCTGGAGGCAGATGACGTCGGCCTGCGCGGCCCGCATCCATTCGAGCAGGCCCTTGCCGAGGGCGGCGCGCACGCCGTTCACGTTCCAGGAAAGCAGCTTCATCGCGTTCCACTCAGAGGCGGCCGGCGGCGGGCCCGCAACCCGTTTCCATCCCGGCACGCCACAAGCCGGTGTTGCCAGCGGCGGCGGCGCCCCAAAGCTCCGCACCCGCCCGTGAGCTCCGTCTTCCCTCCCCTGCCGCTCGGCCAGCGCATCCCCGACCGCCCCCACGCGGTATCGTGCAGCCTGCCGACGATGCGCGACGTGCGCGGCTACGAGGAGAAGGATCCCGTCACGCTGAGCCAGCTCACGTCGGGTTACCCGCGGTTCGTCGTGCACCCGTGGCTGCGGCTGCTCGCGGCCCACCTCGGGATGGTCGACCCGGCGATCGGGCCCGACCGGACGTTGTGGCTGGTCTCCTCGGCCCGGATGGCGCGGGACTTGGCCGCGCACCTCGGGGCCGGCGCGGAGGCGCGCCCGTGCGCGGCGGACGGCATCCACGGGGTCCACCACCGTCCCGACCCGGAGGTCGCCCGCGCGGCCAAGCTGTACCTGCAGCACGTCGGCGGCTTCCTCTCCTCGCGCGCCGCGGAAGAGCGGCTGGTCCGGCTGGGCCACCTGCCGGCGGTCGAAGCCGAGGAACTCTTCGCCGGCGACGCCCTCGGCGAGGTCCGCCGCCGCCTTCGCGCCGCCCTCCCGGGCGCGGCCGACGCCGACCTCTTTCCGGCCGCCTGCGGCATGAACGCCGTCTGGGCCGCCTTCCGGGCCGTGTCCGACCTGCAGGCCGCCCGGGGGCGCACCGCCTGGCTCCAGCTCGGCTGGCTGTACCTCGATACCATCGCGCTGCTCCGGAAATTCACGGGCGGGCCGGCGGATTACCTGCCCGTACGCGATGTCCTCGACCTCCCCGGGCTGGAACGGCTGTTCGCCACCCACGGCTCGCGCCTCGCCGGGGTGATGGTCGAGGTGCCCACCAACCCCCTCATCCAGACCCCCGACCTGCCTGCGCTCGCGGAGCTCTGCCGCCGCCACGGCGTGAGGCTGGTCGCCGATCCCTCGCTGGCCTCGGTCTTCAGCGTCAACGTGCTGCCGCACGCGGACCTGGTCGTAACGAGCCTGACCAAGTACGCCGCCGGCGAGGGCGATCTGGTGGCTGGGTTGGTGGCGGTGAACCCCGCGGGGCCGGACGCCGCGGAATTGCGGGCGCGCGTGGCCGCCGCGCTCGAGCCGGTGCACCCGCGCGAACTCGCCCGGCTCGCGGCCCAGATCGGCCAGGCCCCGGACCTTGTGCGGCGGATCGAGGAGAACACGGCGGCGGTGGTGGCGTTCCTGCGCACGCATCCGGCGGTACGGGAGGTCCATTGGGCGCTGCAGGAGGGTTCGGCGGATAACTACCGGCGCCTCGCCCGGCGGCCGACCGCGACCGGCGGGATGATCACCTTCACCCTCCGCCGGCCCGGCGCCCTCGACGCCTGCTACGACGCCCTCCGCCTGCCCAAGGGGCCCAGCTTCGGGATGCGCACGACGCTGATCTGCCCGTTCCTCTACCTCGCGCACTACGACCTGGTGACGACCCCCGCGGGCCGCGCCGAGCTCGCCGCCAACGGCCTCGACCCCGACCTGCTCCGGCTCTGCTGCGGCACCGAGCCGGCGGCGGAGATCATCGGCGCCCTCCGCGAGGCGCTCGACCTCGTCGCCTGAGCCCGTGCCGCCCGCCTGCCTGCTCCCGGTCAAGGTGATCCCCAACGCGCCGCGCACGGCCGTCGCCGGCTGGCTGGGCGACGCCCTCAAGGTGCGCGTCCAGGCCCCGCCGGTCGAGGGTCGGGCCAACGCCGCGCTCTGCGCCGGCCTCGCCGAACGGCTGGGTCTCCCCGGCGCCGCGGTCAGCGTGGCCCGCGGCGCCACCGCGAGCCGCAAGCTGGTCCATATCGCGGGCCTCGACCTCGCGACCGTCCGCCAACGCCTCGCCGCGGCGGAAAACCCGTGACGCCCGGTTGCACCTTTCGCCCGCCCGGGCTTTCCTCCCCGCCTTCCGCCATGCGCCTCCTCCGCCCCACCCTGCCCTGCCTCGCCGCGGCCCTGTTGGCCGCCCTCCCCGCCTTCGCCCAACCCATCACGGGGAGCGCAGGGAGCGGGAGCGGCCCTGGCGGGCGGCCGGCCGCGGCGCGCATCGGCCTCACGGTGGATGCCGCCGTCACGGGCCGGGTGGATTTCAGCGCGGCGGGCCGACCCGCGGGGGACATGGCAGTCACTCAGACGGGCGCGAAGCTCTCCGTGCCCCTGCCGCCGCTGGGCGGCGGATGGTTTCCACTGCTGAGTCTGCGCTACCGGCACCACGACCTCGACACCGCGGCGGGCACGCCGCTGCCGCAGCATTTCCAGGGGCTGAGTGCCGGGCTGGGCGTCTTTGGCAACCTGAGTCCCGAGTGGAGCCTGTTCGCCAGCGTGAGCCCGGGGGTCGCCAACGCCGGCAGCGGCTTCACCTCCAAGGGGCTGAGCGTGGGCGTCATCGCGATCGCCAGCCGCAAGTTCGGCCAAGATTTCAGCGCGGGCGCGGGCTTCGTGTTCGACTCCCTCGCGCGTGGCTCGGGCCGCCTGATGCCGGTGGCGACCTTCGACTGGAACCCGGGACCGGGCTGGAAGGTGTGGGTCGGCTACCCGCGCACCGGCGTCTCCTGGCAGGCGAACGACGCCCTCAAGGCCGAATTCGTCGCCGAGGCGGATTTCGGCTCGTTCTACGTCACGGAGGATCCGCGGACGCCGCGGCCCGGCCAAGTGCGGCTGGACCGGACGCGCCTCGAGTACCGGGCGGTGCGGGTGGGCCCGGCCGTCACCTGGAAACCGGATCCCCTCGTCAGCCTGCGCGTGGCCGCCGGCGTGGTGCCGATGGTGCGGGCCGATTACGAGGCGCGGAACTACGAGCTGCGTTCGGAGAAGGCCACCGGCTTCGCCAGCCTCGAGCTCGACTGGCGCTTCTGAGCGGCGGCCGGAGGCCGGAGGATGGCCACAAAAGGCTCAAAGGGCGCTGGGCGTGGATGACGCTACTGGAGGCGTCCATGGACGCCGCGGAGGCTTCACGGCGAGCGCCCGGAGGGGAGAGCTGCAAAGCAAGGCACGAGGCCCTCGGGTTCGTGCGGCTGCGCGGTCGGAGTCCCCTCGGCTCGAACCCCCGCCTCGGCGGCTCACGCACCTCGGCCCCGCGGCGTCTATGGACGCCACGCACGGCCCCGACCGCGGATTCGACCCTTTGCGCCTTTTGCGGCCAACCTGCTCCGGACGATCCGACCGGAGGATGGCCACAAAAGGCTCACAGGGCCGCTGGGCCCGGACCAGACGGATGAAGGCGTCCATAGACGCCGCGGAGATTTTAGGGCGAGCGCCGGGAGGAGAGCTCCAAAGCAAGTCACGAGGCCCTCGGGTTCGTGCGGCTGCGCGGTCGGAGTCGCCTCGGCTCGAACCCCCGCCTCGGCGGCTCACGCACCTCGGCCCCGCGGCGTCTATAGACGCCACGCACGGCCCCGGCCGCGGATTCGACCCTTTTGTGCCTTTTGCGGCCAACCTCCTCGGGCCCGACGCTGGCCGCCAGACGGAGGCAGCGCCGCGGCGGGCGATTTCTGCTGTTGCCGCCCGGGGGAGCGGACG
>JAIXQE010000018.1 GCA_027485815.1 Opitutaceae bacterium
GCGGAGGTGGAAACCTTCCTCGCGGACCGTGCTCCCGGCGCCCTTGAGCGGCTGGTCGACCGCCTCCTTGCCTCGCCGCATTTCGGGGAGCGCTGGGGCCGCCACTGGCTCGACCAGGCCCGCTTCGCCGACAGCGCCGGCTACCTCAACGACACCCTGCGGCCGCACGCGTACCTGTTTCGCGACTGGGTGATCGACGCGGTCAATCGCGACGTGCCCTTCGACCGGTTCACCATCGAGCAGCTGGCGGGTGACCTCCTGCCGGAGCCGACCCTCGAACAGCGGATCGCGACCGGCTTCCACCGCAATTCGCTGAAGAACGACGAGGCCGGGGCAGACCTCGAGCTCGACCGGGTGAAGAACGCCGTCGACCGGGCGGCCACCACCGGCGCGGTGTGGCTCGGGCTCACGGTCGGCTGCGCCGAGTGCCACACGCACAAGTACGATCCGGTCTCGATCCGCGAATTCTACCAGCTCTACGCGTTCTTCAACCGCACCGCCGAGCGCGACGTCCCCGCGCCGCGGCCCGCCGAGCTCGCGGCCTACGAGCGGAAGCTGGCGGAGTGGGAGGCGGAGCGGGCCCGCCTCGAGGCGCCGGTGGCGGCGCACGCGGCCACGCTCGCCGAAACCCGGGTGCCGGAGTGGGAGCGCGGCCTGACGCTGCCGGCCGCCCGCTGGACCCTGCTCCGCCCGGAGGAGATCAGCTTCATCACCGAGGACGAGGAGCGGCTGTTCCCGCCCAATCCGGACCACTCGTTCACCACCGGGGAACGCGACCCCGTGCGCACCCGCTACGTCGTGCGCGCGCCGTTCGCGCAACGGGGCGTCACCGGCTTCCGCCTCGAGGCGCTCGCGGGCCTCGGGGAGAAGCCGGGCCGCGGCAGCGGGGGCGACTTTCACCTCGCGGAATTCTCGGTCACCGTGCGCACGCCGGGCGGCGCGCAGGAGCGGCTCGCGTTCACCGCCGCGCGCGCCGACTTCGCCGCCAAGGCGACGCCGGCGGCCCAGACCCTGGACGGCGACAACACCACCGGCTGGGGGGTGGCCGGGCAGACGGACCGCGCGCATGCGATCGTCTTCGAGCTGCGGGAACCGCGGGACTTCCCGCCCGGCTCGGAGTTGTTCGTCGAGCTCGAGCACCGCATCACCGGCGTCCTCGCCCGCTTCCGCCTCGCCGCCACCACCGCAACGGGGCCCCTGGAGCCCAGCCCGCTGCCCGACGAGATCCTCGCTGTGCTCGACACCCCGGAGGCCGCGCGCACCCCGGCGGACCGGCTGGCCCTGGCGCGCCACGTCGCACGCTTCGCCGACGAGCGGGGCCGCGAGCTGCACCGGCCGCTCGCGGCGCACCTCGCGAAGCGCCCCGAATTCCCGCGCACCGCGGCGCCCGTGCTGGTCGCGCACGAGCGCAAGACCCGCGTCCACCTGCGTGGCGACTACCAGCAGCCGGGCGAGGAGGTCCTGCCCGGCACGCCCGCCGCGCTCCCGCCGCTGCGCGCCCGCGGCGCCATCGCGGACCGCCTCGACCTCGCGCGCTGGATCACGGACCCGGCGCATCCCCTGACGGCGCGCGTGGCGGTCAACCAGATCTGGCAGCAGCTGTTCGGCCGCGGGCTCGTCGCGACCCCGGACAATTTCGGCGCGCTGGGCGAGCGGCCGTCGCATCCGGAGCTGCTCGACTGGCTGGCGACCGAGTTCGTGCGGCTGGGCTGGAGCCGGAAGGCCCTGATCCGCCTGCTGGTGACCTCGGAGACGTACCGGCAGGCTTCTCGGCGCCGCGCCGATCTGGAGGAGCGGGACCCGCTCAACGTGCTGTTGGCGCGCCAGAGCCGGCATCGGCTGGAGGCGGAGATCGTGCGGGACGTGGCGCTGGCGAGCAGCGGCCTGCTCAACCCGCGGATCGGCGGCCCCAGCATCCACCCGCCGTTGCCGGAGTTCGTGCTGGCCTTCGGCCGCAACCGCAACTGGCCCGAGACCAAGGGCCCGGAGGCGAACCGCCGCGGGATGTACATCCACCTCCGGCGCAACGTGCCGTACCCGATGCTCACGGCGTTCAACGCGCCCGACGCGAGCGTGGCCTGCCTGCAGCGGGAGCGTTCCAACTCGCCCCTGCAGGCGCTGACCCTGCTGAACGACCCGGTGTTCGTCTCCGCGGCGGAGGCCCTTGCGACCCGGTTGGCGGATTTCGCCGGGGACCTCGACGCGCGGCTGCGCCACGGGTTCGCCCTCTGCCTCGGCCGCCCTCCCGCCGCGGCGGAGCTCGCCGCCCTGCGGCGCCACCACGACGATCAGCTTGCCCTCGGCGACGCCCGCTCGGCCCTCCTCGCCACCGCCCGCCTCCTCCTCAACCTCGACGAGTTCATCACCCGCGAATGATCCCGCCCGCGCTCTCCCGCCGACACTTCCTCACCCGGGCCGGGGGCGGCCTCGGCGCCCTCGCGCTCTCCAACCTCCTCGGCGCGGACGGCCTGCTCGCGTCCGCCGCGGCGGGCCCCGGGCGCATCCCCACCCATCACGCCCCGCGCGCCAAGAACTGCATCTACATCTATCTGGAGGGCGGCCCCAGCCAGATGGACCTGTACGACCCGAAGCCGAAGCTGAACGCGCTGGACGGCCAGCCGCTGCCGGAGTCGATGCTGGCCAACATGCGCTTCGCCTTCCTCGCGAAGGAGTCCGCGCGCCTGATGGGTTCGCCCCGGAAATTCCAGCCGCACGGCCAGTGCGGGATGGAGCTCTCCGACCTGCTGCCGCACATCGGTTCGATCGCGGACGACATCTGCCTGATCCGGTCGATGCACACCGACCAGTTCAACCACGTGCCCGGCCAGCTCCTGATGAACACGGGGTCGGCCATCTCCGGACGCCCCAGCCTCGGCTCCTGGCTCTCGTACGGCCTCGGCAGCGTCAACCGCAACCTGCCCGAGTTCGTCGTGCTGGTCTGCGTCGGCCGCGGCGTGCCCGGCGGCTCCGCCAGCTGGTCCAGCGGCTTCCTGCCCTCCCACCACTCCGGGGTGATGTTCCGCAACGAGGGGACGCCCGTGCTCAACCTCGACCTGCCCGGCGGCGTCACCGCCGGGATGCAGCGCCGCACGATCAGCGGCGTGAACGAGCTCAACGCCCTGCGCCACGCCGAGGCCGGTGACCCGGAAATCGAGAGCCGCATCGCCGCCTACGAGCTCGCCTTCCGGATGCAGACCGCCTCGCCGGAGCTGATGGACCTGTCCGGCGAAACCCAGGAAACGCTCGACCTCTACGGGGTGAACCGCGACGAGCCCAAGGCCCCGGGCGGCAACCCACTCGGGGGCACGGGCCTCTTCGGCACCTTCGCCCGCAACTGCCTGATGGCCCGCCGCCTCGTCGAGCGCGGCGTGCGCGTGGTGCAGGTGATCCACGCGTCCTGGGACCACCACAGCAACCTCAACCGCGACCTGCCCCACAACTGCCTCATGGCCGACCAGCCCATCGCCGCGCTGGTCAAGGACCTCAAGCGCCGCGGGCTCCTCGAGGACACGCTGGTGGTGTGCGGGTCCGAGTTCGGCCGCACCGCCCTGGGCGAGAACCGCCCCGGCTCCCGCTCCATCACCGGCCGCGACCACCACCCCAACGCCTTCAGCCTCTGGCTCGCCGGCGGCGGCGTGAAGGGCGGGCAAGTGATCGGCGAGACCGACGACATCGCGTGGAATGTCGCGCGCGACCCCGTGCACGTCCACGACCTGCACGCCACGCTGCTCCACCTCTTCGGCTACGACCACACGCGGCTCACCTACCGCTTCCAGGGACGCGATTACCGGCTGACCGACGTCCACGGCCACCTCGTGCCGCGGATCTTCAGCTGAGCCGGCCGGCGGCGCCGCGCGGTCAGCGCCGCAGGACGCGGTCGGCGTGCTCGAGATACCGCGCCCAGTCGTGCGGGGTAATGTCGTGCTTGCCCGTGCGCAGGTGGTAGGCGAGGCCGTCGCCGAGGACCGCCTGGTCCGGGCCGGGCATCGCCGCCCCGCGCAGCCCGGCGCGTCCGAACAGCGCATAGACGGGGGCCGCGTGCACGGCGGCGAGGAACTCGCCCTTGGGATCCGCCCACGCGTCCTCGGTGGCGCTGGCGACGTGCACCGGCCGCGGGGCCACCAACGCCACGAGCTGGTGCTGATCCACCGGGAGCGCCGCCTCGCGGCCGTTGTAGGCCCGGAAGTTGCGCGCGAACCAGAAGGGAAAGGAGGTGTTGATCCGCGCCACGTTCTCGCCGAAGTCGCGCTTGCTCAGGGCCGCACCGCCCGCGCCCGAATTGTTGGCGATCACGAGCGCGAACCGTTCGTCCTGCGCGCCGGCCCAGAGCGCCGCCTTGCCGAGCCGCGAGTGGCCGTGCACCGCCACGCGGCGCGCGTCGACGTCCGCATCCGTCTCCAGGTAGTCGAGCGCCCGGCTCAGGCCCCAGGCCCACATCCCGATGGCGCCCCACTCGTCCGGCCGGCGCGCCTCCATCGCGGCGGTGCCGAACACCGCCCCCGCCCCGCCGGTCAGGCCCTCGGGCCGGTCCTCGCACACGTCGCCGTAGTAGGCGGTGACCGTGCCATAGCCGCGGGCGACGACGGTCTCGACGTCCCAGCGGGCGGCGTGGACGCCCCGCGTGCGCTCGGTGGCGCGGTTGCCCACGATGCCGAATTCCGCGTTGGCGCGCATCCACGCGGCGGAAAGGGTGATCCCCGGGTCCGGGTGCACGCAGGCGTTGCCGTAGTAATTGTAACCGAGGAACGCCGGCACCGGGCCCCGCGCGCCCGCCGGGAGGTACAGCAGCAGATGCATCCGGGGGCCGTCCTTCCGGGCCGTGAACCAGAGGGTGACCTCCTTGCGCACCGCCTTGCCGCCCAGCGCCGCCCGGTCGACGCCGGTGACCTCCCAGTGCATGCCCGCGGGCCGGCCGCCGGGGGTGCGGCCGTGGACCTCGCGCGCAAACAGTTCGAGGAGTTCGGGCCGCCGCCGGGCGCGCCAGTCGGCCGCGTCGCGCACCGGCGTGCCGTCCGCGGCCACCAGCGGGTCAGGCAGCGTGTAGGGCGGGACCTTCGCTTCGTCGTAATTGATGGCGATGGTGGGCGCGGCGGCGCGGAGGCCGGGGGCGAGCAGGAGGCAGGCGAGCAGCAGGGGGCGGGGCATCCCCGAGGCTTGGCCAAGGGCGAGCGCGGGCGCAAGCGGGACGCCGCACCGGGAATGCCCTTGCGGGCGCCGAGGTTCGAGTCTTCCGTCCCTCCAACCCCCCGCACCCTATGAGCGAACGGAAAAAAACCGCCACCGACGCCGAGAAGGCCGCCCGGAGCGCCGACCGCAAGTCCACCGCCGGCAGCACCCCCGATCCCTGGGAGGCCTGCACCCGGCTCGAATACGGCGGCGACCGCAGCTTCGCCTGGAGCGTGCGCGAACAGGTGCTCGATTCCCTGCCCGCGGACCGCGAGCGGATCGAGGGCCGACTGCTCGACGCGCTCCGCCTCGCGGGGATCACCGACGCCGGCCGCGCCTTCGTCTGCCAGATGCTGGCGCTCGTCGCCGGCCCGCGCAGCGTCCCCGTGCTCGCCGCCCTGCTCAAGGATCCCAAGTCCGCCGAGGACGCGCGTTACGCCCTCCAACCCGTCACCGGTCCCGAGGCGGACGCCGCCCTGCGCGACGCGCTCGGCTCGCTCTCCGGCCCCGCCAAGGCCGGCCTGATCGGCACCATCGCGTTCCGCGGGGACACCACCGCCCGCGCCGTCCTCGCCGGCATCCAGGCCAACCCTTCCGAAGCCCCCGTGGTCCGCGACGCCGCGGCCCGCGCCCTCGACCACCTCAAAGCCTGAACCGTATGACGCCCCCGCTTCCCCTGGCCCGCCGCGCGTTCCTCAAGCAGTCCGGGCTCGCCGCCGCCACCGCCGCCGCACCCCTCATCCTGCGTTCCGGCCTCCGCGCCGCCGACGGCCCGAGCAAAAAGCTCACCGTCGGCATCGTCGGCTCCGGCAACATCGCCGACAGCCACTACGGGGCCCTGCTCGGCGACCCCGAGAACGTGCGCATCCTCGCCGTGTGTGACGTGGACCGCGAACGTCGCGACGAGGGCGCCGCGCGCGTCAACCGCACCTACGGCACCCAGGACTGCAAGGCGTACGCCGACTTCCGCGAGCTGAACCGGCGCCCGGACATCGACACCGTCTTCGTCTGCACGCCCGACCACTGGCACGCGCTGGTCGCGATCGACGCGATGCGCAACGGCAAGGACGTCTACATCGAGAAACCGATGACCCTCACCATCGAGGAGGGCCGGGCCGTCGTCGCCACCGCGCGCAAGTATAACCGCGTGGCTCAGCACGGCACCCAGCACCGCTCGATGAAGCGGTTCCACGACGTCGCCGAGTACGTGCGCAACCAGGGCCTCGGGAAACTCGAGCGCATCGAGTGCTTCATCCCGCCCAACAACCGGCACGTCGGCGCCACCTGGAAGCCCGAGGCGGTACCCGCGGGGCTTGACTGGGAGATGTGGCTCGGGCCCAGCCCCTGGCGCCCGTACTCGTCGCTCGGCTGCCATTACAACTTCCGCTTCATCTCCGACAGCGCCTACGGCCAGGTCACCAACTGGGGCGCCCACTACCTCGACATCGGCCAGTGGGCGATGGACGCGGACGCGGGGGGTCCGGTCGCGGTGGAGGGGCGCGGGGAGTTCCCGAGCAGCGGCCTGTTCTCGAACGCGACCAAGGTCGACTTCACCGTGCGCTACGCCAACGGCGTGCCGATGACCTGCCGCACCCGCCACGAGGGCGGCGGCACCTCGCGGTTCATCGGCGAACGCGGCTGGCTCGACATCTCCCGCAACCGGATGAGCGCCTCGAACCCGGATCTGCTCCGGGAGATGCAGGCCTCCGGGAAGAAGATCCAGCTGGAGCTGAGCAACGACCACCACGCGAACTTCTTCGCCTGCGTGCGTTCGCGGAAGAAGCCGATCGCGGACGTCGAGATCGGCCACCGCACGACCACCGTCTGCAACCTCGGCCAGATCGCGATGGTCCTCGGCCGGCCCCTCAAGTGGGACCCGGTGAAGGAGGAGTTCGTCGGCGACGCGATGGCCAACCGCCTGCGCGGCCGCGCGATGCGTTCCCCCTGGTCGCTCGTCTGAGCCCAGCGCCGCCCGGTCCGCGCTTAGGCGGGGACCGGGGCCCAGCCGCCCACGGCGACCACTTCCTCGACCTTCTCGTCCGGCAGCTCGTTGAGCGGCGCGAATCGCTCCGAGCTGAAGCCGAGCTCCTGCTCGCCCTGGTGGAACGGGTCCTTCGGGTTCACCAGTTCCTCGAGGAGCAGCCCGACCGTGGCGCTGTCGCCACCCTTCACGATCTTCTCCCGCCCGAGGAACACCTCGCGCACGGTGTAGATCGTGTCCTTCGCCGGGAGCTGCTTGTAGAGCGCGCGCACCGTGGGGGAGAACACGTCGTTCACACAGATGACCTTCTGACCTTTGACCATTTGCGCGCAGGCTAGGCCCGGGGCCCGCCCCCGCAACGGCAGAATCGCGCCTGCCGCCGCCCCAACTCCGCGCTGGCGACGGCGCACGCGGCGCCTTAAGCACCCGGAATGCCGTCGTCCCGCACCCTCCCCCTGCTGCTCGCGCTCGGCTCGCTGACCGCCGGCGCCAACCCGGCCGCCCGGTTCCAGCAGCTGGAGCAGCTCCTGCCCACCCCCAACGCCCAGCGGAACGCCGCCGGCGCCCCCGGAGCCGCCTACTGGCAGAACCGGGCCGACCACGTGATCGAGGCCACCCTCGACGAGGCCACCCACCGCCTGAGCGGCACCGCGCGGATCACGTACCACAACGCCTCCCCGGACGCGCTCGATTACCTCTGGCTCCAGCTCGACCCGAATTTCTTCGCCCGGGGCGCCGCCGCCCGCGAGCTCCCCCGCACCCCACCGGAGAGCGGCCGGATGTCCTACCGCACCCTTCAGGAGCTCCTCACCGCGGAGACCTACCACAGCGACCTGCGCCTGCGTGACCTCAATGACGGCGCGGGCCGGCCCCTGGCCCACGTCATCCACGGCACGATGCTGCGGGTCGACCTTCCCGCCCCGCTCCCCCCGGGCGGCCGGTTCACCCTCGCCCTCGGCTGGGACTACCAGCTCAACCCCGCCACCGGCGCCGCCTCCCGCACCTGCTACGAGGTCTTTCCGGACGGCAATGCCCTGTACGCCGTCGCCCAGTGGTTCCCCCGCCTCGTCGCCTACACCGACTACGCTGGCTGGCAGCACCAGCAGTACCTCGGGGCCGGGGAATTCACCCTCGAGTTCGGCGACTACGACGTCCGCCTCACCGTGCCGGCCGACCACGTCGTCACCGCCACCGGCGAGCTGCGCAATCCCGCCGAGGTCCTCTCCCCCGCGCAGCGCGAGCGCCTGCGCGCCGCCGAGACCGCCCCGCGCCCCGTGTTCATCGTCACCCCGGAGGAGGCGGCCGCCGCCGCCCAGGGCCGCGCCGCCGGCACCCGCACCTGGCACTTCACCGCGCGCAACGTGCGGGACTTCGCCTTCGCCAGCTCCCGCCGGTTCGTCTGGGACGCCCAGGGCGCCCCCGGCCACACCCACGCGGGCCGCCCCGTCCTCGCGATGTCCCTCTACCCGCGCGAGGCGATGCCCCTCTGGGACCGCTACTCGACCGCCGCCATCGTCCACACCCTGGACGTCTACGGGCGCCTCGCCTTCCCCTACCCCTACCCGGTCGCCATCTCCGTGAACGCCCCGGTGGGCGGCGGGATGGAGTACCCGATGATCTGCTTCAACCGGCCCCGCCCGGAGGCCGACGGCACCTACCCCAAACGCACCAAGTACGCCCTGATCGGTGTCGTGATCCACGAGGTGGGCCACAACTGGTTCCCGATGATCGTCAATTCCGACGAGCGGCAGTGGACGTGGCTGGACGAGGGTCTGAACTCGTTCCTCCAGCTCGTCGCGCAGGAGGAATGGGAGAAGGACTACCCGCAGCGGCGCGACGCGCGGCTGCTGCGCGATTACCTGCGGCGACCTGGACGCGTGCCGGTGATGACGCAGTCCGACTCCATCGTCGACCTCAGCAACAACGCCTACCACCAGCCCGCGGTGGCGCTGAACCTCCTCCGCGACGTCGTGCTCGGCCGCGAGCGCTTCGACCACGCGTTCCGCACCTTCAGCCGACGCTGGCAGTTCAAGCGGCCCACGCCGGCCGACTTCTTCCGGACCATGGAGGACGCGAGCGGCACGGACCTCGACTGGTTCTGGCGCGGCTGGTTCTACAGCACCGACCACGTCGACCTCGCGCTCGAGCAGGTGCGGTGGCTGCAGCTCGACCGCCGCGACCCGGCAGTGGAGAAGCCGCGGGCGGAGGCGGAGCGTCAGGCGCGGCCGGCGACCACCACGCGCGCGCTCAATGCCAGCCTGCCCAAGCGCGTCGACCGGCACCCGGAGCTGCGGGACTTCTACGACGGCTACGACGAGGCGACCGTGCTGCCGAGCGAGCGGGCCAAGCACGAGGCCCTGCTGAAGGAGCTGGCGGCCGAGCAGATCGATCCGGCGCTGCTGCGCACCCCGCGCAACTTCTACCTGCTTGAGTTCACCAACCGCGGCGGGATCGTGATGCCCCTGCCACTGCGACTGGAGTACACCGACGGCTCGGTCGAGGAACGCGTGCTCGGCGCGGAGATCTGGCGCCACGACACTACCCGCTGCAGCAAGCTGATCCTGACGACCAAGGAACTGCGCGCGGTCACCCTCGACCCGCGGGACGAGCTCGCGGACTCCGACCTGGAGAACAACTTCTGGCCGCGCCGGCTCGTGCGGACGCCCTTCCAGCTGTTCAAGGAGGAGGCGGAGAAGAACCCGATGCGCGAGCTGCAGGGGAAGCCGGCCGCGCCGTGAACCGCTGGCTGCGCGCGGGCCTGCTCGCGGGGCTCCTGGCGACCGCCCCGCCGCTCGCCGCCCACGCGATCCACACCTCCGTCGCGGAGGCCGACTACAACGCGGCCACCCGCCGCCTCGAGGTCTCCCTGCGCGTCTTCATCGATGACTTCGAGGCCGCGCTCAGCGTCCACGCCCGCCGCCGCCTGAGTCTGGCGGGGACGCCGCGGGAGGAGTTCGACGCCGCGGCCCGGACCTACCTCGCGGAGACGTTCACCGTGCGGAGCCCCGACGGCCAGCTCGCCCCGCTGCTCTGGGTCGGCCGGGAGATCCGCGACGCCGAGAACGAGCTCTGGTTCCACTTCGAAGTGGCGCTGCCGGGCGGGATCGAGGGCTGCCGGGTGCACCACCGGGCCCTCGGCGAGCAGTTCCCGACGCAGATCAACTCCGTGCGCGTGCGCGACGGCGAGCGGCGCGTGACGCTGGTCTTCCTCGCCCGCCAGACCGAGAAGACCGTGCGCTTCCGCCCCTAGCGGGGAAATTTGGGTTTGCCAGCGCCGGACGCCGGCGGCTTGCTGGCCCTTTCATCGGCTTCGCAACCCTTCCCTCCACCTTAGTCATGGCTGAACTCGTAGGAAACGTCTTGGTAGGCCAGTCCGGCGGCCCCACCTCCGTCATCAACGCCAGCGTCGCCGGCATCATCAACGAGGCCCTCAACCATGAGTGCATCGAGGAGATCTACGGCGCCCTCAACGGCGTGCTCGGCATCCTGCAGGAGGACCTGATCGACCTCGCCGCAGAGTCGCAGCAGCAGATCCGCGCCCTCCGCCACACCCCCGGCGCCGCGCTCGGCACCTGCCGTTACAAGCTCAAGTCCCAGGCTGACTTCGACCGCGTCCTCGACGTCTTCAAGGCCCACAACATCCGCTACTTCTTCTACATCGGCGGCAACGACTCCCAGGACACCGCCGACAAGATTTCCAAGCTCGCCCAGCAGCAGGGCTACGAGCTCCGCGTGATCGGCGTGCCCAAGACGATCGACAACGACCTGCCGATCACCGACCACACGCCCGGCTACGCCAGCGCCGCGAAGTACGTCGCCACCAGCGTCCGCGAGGTCGCCTGCGACAACGAGGCGATGGGCCAGGGCGACCTGGTCTCGATCATCGAGGTGATGGGCCGCAGCGCCGGTTGGATCGCCGCCGGGGCCGCCCTCGCCAAGCGCAAGGATCACCCGCACGATCCGCCGCACCTGATCCTCCTCCCTGAGATCGCCTTCAACCAGGAGAAGGTCCTCGAGGACGTCCGCCGCGTGCTCAAGCGCGAGAAGTACTGCCTGATCGTCGTCGCCGAGGGCCTCATCGATCAGGACGGCAACTACCTCGCCGCCAACGCCCAGACCGATGCCTTCGGCCACGCCCAGCTCGGCGGCGCCGGTGACGCCCTCGCCGAGATCCTCGGCCAGAACCTCCCCGGCGTGAAGGTCCGCGTCGCCAAGCCCGGCATCCTCCAGCGCTGCGCCGCCCATGCTGGCTCCAAGACCGACGCCGACGAGGCCTTCCTCGCCGGTGAGGCCGCCGTCGAGGCCGCCATCCGCGGCGAAACCGACAAAATGGTCACGCTCCTCCGCGGCGACGGCGAACAGTACACCACCGAGACCGGTCTGGCCCCGCTGTCCGAGGTCGCCAACTCGGTGAAGAAGCTCCCCCGCGAGTGGATCAACGAGGACGGAGTGAGCATGAACTTCCAGTTCCTGCGCTACGCCCAGCCCCTCATCCAGGGCGAGACGGTCGTCCCGCACGACAACGGCGTGCCGGTCTTCGCCCGCCTCGAGAAGGTGCGCGTCGAGAAGCTCCTCCCCGCCCGCGAGGGCTGAGCTTCGCCGGACCAACGAGTCTCAAGCAGGCGCCGCCACCCGCGGCGCCTTTTTTGTGCTCCCATGCGGCCGAGGTTTGAGGTGGCCGCGGCAGTTGCCGCGGATTCGGACGAAAAAACATCCCGGTCCGTTCGGCACTCGCCTTCGGCCGAACGCGCTGCCGGATTCCTTCGCGGCTGCAGCCGCGGCCACACCGAGCTGCCACCTCAGGCGCCGCAGGCGGCGAGCAGGTGCGCGCGGACCTCGGTGGCCGCCAGCGGCGCCTCGCCCGCCGCACCCCCCGCGCCGATCAGCACGGGCCAGTCGGCGGAATCCGCCGGACAGGCGCCGTGCGAACCGCCCACCAGTGAGGCGTCCAACGGGATGACATCCAAAAGGCCGCGGAAGCCGAGTTTCCGCCGCAGGAGCTTGCGCGCGACCGTGAGCCGCGGGAACGGCAGGGCCGGGTCGAGAAACAGTTCGGCCGGGTCGTAGCCGTACTTGCGGTGGATATCCACGCAGCGCGCGAAATCCGGCGCGCGGCGGTCGTCCTCCCAGTAGTAATACGAGAACCAGGCGTCCTCGGCGGAGAACGCCACCAGATCGCCGGAGCGCGGATGGTCGAGGCCCGCCGCGCGCAACTCCTCTCCCCCGAGCACCCGCGCCACCCCCGGCGTCGCCTCCAGTCGCGCGCGCACGGCGGGGCGCAAGGCGGGTTCGCGGACGTAGACATGGGCCACCTGATGGTCGGTCAGGGCGAACGCGCGACTCGCCCCGCCATCGAGCAGCTCGCGGCCGAGTTCATCCTTCAGGGTCAACCAGCCCTCACCCCGCAGCACCCGGTTCAGCGGAACGGCCCGGCGCACCCGCGTGATGCCATACTCCGAGAGCAGCAGCACCCGGATGCCCCGCGCGGCGTAGAAATCGAGCAGGCGCCCGACGACGGCGTCGATCTCCCCGGCCGCGACGGACGCGCGCGGGTCGTCCGGGCCGAAACGCTGCAAGTCGTAATCGAGGTGCGGCAGATAGACCAGCGACAGGTCGGGCCGGTGGCGCTCCTCGATCCATTCGGCCGAGCGCGCGATCCACGCCGAGGACGCGAGGCCCGCGGCGGGCCCCCAGAAGGCGGGGAACGGGAAGGGGCCGAGGTCGCCGCGAATGGCATCGCGGATCGACAGCGGATGGCTGGTGACGTCGAAGACCTTGCGCCCGTCGGCCAGGTACATCGGGCGCGGCGTGATCGACCAGTCCGCCGACGAGTACATGTTGTACCACCAGAAGAGCTTCGCGCAGGTGAACCCGGGCCGGGCGCGCCGCGCGGTCTCCCAGAGCTTTTCACCCGCCACCAAGTGATTGGACTGCTTCCAGAAGTGGTGCTCGGCGAGGGTGCGGTCGAACCAGCCGTTGGCCACCGCGCCGTGCCCCGCGGGCGGCAATCCCGTGAGGTAGGTCGACTGCGCGGTGCAGGTGACGGCGGGCAGGACCGGGCGCACGCGGCGCAAGCCGCCCTCCGCGGCCACGCGCGCGATCCGGGGCGTGGCGGGGCCAAGCAGCCGCGGCGTGAGACCGACGACGTTGAGGATCGCGAGGCGGTCAGCCATACCGTTCGCGCAGCTCGTCGAAGGCAGCTTTCACGACCGCGCCGTCCATCGCGTGGATCTCCAGGCGTTCCCCCGGGGCGCGGATCATCGGGATGGTGAGGCGGCCGCCGAGGTGTTCCCGGAACTCCTCGAGTCCCGCGAGGAAGTCCTGCCGGCCGCGGTCGCCGCGGATTTCCCGCACCGGCGCGAACAGTTCGAAGCCGAGGCCCTGGATCACGCCGAGGATGTGTTCAGCCGCCGGTTCCGGCAGCAGCCCGGTGCGGCGCGCGTAGATCAGGTCCATCGCCATCCCGACGGCGACGGCCTCGCCGTGGCTCACGCGGAACTCGGAGAGTTGCTCAAGCTTATGGGCGGCCCAGTGGCCGAAATCCAGCGGACGCGCGGACCCCAGCTCGAACGGATCCCCGGCGGTGGCGATGTGCCGGAGGTGCTGGCGCGCGCTCTCGCAGATCACGGCCTCGAACGGCGCCGGCTCCAGCGCCCGCAGCGCCGCGACCTGCCCGGCGATGTACTGGAAGAACGCGGCGTCCCGGATCAGCGCCACCTTCACCGCCTCGATCAACCCGCAGCGGCGCTCGCGGGGCGGCAGCCCGGTGAGGAAATCGAGGTCGTTGACGATCGCGTGGGGGACGGTGAACGCCCCGAGCCAGTTTTTCTTCCCGAAGAAGTTGATCCCGTTCTTCACCCCCACGCCGCCATCGCCTTGGCTCAGGCTGGTGGTGGGCAGGCGAACCAACGGGATCCCGCGGTGCGCGGTGGAAGCGCCGAACCCGACGAGATCCAGCACCGCGCCGCCGCCGACGGCGACGACATAGGAATGACGGCACAGCCCGGCGGCGTTGATCGCGGCCCAAACGGTCTCGAGGTGGCGGAGGTCGTTCTTCACCGCCTCGCCCCCGGGCAACCGGACCGGCGGGGCGGCAAGGCGCACCTGGTCCGCGTGCGCGGCGAACCAGGCCTCGATCCGGGCCGCGAAGCCGGGGAAGGCGCTCTCGAGCCCGGCATCCCAGCAGACGAGCGCGCGGGGCGTGAGGCCGGGGTCGCGGGGGGCAAGGACGGAGGCTAGGAGGGGGTTGCCCGGGGCGAAGACCCCGCGGGTGAAGCACAGCCGGTGCTCGTGCCGCAGCTCGAGCGGATGGGAGACGGCTTCGGGGAGTACGGCCATAACCGGCACGATGTCGGGCGGGGCGGCGGCCGCCGGCGAGCCTAAAGCAGGCTCACTTCGACTCGTCGATCGCGAGGTACCTGGTCCGGCCCCCGCGGTAGACGAGCACGAGAACCTTCGGGCCCTTGATCTCCTCGCTGAGCTTCACCGCCTCGTCGGCGTTGGTGCAGGGGCGGCGGTCGAGTTCGAGGATGATGTCCCCCTCGCGCAGGCCCTGGCGGGCGGCGGGGCTCTCGGGATCGATGCTCGTGATCAGGGCGCCCTTGATGCGGGCGGGAATCTGCAGGCGACTGCGGGTCTCGGGGGTGATGTCCCCCACCCCGACGCCGTTGAGCACGCCCTCATCCTTCTCGCCGGGCGTGCCGTCCTCGCGGGCGAGGGCATCGTCGTCGCGGCGGGTGAGCTTTGCGCGGACCGTTTCGCGCGCGCTGCCACGCAGGAGCTGCACCTCCACCTCCGTGCCGGGCGCGATCTTGCTGATCGTCAGCAGCAGGTGGCGGGCGTCGCGGATCTCGGTCTTCTCGATGCGCAGGATGACGTCGCCGGACTTGATCCCCGCCTTCTCCGCCGGGCTGCCCTCGGTGACCTCGCTGATGAGGGCTCCCTTCTCGGTGCCGAAGGAGGCGGTGAGCTCATCGGTGAGCTCCTGCGGCCGGACGCCGAGGAACCCCCGCTCGACCTTCCCGTTGTTGACCAACTGCTCGACCACGAAGCGGGTGAGGTTGGCGGGAATGGCGAAGCCGATACCCGCCGAGCTGCCGCTGCGGGTCATGATCGCGCTGTTGATGCCGACCACGCGGCCGTCGGTGTCGATCAGGGCGCCGCCGGAATTGCCGGGGTTGATCGCGGCGTCGGTCTGGATGAAGTCCTCGAACACCCCCATCCCCATGCCGCGGCTCAGGGCGCTGACGATGCCGCGGCTGACGGACTGGCCGACCCCGAAGGGGTTGCCGATGGCGAGCACCATGTCGCCCACCTCGACCTGGTCGCTGTCGGCGAAGGTGGCAGGAGAGAGGTTCTCCGCCTCGATCTTGAGCACGGCCAGGTCGGTGCCCGGGTCGCGTCCCACGACCTTCGCGGTGTAGCGGCGGTTGGACTCGCCGAGGGAGACGCTCACGTCGTCCGCCCCGTCGATCACGTGGTGATTGGTTACGATGTAGCCGTCGGCCGTGATGACGACGCCGGAGCCGAGGCCCTGCTGGGTCTGATCGGAGCCGCGGTTGCGGGGCGCGCGGTTGTTGTTGCGGGGGGCGCGGTTGCCGGGCGCCTCGTCCTCGTCGCCGCCGCGGGGCAGCATCTCCTCGAAGAAGCGGCGAAGCCGCGGATCGTTGAGATACGGGGGCAACTCGGGGGTGCGGACGACCTTGCTGGAGTAAACGTAGACCACGCTGCCCGCGGTGCGCCGGACCACGGCGGAGTAGCTGACCCGCTCCGGGGCGTCGCGGTTGATGGGCTTCGCGTCGACCTTGAGGCTGAGCGGGGCGCCGGCGGGGGCGGCGGGAGCCTCGGCCTTGCCCTTGGCGGCAGACTTCTCGGCCTTGCGCCCGGACCTGCCTTCGGCGGCCCACAGGGTGAGGCCGGAGGTGCCGGAGAGGCCGACGACGAACGCGAGCAACGGGGCGAGCACGAGGCGGGAGCGGAGGACGGAAGGCATACGGGAGAGGTTCCTGACGGGACGAAGAAGGCCGCCAAACTGGGAGAGTCTCACCGCCGTCGCAAGCGACCGCACACAAAAGCAACGCCGGCGGGGGCCGAAGCCCGCCGCCGGCGGAAACCAGGAGAGCGGCGCGCGGCCGATCCCGGAGGGGAACGTGGACTCAGAAGCCGGTCTGGAGCGCGAAGGCGGCGCGGCTGGCGAGGCGCTCGCCGGGCCGGATGTCGCCGTTGTAGCTCAGGGACGCGCTCCAGCGCTGGCCCAGGGCGAGCGTCGCGGCGGCGCCGAGCTCGAGGCCGCCACCGTCGCCGGCCGTCGTGTAAACCGTCGCCGGGCGGGTGAAGTTGTCCACCAGGCGGCCCGTGACCGAGCGCTTGCCGGGGCTGATCTCCTCGTGCCACGCGCCGCGGAGGTCGAAGCGGAAGCCGCGGCCGTCGAGCTTCGTCGCCCAGCTGGCGTCGAGGCCGACGGAACCGGCGGTGCTGTTGGCCTCCTGGGCCTCGTAGGCCAGCGGGAGCGCGGGGATGTCCTTCTCCTGGTGCGCCTCGAGCGTGACGCGATGCGTGCGCAGCCCGAGCCAGGGACGGAGTTCGGTGCCACCGGCGGCGAGCGCCCAGGAGCCGCGGAGGCCGGCGCCCCAACGATCCCCGGCGGTGCGGGCGCGGGTCGAAAGGCCGCCGAAGGCCGTCGTGCGGCGGATGTCCTCCACCGCGAGCACGCCGTAATCGACGTCCGCCGTGAGGGTGACGCCAGCGAGGAGCCAGGACCCGTAGACGCGGGCGCCGGTGTCCTCGACGCGGAAGTTGCCGCCGGCGTCATCGACGCGGGCGGTGAGGCGGCCGGCGGAGAGGGCGCCGCCGAGGGTCAGACCGGGGTTGAGGCGCTTGTCGGCGCCCGCGAGGACCACTTGGCCGCGGTAGCCGAAGCCGGGGCGCGCGGCGTCGGGAGCGCGCTCGCCATCGGCGTACTGGACGCCGGCGTAGGCGCCGCCGTTGCCCTGCGGGCGTGCGAGGTGGGCGGTGCGGGCCTCAAAGGCGGCGCTGCCGAGGCCGGCGAGCGCGAGGGCGGCGCTGCCCTGGGTGGCGGTGAAGCCGAGGGCCCGCTCCGGGTTCAGCTGCTCGTTGACCATCCCGGCGAGGATCGCGTGAGTGCGGGCGGTGGGATGGATGTCATCCCAGAAGACGTAGCCGTTCGGATTGCCCTGCCCGCCCCCCTGCGCGGCGGGCGAGAGGAAGGCCGAGGTCGTGTTGGTGAAACCGAGGGCGGCGCCGGACTCGGCGATGCGATCGACGATTCCCTGCAGGTCGACGAAGACCAGGTTCACGTCGGGGGCCGACGCGGCGACGAGCGAGAGGCGGGCGCGGAGTTCCTGATTGAAGGCGGTGGAGGCGCGGTTGCCGAAGGTGAAGCCGGCGCCGGCCACCCCACCCGCCGCGAGGGCGCGGGGGGTGCGGCCGAGGTTGGGCAGGCCGCCGACCACAAGGTTGCGGGCGCCGCGCGCGACGAGGGCCTGGACCTGGCTGGCGACCACCTGGGCTGTCGCGATGCCGGCGGTGTCGAGCGACGCCGGGTTGGTGGCGGTGGCCGGCGAGCTCAGGGCGGGGATCAGGTCATTCGCACCGGCGAGGACGGTGAAGAGGTCCGTCGAGGCCGGCGTGATGCCGCGCTGGATGAACTGCGCGACCTGCACGCCGAGCGAAGGCGGGAGTTGCGAGGTGCCGGCGGCGGTGGCGCCGCCGACCGCGAAGTTCAGGCTGGTGCGCGCGGTGGGCGGCGCGGTGACCGCGAGGGCGGGCGTGGTGCCGAGGAGTTCCGTCCACACCGGGCCGTTGGCGAAGCGGCCCTGGAAATACGGCGCGGGCGGATTCGGGGCGCCGAGGGCGCTGGTCGCGGCGAAGAGGTTGCCGGTGTCGCTGAGGCTGTCGCCGAACGAATACTGGGCGGAGAAGGTCCGGTTGGCGGTCTGGGACCAGAGCACGGGAGCGGCCAGGAGGGAGAGCGCGGCCGCGCGGAGCAGGGGGATGTTCATACAGGGTTGGAGCGGCCACGCTTCCGAAGAACGGACCGCCGTCAAACCCAACCGCGAGGGATGGCTTGCCGGGGACGCGCCCCGTAGCCCCTCCTGGGGCCTACCGGATCGCCTCCAGTTCAAGCGCTTCGCCGGCACCTCCGTCACCGCCGGCCTCAACGGCCGCTGCCGCGCCAGTCGCGGTGGAGGCCCCCCCCGGCACCGCGATTGTGCCGGGTAAGACTGTAAATCATACTTGACATTATGTCAGGTTGGCGTGCCCTTCCGCCTCCGGATGCAAAACCGTCTGCGAGTCCTCCGCGCCGAGCGCAACTGGAGCCAAGCCGAGTTGGCGGGGCACCTGGAGGTCTCGCGGCAGGCGGTGAACGCGATCGAAACCGGCAAGCACGATCCCTCCCTCACGCTCGCGTTCCGGATCGCCCGGCTCTTCGGCCGGCCGATTGAGGAGATCTTCGACGTTACCGACCAGAAACCGACCGGCCATGAATGACGCCCACTCCCCCGGACACGGCAGCGGCGAACGCAAGTTGCGGGCCCAGACGCGCCGCCGCGCCCTCCCCTTCGTCCTGTTGCTGCTGCTTGGCGGAGCCTTGGGCTTCGGCCTCGCCTGGGCGGAGGCAGGTCGGCTGGCCCAGGTGGCTCCGGCGGTGCTCTGGTGCGGGATCGGGCTGCTGGCGGCCGCGGTCATCGCGGCAATCGTGGCGTGGATGCGTCGCGTCGACGAGGTCGAGGTCGCCGATCAGCTCTGGTCAAGTTTCGTGGGGCTGCAGGCCCTCACCCTCGGGGCGTTCGGCTGGGAAATCCTCGCCGCCGCGGGGGCGGCCCCGCCGGTGAATCGCTACGCGGTCTATTTCGCCACCGGCGCCACGATGCTCGCGGCCTATGGCTGGCGCCGTTTCCGGCGGGCCTGACGGGGCGCCCCCCGCTTTCGCCGACGAACCTTCCTTTGCCATGAAAACCTCCTCGCCGGGCCTCCGGCTTTTCTACCGCCTCGCTTACGGCCTCTGCCTGCTGCTGGCGGCCTACCAGGTGTTCCTGCGCGACGATCCCGTCAGCGCCGCCGGTTCCGCCGGCATCGGGCTGATCTTCGATCCCTTCAACCCCGACCAGCCGTGGGGCCAACGCCCGCGCTGGCAGCGCATCTGGCTGATCGCGCACCTCGCGCTCGCCGCCGGCCTGCTCGGCTACGGCCTGGGCCGCGCCGACCGCTCCTGATGCCCCCGATGAAGACCTCCCGTTCCGCGGTTTACCTGAAACTCTCGCCGCGCACCGTGCGGCGGCTGTTCCAGGTCGCGCTCACCGGCCTCTGGGGCTGGTTCGCGTTCAAGTTCTTCCTCACCGCGGGCGGGCCCGCCGTCCTTGTGGCGTCCGGCATCTGCCTGCTCGGCGGCCTGGCCGCGGCGATCCTCGTCTTCCTCTCGGACCTCAGCTTCATCGCGCACGCGCCGGAGCGGGACATCGACGAGTACCAGCTGCAGCAGCGCAACCGGGCCTACCTCGCAACCCTCCGCTACGGGAGCGGCGCCCTGGCCCTCGCCTGGGTCGCCCGCGCCTCCGGCGGCCCGCACACGCCCGTGACCGCCGGGGTGCTGGATAACTTCATCCTCGTCCTGTTCCTGACGATGCTGATCGCCCCCGCCGGCTTCCTCGCGACGCGGCTGCTCGCGGACGAGACTTCTTCCTGAAGCGCGGCTCACTGGCGGGATGAAGCTCTGGACTTATCGGTTTCGGCCGGTGATCGATGGGACGGTGATCCCGGTGGGGCTGGAAACGGGATTCACCTGGTCTCGGCTCGTGGTCCGCACGGTGGACGGACCCCGCGAGGATCGGCAGGACTTCCAAGCGGAGCCCTATCGGCTCCACCGCGTCGAACTCCCGCTCGCAAACGGACCCACCGTGTTCGAGGCGGGACCGCGGAACGCGTGGACCTTTGGCCTGCGGGTCAGCCGGGACGGCGTGCCCCTGTGGGAATCGCACCGCGACCCCCACGCCTACCTCGGCCGGATGCGCGAGATGCTCGTCAACCGGCAGGGCGATCGATCGGCCATCGACCCTGGCGTCTTCCGGCGCAACGCCGCCGCGATCGCGGCGGACGTGGCCCTCGGCCTGCTCTTTTTCGTCACCGGCAAGCTGACCGACCTGCGCACGGCCGCACTGGTCGCGGCCGGTGCCGGACTGGCGCTTTTCCCCCTGCAGTGGACGCTCCGCCGCGTCCTGCGCAAACCCATCGACCTGTGCGGGGGCATGGCGCTGTTCGGCGTCGTGATGCTGCTCCTGGCGGCGGGTTTTGCCTGGTATTTCGACTCGGACTTCGCCGTGCAACTGAAGGCCACGGCCCTCGGAGGAGTGAGTGCGGCGGCCTTCACCCTCGACGCCCTCTGCGGCGGGAAGCACCTCGCCCGCCGCGTCGCGGCCTACCTTCCCTACCGCGACCTGAACCTGCGCCGGCTCGGGCTCGGACTCGCCCTCACCGGTACCGCGATGGCCGGCGCGAACCTGCTGGTGGCGCTGGCCTTCAGCAAGGACGTCTGGCTGTTCTACACGACGTGGGCCGATTTCGTGGTCGCGGCCCTGATGGGACAGTGGGCCCTCGCGTGGGCGCGGAAGGGCAGCTGAAGGCTGGAGGGGGCGCCGCGGCCAAGTCGCGCCGCCGAGGGGGACATCGGCGGAACGCATGGCGACCGGCGCTCCGGAGCGACGGACCGGGCGTGCGCAACGGCATCGTCGAACCTTGACGTAATAACGTCCGTAGGAACTCTCTCCGCATGGTTCTCGACTTGAAGCTGCGGAAGATCGGCAACTCGGTGGGCGTGGTGCTGCCGAAGGAGGCGCTCAGCCATCTGAAGGTGGCGGAGGGCGACACGCTCACCCTGACGGAGACGCCGGACGGCCTCCGGCTGACCCCCGCGAACCGGGAATTCGCGCAGTCGATGGCGGTTTTTGAATCGCTCAACCGCCGCTACCGCAACGCGCTGAAGGAGCTGGCGAAGTGAGTTCAGCGTGACGTCACTGCATTGGTTCACCGAGGAGGAGGCGCTGGCCCTGCACGACCTGTTGCTCGCCCATTATGGCGGCGCGAGCGGCGTGCGGGACGCAGGCCTGCTTTCCTCGGCCCTCGCCCGCCCGCGCCAGCTCTCCCACTACGGCACCCCCGGTCTGGCGGAACTCGCGGCGGCGTATGCCTTCGGGATCGTGCGCAACCATCCGTTCGTCGACGGCAACAAGCGGACCGGGTTCATGCTCGCCGCCGGTTTCATCGAGCGAAACGGGGCCGCCTTCAACGCGCCGGAGGCGGAGGCCGTGATCCAGACGCTCGCCCTGGCGGCCGGCGAGGCCACGGAGGCGGACTACGCCCGCTGGCTGGCCGGCGCCACCCGGCTGCCCAAGACACGTTCCAGAACTCCGCGGACCCGCTGAGCCTACCTGCCGGACAAGTCCGGGCGCGATCGCCGCGTGCCTCCCGGGCCGCGGCCCGGCCGGGTCAGAGCGCTTCCCGTACCAGCACCCGCAGCCGGCGCGCGGTTTGCTCGCGATCGAGCTGACCACCCGCCACGGCCAACACCAACTCCTCCCACTCGGGGCCGTCCGGTTGCGGAGTTTGGCCGTTCAGGCGGAGGAAGACGAGGCAGGCACCGAGCGCCGCGCGCTTGTTGCCGTCCACAAACGGATGGTTGCGGCAAAGGAAGAACAGGTAGGCCGCCGCGATCTCCACGAGGTCGGCGTAAGCGGAGCGTCCTCCCCAGGTGGCCTGCGGCGCCGCCACGGCGGACTCCAGCAGCGCGCGATCCCGGATTCCCGCCGAACCGCCGAAGAGGCGAATGGCCTCGGACTGAATCTCCAGCACGACCTCCACCGGCAGATGGAAGCAGTTTTCCGGGGAGGGTTTCACGCCAGCCGCCGCAGGGTGCGCGCGTAGTCGCGCATCACATCGCCCACCTCCGCCGAAAGCTTTGCCGGATCGGGACGCGGGCGGAGCGGAGTCAGGGTGATGGTGCCACCCTCGTGCACCTCGACGTTGAGTTCGTCCCCCGATTTGAGCCGGGCCAGCTCCAGCAACGCGGCGTCCAGGATCAGCCCCTGCGAATTCCCGATCTTCGTGATGCTTTTGATCATGACCGTAATACAATGTTATACGCGCGGGACGGCAAGCCCGCCGCAGGCCCGCCGCGGCGCCCGGCCCTTGACCCGTCCCGGAGCCACCCGCTTACTCCCGCCCTTATGTCCGAAGCCTCCGCCTCCCCCGCCGTCTCCATGGACGCCATTGTCGCCCTCGCCAAACGGCGCGGCTTCATCTTCCAGTCGTCCGAGATCTACGGCGGCCTTAACGGCTTCTTCGACTACGGCCCCCTCGGCGTGGAGCTGAAGAAGAACATCCGCGACTGCTGGTGGGCCGACATGGTGCGGCGCCGCGACGACGTCGTGGGCGTCGAGACCTCCATCATCATGCACCCGAAGGTCTGGGAGGCGTCCGGCCACGTGGCCGGCTTCACCGACCCGCTCGTCGACTGCAAGGTGAGCAAGCAGCGCTACCGGGCCGACCAGCTGTTCTTCTCCCCGGTGGTCGTCGAGGGCGCGGTGATCGGGTACGTGAGCGCGCTGGAGAGCGAACGCACGACCGAGGACCTGCAGGCGGCGGCCGAGACGCTGAAGCGCAAGAAGGCCGTGCAGGGCAAACTGGAGCCGGTGGCGCCGCGCGACTTCACCGAGGCGAAGCCGGAGGAGGTCCCGCTCGTCCCCTCCCCCGCGACCGGCGAACCCGGCAGCCTGACGCCCCCGCGGGCCTTCAACATGATGTTCGAGACCTACGTGGGGGCGCTGCGCGACGCCTCCGCGGTGGCCTACCTGCGGCCGGAGACGGCGCAGGGGATGTTCGTCGACTTCCGCAACGTGGTCGACACCGGGCGGGTGAAGCTGCCCTTCGGCATCGCCCAGATCGGCAAGTCGTTCCGCAACGAGATCACGCCGCGCAACTTCATCTTCCGTTCCCGCGAGTTCGAGCAGATGGAGATGGAATACTTCATCCACCCGGACGCCGACTGGCTCGCCTGCCACGAGGAGTGGCTGCGCTGGTGCCAGGACTGGCTCCTCAGCATCGGCCTGCCGGCCTCCCACCTCTCGCTCCACGAGCACCCCAAGGAGAAGCTCGCGTTCTACTCCCGGCGGACGGTCGACATCATGTTCCGCTACCCGTTCGGCGTGCAGGAGCTCTGGGGCATCGCCGCCCGCAGCGACTACGACCTGAAGCAGCACCAGCAGCACAGCGGCGTGCCGCAGGTCTACTTCGACGAGGCCTCCAAGCAGAAGGTCGTCCCGCACGTGATCGAGCCCGCCGTGGGCGTCGACCGCATCTTGCTCGCGATCCTCTGCGCGGGATACGCGGAGGAGGACGTCACGGACGACAAGGGTAACGTCGAGAAGCGCACCGTCCTCCGGCTCTCGCCGCGCATCGCGCCGGTGAAGGTCGC
The DNA here is from genome assembly GCA_027485815.1 of Opitutaceae bacterium. GTDB lineage: Bacteria > Verrucomicrobiota > Verrucomicrobiia > Opitutales > Opitutaceae > ER46. The sequence goes on from JAIXQE010000018.1 coordinate 23,634, forward strand.
CGTGCTGCCCCTGCTCAAGAACAAGGAACCCCTCGTCGCCCGCGCCCGGGAGCTGCACGCGAAGCTCAAGCGCAACTACGCGGTGTTCTACGACGAGGGCGGGGCCATCGGCCGCCGCTACCGCCGGCAGGACGAGATCGGTACGCCCTGGTGCGTGACCATCGACTTCGAGACCATCGAGAAGGATGGCACCTTCACGCTGCGCGAGCGCGACTCGATGCAGCAGCGGCGCATCACCGAGGCGGAGCTCTTCCAGCTCCTCGCCGAGCAGGTGTACTGAGTCGGGTTACGCCCCGCGTCCCGCTAGGGGACCGGGGCGCCGGTCCGCCGGCTCAGTAGCGGACTTCGTAGACCTCGAGCAGGGCCGGACCGCCGGCGGCGGCGCTGACCTGCACCGTGTAGACCCCGGCCGGCAACACCGCCAATACCGCCGCGTCGCGACTGCCCGGGGCCAGCGCGAAGGCGCCGGAGCGCAGGGCCGCCTCGGCCACCTCCGGCACGCTGGCGACCCAGTTGTCGTTCCCGCCCAGCGCCACGCCGGCGCCATCGTAGAGCGCCAGCGCGGGATCCTCCGCGGCCGCGAAGCCGCCGAGCCGCGTCAGGCCCGGGCCCACGCCACGCAGGAGCAGGCGCGCCGCCGCGCCGCCCTCCAGAACGAACCCGCTGATCAGCGCGTCGCCCCCCACCCCGGCGCGACCAAGGCTGGAGACGTTCACCAGCCGAGAGCGCTCGCCCGTGCCGGCGTCGTAGATTTCCGCCAGCGCCACGCCGCCCGCGCCCCGGGCGTCCGAGATCTGGATCGTGTACGTGCCGGGCGCGAGGGTGACGACCGCCGCGCTGTCCGCGCTGCCGGCCCGGAACGGGAAGGCCCCGGTCTCACCGGCCACGCGGGCGAGCTCCGCCGTGGAGCCCCAGCCCTCGTTCACCGTCACGCGCTGACCGTCCGTACGCTGCAGTTCGAGGCGGGGCGCCGCCAGGGCGCCGGACACGCCGAAGGCCTCCAGCGCGGGGCCCGCGCCGCGCACCAGCACCCGACGGGGCTCGTCGCCCGCGATTGCGAACCCAAGGATCAGCGGGGAGCCGGGCTCCACGCGCCCGCGGGTCGAAAGGTTCGCCAGCCGCGCCGGGCCGGCGCCCGCGGCGGCGGTGTCGCCCTGGACGCGGATCTCCACCGTGCCCTCGCCGGGCACCAGGCTGATCACCGAGCGGGGGATGATGCCCGTCGCGCCGTCGATCACGGCCTGCGCGGCCGCGGCCGAGGGCGCGGTGGTGATGCTGCCGGGGATCGCGAGACCCGGGACCGGGCTCGCGTAATTGAATTCGCGGACGCTCTCCTGGATGCCGCCAGAGATGCCGGCGGAACCGGCGACGAGCGCGCGGGCGCGCACGTAGAAGCTGCCGCTCGCGGGGAGGTTGAGGCCCGCCAGCTGCCACGCGGCCGCGCCGGCGGCGCGCACGCCGCTGCCCAGCGTCGTCCACGAAACCAGGTCCGCAGACTGCTCAAAGACCACCGCGGAGGCCTCAGCGACCGGGCCCGTACGGCTGAAGGTGACGGAACCGCGGTTGGCGGCGACTCCGAGGGTCTGGCCCCCGACGCCTACGCTAGAGAGCCGGGCGAGGGCCGGCCGGCTCACGCCGCCGATCTGCCGGAAACGGCCCGCCACCATCAGGCGGCCGTCCGCTTGCGCCGCGAGGGCGGAGACCGCGGCGTCCGGCGCCGGATTGAAGGCGGGCACCAGATCTCCAGCGGAGCTCAGCAGGGCAAGGTTGGCGCGCGACGCGCCAGAGGCGGTAGTGATCGCCCCGGTACCCGCGACGACGATCCCGCCGTCGGCGAGGAGCGTGAAGGCCCGCAGGTCGCCGGTCGCCAGCGCGGCGCCGGCGGAGGCCCCGGCGACGGTCAGACGCACCAGCGTGCGGCCCTGCAGGGCGAGGATGCGGCCGTCTGGCTGCACCGCGAGGCCGGTCACTGGCCCGTTCAGGGTCGCGGAGAACGAAGCGTCGGCCGAGCCGTTGGCGTTGAGGCGCAGGACGCCGGTGGCGTGGCCGACCAAGACGCGGCCGTCCGGCTGGAGCGCCAGGGCGGAGACCGCTTGCGGGACGACGGGGTTGTAGGCCGCGTCGAGGCCGCCATCGGCATTCAGCCGCACGAGGTGGGCGCGCGCGGCGCCGCCGATGCTGGTGAAGGCACCGCCCGCGAGGACCCGGCCATCCGGCAGCGCGAGCAGCGTCCGCACCGGCGCGTTCGGCCGGGGCTGGAACGAGGTCGCGACCGACCCGTTGTCGTTGAGCATCGCGAGGTGGCGGGCGCCGACGCCGCCGATCCCCGAGAAGTCACCGCCGACGATCACCGACC
>JAIXQE010000141.1 GCA_027485815.1 Opitutaceae bacterium
CTCGGTGGAGTCCGTGAACTTAGACAAGGGACCGGCGACCGCCGTGCAGGGCACCTCGATGTACGTGGGCGGCTTCGTCGATCTGGTCACGAAGCGCCCGTACTTCGACGCGGCCAAGGGTTCCGTCAGCGTCACGCTCGGTTCCGACGACCAGCGCGAGTGGACGGTGGACCTGGGCGGCCCCCTCTCGAAGACCGCGGCCTACCGGGTGAGCTATTCGGGGCAGAACAGCCGGGGCTACTGGGAGAACTACTTCAACCGGAACCACTCCCTTTACGGCGCGCTGACGCTGCGGCCGACCCAGGGATATGAGCTCTTCCTCAGCGCGTCGGCGGCCCGCTACCACTACACGGAAGTCTGGGGTTTCAATCGCCCGACGCAGGACCTGATCGACAACGGTCTCTACCTCACCGGGGTGAACAGCAACGCCGCCCCGGACTTCGCCCGCTACCCACTGGGCTATGCGGATGCCCGGGGCAACCCGATCACCTTCACCAACCTCGCCACCATCGGCGGGCCCGCGGCACCGGTCTCGGATCCGCAGAACTCGCGCTGGGTGACCTCCGGGTTCCCGGCCGGCAACCGGGTGGTGTTCGGGCCGGCGGTGAAGCTCGACCGCCGGAAGCGGCTGCTTAAGCCGGGCGACGATTCGCGCGGCGTCGAATTCAACGCGCAGGCGATCCAGACGCTGACCGTCAGCCCAACCTTCAAGGTCGTGAACAACACCTACTGGAGCTACACCAGCCGGGACACCCTCAGTTCCTACTATTACTCCGAGATCATCGATCCCTCGTGGTTCGCCCAGAGCCGGACCGAGTTCATCGTCACCGGGAAGTCCGGGACGTTGAATTCCGGCTTCGACCTCCGGTACCAGCGGACCAAGGCCTACGATGACTACTTCTTCGAACCGGCCAACGTCTGGGATATCACGCGCGACCCGAATTTCATCGATGTCTACCGCTCGGCGACGTTCCCCAACCCGTTCACCAGCCTGCCCGTGCCGGGCTGGCCTGGGCGCTACGCCACGGATGGCATCACCAACGGCGACACCAATGACAGCCGGGGCACGACCGTCGGCGTGTTCACCCAGGGCACCCGTCGGTTCACGGAATCCCTCAACCTGGTGCTGGGCGGCCGCCTCGACCGGTTCTCCGCCCGGGTGCGCGAACCCCTGCTCGCGAGCCACCCCACGGCCTCCATCGCGGTTTGGGTCCCCAATTGGAACGCCAGCGTCGTCTACAAGACCTCCCCGACGGCCAGCCTCTACGCCACGTATAACTTCAGCCGCAACACCTCCGGGGCGGTCGGCAATGGCGGTGGCATCACCGGCTGGAACGCCGCGGGCACGGCCCTCTTCAAGGACAACTTCCTCCAGCCCAGCGAATTGGTCGAACTGGGCACCAAGTACGCCCTGATGCAGAGCCGCCTGTTCCTGAACTTTGCCGTTTTTGATCAGCGGCGGACCTTCAAGAGCACCAGCAGCACGATCATCCAGAGTTTCCGCTCCAAGGGCTTTGAGGCCGAGATGAACTACCAGCCGAACAAACGGCTTTACGGCACCCTCTCCTACTCCGCCGTCGACGCCCGTTCCTCCGCCGGCTTCCAGTCCGATGGCGGCGTGGGTCAGTTCTTCAATTCCAAGTCGACCGAGGGCCGGGTATCCGGCCTGCCGCGGCACCTGTTCAACGCCCTGGCCTCCTATACCTTCGACAGTGGCTGGGGCCTCAACGCCAACGCCGTCGTCACCAGCCCGATCAACAACAACTTCGCGGGCACCTTGGTGATCCCGACGCAGCATCAGATCGACGCGGGGCTCTCCTACACCCGCAAGACCTGGAGCGCGCGGCTCACCCTCAGCAATCTGACCAACCAGAAGAATTGGGCGCCGCCCAATGCCGTCTACGGCAACGCGTCCATCCTCCCGTTGCCGGGCACCCAGTTCCAGCTCAACCTCAAGTACAACTTCTGAGGAAAAGGCACCTCGGTTGAACCTCGGGCCGGCGCCAGCCGGCCCTTTTTGTTGCCCCAAGGGAGCCGGCCAGCGCGGCATCCCTCCTCCCCCCTCCCCGGCACTAGCCTCGAGGGGAGTCCGTCGGCGGAGCCTTAGGGCACTGCCCCACCGCTCGACACCGGCCGGTCAGCGGAACGGCCCCCAATGGAAGAACTGGGCCAGGAAGATAACCGCCAACGCGTACCCCACCGCGTTCATTCGGCGCGGGGAACCAGTGCCGAGCGCGAGCACGGCGGCGGCGATCAGCCCGAGACCGATGCCCTCCGCGATGCTGAACATCAGGGGGATGGCCAGGAGCGTCAGGACGGCCGGGAGGGCCTCCCGGAAGTCGCCCAAGTCGATCTCGGCGACCGATTGCATCATGAAGACGCCCACGATCACCAGCGCCGGCGCCGTGGCCGCGGCAGGAACCATCAGGATCAGCGGGGTCAGGAACAACGCGCCCAGCATCAGCAAGGCCGTGGTCAAACCCGTCAGGCCGGTCCGGCCCCCCGCGGCGACGCCCGAAGCGGACTCGATGTAGCTCACGACCGTCGAGGTCCCGGCAACCGCGCTGAGGAGGGTCGCCACCGAGTCGGCGACGAGCGCCCGTCCCGCCCGGGGCAGCGTCCCATCCGGCCGCAGCAGGCCGGCGCGCTTGGTCACGCCGATCAGCGTTCCAATGTTATCGAACATATCGACCAGGAGCAGCGTGAGGATCAGCGGCAGCGCGAGGAGGAATCCATTGAGATTCCCGAGGAACCCGAAGGTGAGCTTGAAGAGGAGCGGCTCCGGCGAGGCGGGCAGGCCCACGATGGCCGAGGGCAACTGGGTCACGGTCTTGCCTGCTCCCGCCGAGGTGAACAGGCCCGCGACGGTGACCACGAGCATCCCCAGCACGATCGCCCC
>JAIXQE010000150.1 GCA_027485815.1 Opitutaceae bacterium
CGTGCAGCGGCGTCTCCGGTCTCCACTCCGGCTTCGCCTTGAGCGCCGCCGCCTCGTGCTCGGGCGTAGGTGCGAGATAGACGCGCCCGCGGGCGCCCTCGGCGACGACGGCCATCAGCCGCGCGCCCATTCGTCCTGCTTGTCCTTGAGCGCGGATGTAGTCGTAAGGAAGAGGCGTCCCAGACATCACGCACTTGAAGGCTGCGCGCTTGCCAGCCGAAGTCCCGCTCTTAGCCCGCTCCGCATCCGTGGGCTTACCCACCTTCACCGTGAAGCAGTAGCCGCCGTGCTCGACCACTGGCTCAACATAGGCCTCCTTGCCCACCTTGGTGGAGAGCATAAAGGTCGACGCCAGCGGCACATCTACCTGCGCGAAGGCCGGGTTGGGGCTCTTCACCGTGCGCGCCCACAGCCAGGCGATCACCGTCAGTTCTTGGCCCACATAGGGCTTCAGATCGGGCCGATACTTCGCCATCTCGGACGTAACCATCACCTTGGGGTAGAGCACGCCAATGCGCTTCTCGGCCTCGTCGCGCATCCACTGCCCGTAGTAGCGCACATCCTCGGCGAGGCCCTGCGCGCCCTTCCACTCGCGGGCAAGCAGCGTCTTCTCCTTGCGCGCCGCGGGGTTCACGGGCGCACGCCCCGCGACCTTAGGCGGGATCTCGATCATCGCCTTGTTGATGAGCACCGCCACCGGGTTCAGGTCGCTGGCGTAGCTCTCGAGTCCGAGCCGCTGGGCTTCGAGCGGCAGTGCTCCGCCGCCGGCGAAGGGGTCGTGAAAGGCGGGCAACTTCTTGCGGTCGAATAACTCCTTAGCCCGCGGATGGTCGACGTTCTCCGCGCAGGCGCGCCGCCAACTGGCCCAGATCTCCTCGCGCGCCGCCTGCAGTACCTTCTCGTTGGTAGTATTTTCCCAATGCACGAGGTCTTCGATGATGGCGAAGAGCCGCTGCCGCTCGAGGTCGGCGAGTATGGCGTCGACCGTGGGCTCCGGGCCGGACTCGGGCACGTCAAGATTGGTCCCTTCGGCCTTGCGCACGAGGTCGCGGGCTTCGTGCCACAGTTTCAATCGTTCCTTCAGTACGCTCTCGGCCTTGCGCTTGAGCTTGGCGTCGGAGCGCAGCGTGGACACATAGCTTGATGGGTCGTCCACCATCTGCGCGAAGATCACCGCCCGCGCCGCCGCCAATGGTCGCTGAGCCCACCACTTGTGCAGCGCTGATGGGTTGCCTCGATAGATGTAGCCTTCCCTCAAAGAAGCCGTGTTGATCGCCTCCAACGGCAGGGAGACTTCGATCAGTTTTTTGCGGGACGCGATCATGTGGACTCTTTCAAATGTGTTCTCCGACTCGGCGGTAAAGCGTTTCCATATTGGCTACGGCCTGTCTCGCCACAGCCTCGATTTCGGCGGGCTGCGGCTGGTAAGGCAGCTCGAAATGGGAAGTAAGTTTGATCGAGCGCGTGTCGCCACCTTTATGACCATTGCCGACGATTCCGTCGCCAAAATCGTGCCCAACGACTCCCAGATTCGCCCGGAGGAGATCATATCGGGGAATGCGTTTCTTGGGGCAAAACACATGGGCGTGAACCAATGTGTCCTGAATAGCGTAAAGCCATTGAACTCCCTTAACGGTATCACAATGCAGCCTAAACGGCTTAGTGTTGGTCGGAACCCCACCCAACTCTGGAAGGTCGGTATTTCCGTCGTCCAGTTCCTGCTGATGAAGCAAGGCTATAGCTCTGGCGATAGCCAAAGGAGACGTGGAGGTTGGCTGTCCAGGCCGCACAAGGGATCCTTGTGCGCTGGCAGGCCTTTTCCGCTTGCCCGACTTTGCTGGCTTAGGGAAGTGACCGCGAACATACGCCCGCCACTTGCCCCCGCGTTGATCGAACAGAGCCTGCTCTACCTGCTCGGCCGTCCACCTGGTGCCGAGCATGCTAAGGTTCCCGGCTTCCCGGTCCAACCACAGGCAAAAGTTCTCGTACTCTTGTTGGCTCGTATCCGGCTCAGGGTAGTAGGCGCTAGTTAGACGCACCACAGGTGGATCAGACAAGATGCGTGAGCTCTTAGCGGTGAATTGGTCGAGGATGTAGCAGTCCTGCCTGGGCCGGAAAAAAAAGAGCAGCTTGGTGTAATAGGAGATGCCTAGGCCATTGATCGTCTCAGCCGCCTTCCACATGGCCGCAAAGTCATCAGAGCGTGATCGCGCGCTGTTGCGCAGATCACGTAGAATCGCGACCAAGCGTTGCCGCGGCCCTGGTTCCAAGCTTTTCCGGTAGTTGGGAGACTTCACACCACGGCGGCCCCAAGCCATGACGGCGGCGTAGCCGATGAGCACATCCACCGCCGGATCCCGACAAAGCGCGTTGAGCTGCGTGCGATTAACCAACCCAGTGGGATAGCCCACGGGCCAAGCCAGATTCGTTCCGCAAAGATGATTTAGTTCCGCGAGGTACACGGCAGGGGCCTCACCTACCGGACCCTGGCTAGGAGGTTCTGGAAAGCAGGCCCTGAATTTGTTCCAATGCCCTGGGCTCATGACGGGGCGCCCGCCCTTCCTAGCAACTCGGCAAAGTGGTAGTTGACGCTGGTCACGCCAAAATCCGGCTCGCGTTGGAAGGGACGGCGTAGATAGCGCACGCGATGGGTCTTGCTACCCTGGAACTCGACCATCGCCAGGATGAAATCGTCGGGCTTGTTGAGGCTGGTGAGGATCTCGTTCTTCGTCACCGTGATGGTGTCTGCACCGGCCACGCGGCCCTTGACCTCGATGAAGCGCAGGCGGCCCTTGTCGGGGCCAGTGACCACACGGCTCTCAATGTCGTAGCCGAGCTTGTCGAGCTCTCGGTCGATGGGCTCGAAGCCAAGCGCGCGCTCGATCTCCATCACCGCCGCGCGGGCGCGGGCTGCCGATGCCTGCGTGTCCGGGCTCGCTTGGTCCGTGGGCAACGGCTTGCCCTGCATCGCCGCCAAAAGCCCCAGCGGCACGACCACCAAGCCGCCCAGGACCACGGGCGGCAGGGCCGAGATCTGCGCTTCGCGGTCTAGTTCCGCGAGTCGGCGCTGCAGGCGAGTCTGCAGGTCGTCGGCGCGGCGTCGGGCCTCGATCGAGTTCATGCGCGCGGCGGGCTTGCCGGCCTGTTCCTGATCCTTGAGTTGGTTCGCGCGGTGATCCCAGTAGGCGATCTCCTTGGTCAGCCGATCCTTGACCGCGGCACGGGTCTTCTCGATCCACGTCAGGCGACGACCGCGAACCTCCGCGACATGCTCGGGCACCACGGCTCCGATGGCGTGGCCGATCGCCCGCTGCTCAAGGCCCGGGCCACTGCCGCCCGCGATCCACGCGCACTCCGGGCGGGCCAGTAGGGCGGCCGCCGCCGGCTCGGGCTCAGCGCCATCGCTGCGCAGTGGGCGGTAGTCCAGATAGGGCGCGTATTGCAGGTGGCGCGCGTGGCCTTCGGCGTCCATTTCGACATAGATCAGCCGGCGCGAAATGGTGCGGCGCTCGC
>JAIXQE010000009.1 GCA_027485815.1 Opitutaceae bacterium
CGCCTCGCCGCAACGTGCAACGGCCTGACCCCCTCCGGCCGCGCCCGTCTGGTTTGACCCACAGGCCCAAGCTGGCATCATCGCCTCGGTCTCCGATCCTCCCCGTGACAATTCTAGAGCAGTTAAGAAAGGAGCATCCCTCCTTGTCCGCGTTCGATGTGAAGCACCTGTGGCTCTTTGGCTCGGCCGCTCGCGGCGCAGCCAACCCTCGCGACGTGGATATCCTGGTTGAGTTCAACCACCCTCCCGGCTTGCTCAACTATATGAACCTGAAGTTCCGGCTGGAGGAACTGTTGGGCCGCTCGGTGGATCTGGTGTCCCGGACGGCCTGTCGGGAACGCTTCCGGCGGGCTATCGCGGAGGATCTGATCCTTGTCGCGTGAAGTACCCCTGCTGCTGCAGGACATCATCGAGTCCGGCGAGGCCATCCAATCCTACCTGGCCGGCTTCGACTTCGCCGGTTTCTGCGCCGACCCTCTGCGCGTCGATGCTGTCGTCCGTCGGTTCGAGGTCATCGGTGAAGCGGTCAAGAAGCTGCCGGCCGAAGTAACGGTTCGGGAGCCGGAGATCCCCTGGCGGGCCATCGCTGGCTTCAGGGACGTCCTGGCCCACGCTTACTTCGATACCGATAATTCGATCATCTGGAATAGCGCCTCCCAACACCTGCCCCACCTCCTGGCGGCGTGCCGCCGTCTCTCCGGTTAAGATCGCCGCCTCGGAAAGCATGCAGATCGAGCGCAGCGAGGGGATAGCAGGGAGTGCCCCGATCCGAAATCCACCGACGCCCGACCACGGCCCGGCGACCGCGTGCACCACGCTGCAACCTGCAACGGCCTGACCCCTTCCGAACGCCCCGTCTTCCGTCTTCCGTCCTCCGTCCTCTGGCATCCGTTCTCAGTCCCCGTAATTCAACAATCAGCGGACTGACCCCATAGGATCGCGCCCCCCCATAGGATCGCGCCCCCGCCACCGCATGCACACGCCCGCCTCCTCCCGACCCGCCCCGGCCGCGCTCGAGCATCAACGCGCTGCGGTGGCCGACCTTTGCCGCGCCTATGGGGTCCAATGCCTTGAACTCTTCGGCTCGGCCGCCCGCGGCGCCGGGGAACACGCTCGTGACTTCGATTTTATCGTCCGTTTCGCTCCTCCGCACGGGCCGGGCTACGCCGATCGTTACCTCGGCTTGGCCGAAGCCCTCGAAAAGCTCCTGGGCAAGCGAGTGGATCTCCTGACGGATCGTTCGTTGCGGAATCCAATCCTCAGGGATACCATCGCCTCCGACCGGCGTACGATCTATGCCGCCTGAAGTCGCCAAGCGCCTCCTCGATGCGGCGGAGGCCCTGCGTCGGATCCAAACCTTCACCGCCGGGAAAGACGCCCATGACTTTGCCGCTAGCGAACTATTACGCTCCGCGGTTGAACGTCAGTTCGAGATCGTCGGAGAAGCCTTGGGTCGAGCCGCCGCGGAAGATCCCAGCCTCGAGCGCCAAGTGCCCGCCCTCAGGCAGGTCGTCGGGCTTCGTAATCGATTGATCCATGGGTACGATAGCATTGATGACGAAATCATTTGGGATATCGTACAAACGAAATTGCTGCCGCTAAATGAAAAGCTCCGTGCTCTCCTGGCCGCCGCCGGATTTCCCGTCGAGTGAGCGAGGTCCGTAGGCAAGAGATCAGTTCATTTCTGCCTCAGGGCGTCTCACCCACCCCCAACCCTGAGCTTGTCGAAGGGCCTGAAATCCTTCCCCGAAAGCACAAACGAAAGCGCGTCCCCCGGAGCCATCCCGACCCTCAGCCTCCTGCCGTAGCAAGTAGGCAGTAGCGGGTAGTGAGTAGACAGTCGACGATCCCCCAGTACCAAATCCATCGGCAACCGACCACCGACCACGGTCTGCCGACCGCGTACGCCCCGCCGCAACGTGCAACGGCCTGACCCCGTCCGATCGCCCCGCGCCCCATAATTCCGGGCCCGCGCCGGATTCCATTTTGGCCAAAGTCACGTTCTCCTGCGGTCCAACACCATGCCGCCCTCCCTCCTGACCTCACCCCAGCCCCGCGGCCGTCGGGCCCACCCGAAACGTCCGCGGACACCCCCCGCGCCCGCCCCTTCGATCCCGATCGATATGGTCGCCGCCCTCGGAGATGACTTTGGCTGCGTCGCCAGCGGTGACCGTCGGCCGCTTCGCACCCGACTCCAGTCCCTTGGTCGTGGCCAGCATCGTTGATACCGGGTTCCTCGTTGCCCTACTGGACGCCTCCGATCCGCATCACGCGTGGAGTGTCCGCACGGCTGCCCGCGCCTCCGGTCCTTGGCTGACCGTTGAAGCCTGTATCACCGAATCCCTGCATTGCCTGTCCCGCCGAGCGTTGCCCGCCCGGACGCGCCTCTTTGGCTGGCTGGAACGGGGGCTCCTCCTGAGCTCGCATGCCCTCCCTGAACGTCATTCGGAAGTGTGGACCGAGCTCACCCGGTATCACGGTCGGTCCGTGGACTTCGCGGATGCCTGCCTGACCGTATTAAGCGACCTGCATCCGTCCCTCACGCTGGTCACCACCGACAGGCGGGATTTCTCGGTTTACCTGCGTGGCCGAAGTCCCCGCCTCCTCCTGACACCCGCATCGTGGCAGCCGTGAAGAGTAAGGATTGTTATTCGGTAGCACCTTACGAAATTCCCCGTCCGGATCGGCCCGTTCGTGGACGGTAGACGCTACGAACTCCCCCGACCACCGTCCACCGACGCGCGACCACCGAAACCTACCGCCCTGCTGCCGCCTACTCGCTCCTCACTACCCGCTACTCGCTCCTGCCTTCCCAAGTACCTACGTTGCAAGTTGCAGCCCGACCCCTTCCGGCCGTCCCCGTGCGATCGCCGCGTGGGTCGAGCACCAAAATTTTTGAAGAAAATGCCCAAATCCATCCTTGTTACCGGTGCCGCAGGATTTATTGGAAGCAATTTAGTCGATCGGCTTCTCAAAAACACGGATTACAATATCGTAGGAATAGACAATTTTGACGATTACTATGATCCAAAG
>JAIXQE010000202.1 GCA_027485815.1 Opitutaceae bacterium
AGTTCTAGCTCGTGCTGCGCCCCGCGCCCTGAGCGGCATGGCCGGATTCACCGCCGTGGGCATAACCCGTTTTCTCCGCCCGTGCGTCTTGGGGGCGATCTGCCTCCTCCCGATGACGCTCCCGCCGCTCCCTGCCGCCTCTTCCTCCCCGGCCACCGCCGCGCCCGCCTCCGCCCCGCGGACTCCGGACGCCGCGCCCCGCCGCTTTGACCTACCCGAGGGCCCCGCGGCCGCGATGCTGCGCCGCTTCGCCGACGAATCCGGCCTCGAGGTCGCCTTCCTCGCCGACACCGTGCGCGGCGTCGAAACCCCCGCCCTCCACGCCGTGCTCCCGCCGCGTGCCGCCCTCGACCGCCTGCTGCAGGGCACCGGCCTCGTGGTGCTCGCCGACGGCCGGACCGGCGCCCTGCTGGTGGCGCGCCCTGCCGCGACGCGCCCCCCGGGCCGTTCCGGCTTTGCGGTCCTCGCCGCCGGCCTCGCTGCGCTGGGTGGGGGACTCGTGCCCGCGCAAGGCGCCGCCCCGGCCGCGGACGCCGTCCAGCTGGCCGCCTTCACCGTCACCGGCTCCAATATTCCTACCGCAGCCGACGCGGTCGCGGCGCCGATCACGATCATCAGCCGCGACGAGATCGAGCGCACCGGCGTCGCCGCCAACCTGCTCGAGGTGGTGCAGGCCCGGATGCCGAGCTTCGCGGGCAGTGGCAACCTTGGCGCGACCAACGGCAACGTGGCGGGTGGGGCGGCCACCTCCGGTGGTTCCCAGCTCTCCCTGCGCAACCTCTCGACCCTTGTCCTGCTCGACGGCCGGCGCCTGCCGGACAGCGGCGCCAGCGCCCGCGGCGGACGATCCTTTGTCGACGTGAACCAGATCCCGCTCGCTGCCCTCCAGTCGATGGAGGTGCTGACGGACGGCGCCTCGGCGATCTACGGCTCCGATGCCGTGGGCGGGGTGGTCAACGTGAAGCTGCGGCACGACTTCCAAGGCCTGGAACTCGGCGGGCGTTATGCACGCTCTACCCGCGACGGCGATTATACGCAGCGTTCCGCCTATCTCGTGGCCGGGGCGAAGACGGATCGGGTCAGCCTGACGCTCTCCTACTCCACCTCAGGGACCACCCCGCTGTTCCAGTCCGAGCGGCCGTTCTCCAACCCGCAGCGCGGCAAGTCGGCCACCATTTCCGGCGCGCTGGGGCAGTCGTCGACCGCGTTCCCGACCGCCTTCCTGCGCCCGGGCCTCAATTCGCCGAGCCTCGCGACCCCCACCGGCCCCGGGGCCGTGTTCGCGAACCTCAACGAACTCGTTGCCTCCGGCATCTACCAGGCCTCCTCCGTCCAGCCGATCGCCGACACCTTCGACCTGGCGCCGTTCGTCACGCTCACCATCCAGTCGCGCAAGCGCGCCGCCACGCTCGCGGGCGCCGTCCGGCTGATCCCGGACCGGCTCGAGTTCTTCGTCGAGGCGATGGATTCCCGGAGCGACAGCTGGTCGCAGCAGGGGGCGCTCGGGATCACGACGGCGGTGCCGGTCAACGCGCCGTACAACCCGACGCGTTCGGCCCTGTTCGCCGCGTTCCGCTACACCCCTGACGTGCGCCGCGCGGAGAACGCGGCCCACCTGCGCCGCCTCGTGGCGGGCTTCCGGGGCAAGCTGGGCGACCGTTTCCGCTGGGAGGCGGGTTACAACACCAACGCCAACCGGCTCGGCAATTCCCTCGGCGGCCAGTACTACGGCCCCAACCTGCAGCTGGCGCTCGCGGGCGGCTACGATGCCAACGGCAACCCGCAGGTGGGTGGGCGTTACGCGCGCATCTTCCGTAACTACGGCGCGCCGCCGAACACCACCACGCTCGCGCAGTGGCAGGCCGCGCTCACGCCGGCCAACTCCCTCGTCCAGCCTGCGATCGACCTCCTCGCGCGCCCGGAGGGCCTGAATCCGGCCGTCTTCGACAACATCCGCGGCGCGACGGCCAACGCCTTCGCGGCGGATCTCCGGCAGATCGACGCCCGGATCTCCGGCACGCTGTTCGAGCTGCCGGCCGGCCCGGTCGGCGCCGCGCTCGGCGCCGACTTCCGCGCGGAGCGCCTCGGCGGCACGCCCGATGAGAACTCGTTCAGCACCGGCCCGACCGCGCGGCGCTGGCAGAACGGCAATTTCTTCGACCCCATCGACCGCCGGCGGACGATCGAGGCCGGCTTCGCCGAGATCCGGATCCCCGTCGCGGGCGAGCGCCAGAACCTGCCCGCCCTGCGGCTCCTCGAGCTCACGGCCGCCTACCGCTACGAGAACTACAGCGACGCCGGCGCCTCCCGCGTGCCGAAGTACGGCGTCCGCTGGCGGCCGGCCGGCGACGAGCTTACGCTCCGCGGCACGTACTCCGAGGCCTTCGTCGCCCCGTCGCTCTTCGCGCTGTACGGTCCGACCACCGAGGGCGCCACCGCCGCCGGCGTGATCCAGACGGTCTTCGGTGTGCCCGGGTTTGCGCGGCAGCGCTCCGGCGCGAATCCGGACCTCAAGCCCTCGACGGCGCGGACGCTCTCGGCCGGCGTGGTGTACAGCCCCCGCGCCATCCCGCGGCTCACGGTCGGGCTGGACTACATCGAGGTGCGCCAGAGCTCGCTGGTCGGCGTGGCCGGCGCGGCCAACATCCTTGGGAGCGTGAACGCCGCCGGGCCCCGCTCGCCCTTCGCCGCGCAGGTGGCGATCGGCAATTTCCCGACCAGCCCCGATCCTTCCCTGCCGCCGCCCGCGCCGGTCACGTCCGCCGGCCAGCTTTCCGCGCTGCTGCTCTCCGGAGTCTCGCCCAACGTGGTGTTTGTCACCGACTCCCGCATCAACATCGCCGGCCAGCGGCTCAAGGCCGTCGACGTGTCGGCGAACTACGAGTTTTCCCGCGCGGAGTTCGGCAAATTCAACCTGAGCACGGCCGGAACGTTCTTTCTCGATTACCAGTTCCAGGCGCTGCCCACCCAGTCCTACTACGAGTACGCCGGCCACGTCACCACCCTCAACGAGGGCCAGGGAACGATTCCCGGGATGAAGTGGTACTCGACGCTCGCGTGGAGCCGGAATCGCTGGGCCGCCGCCCTTAACCACACCTACGTCGCGAGCGTCGTCGACCTCGGCGCCGGCGGCATCGTCTTCGCTGGCAGCACCAGCCTGCGTCGCCTGCCCGTGCCGTCGTACACGACTTGGGACGCCTCCGTTTCCCATTCCTTCCGCAATCTCGCCCTCCCCGGCGGGCGCAAACTGGTCTCCGAGCTCCGGCTCACGCTGGGCGTCAACAACCTCGCCGATGCTATGCCCCCGGCTGCGCCGCAGGCCTTCGGCGGCGACGTGGGCGCGGATCTCGCGACCTATAACCCGGTCGGCCGGCTGTGGCACCTGAGCGCAAGCGTCCGGTTCTGAGTCCGATGCGGATTTGCTTCGACCGCCTCTTCCTAGGCTTGGCCGCCCTCCTTGCCGGCGGAGGTGCCCCGCTGGCGGCCAGCTTGGAGCCGGCCCCGCCCGCCGCGGTGGGCGTGTCCGCCGGCCGGCTCGAGGAGGTCGCCGCCGCACTCCGGGCCGAGGTCGCGCGGGGCGCGATCCCGGGCGCCGTGGTCGCCGTCGCCCGGCGCGGACGTCTCGTCTATCACGAGGCCGTCGGCGTGGCTGATCCGGCGGCCGGCACCGCGATGCCCCGGGATGCCATCTTCGCCCTCGCCTCGCTCACCAAGCCGATGACCGCCGTCGGCGCCCTGATGCTGGTCGAGTCCGGGCGGCTGGCGCTCGAGGACCCGGTGGAGCGTTACCTGCCGGAGTTGGCCGGCCGACGCGTCGGCACCGGGCCCGAGGCCGTGGCGGCGCGCCGTTCGCCGACGATCCAGGACCTGATGCGCCACACCGCGGGCCTCACCAACGGCGTGCCCGGAGGCAGCGAGCTGGAACGCCGGTATCACGAGCTGACCGCCACGGACCGCGCGCCGGCGGATTTCCTGGCCGCCCTCGCGCCGTTGCCGCTCCACTTCCAGCCCGGGGCGCGTTGGGACTACGGCGTCGGCTTCGAGGTTCTCGGGCTCATCGTGGAGCGGGTCACCGGGGTGCGCCTCGCCGACCACCAGACGCGCCACCTTTTCGGGCCCCTTGGGATGACCGACACGGGCTACTTCGTGCCGCCGGAGAAGGCCAAGCGTTTCGCGCGCCCGTTCGCGGCCGATCCCGTGTCCGGCGAACCGGTCAACCCGCGGCTCCGCACCGTCCCGCCGAAGCGGGACAGCGGTGGCAACCACGTCTACGCGACCGCCCTCGATTACCTGCGTTTCGCGGAGCTGCTCCGCTCCGGCGGCACCCTCGACGGCCGCCGTTACCTCGGACGCAAGACCGTGGAACTGATGACCGCGGACCAGATGACGCCCGACATCCAGCTCGATCGCCTGTGGGCGCGGGGCAACGTCCACGGCTACGGCTTCGGCCTGGGCGTCGCGGTGCGCCGGGCCACGGTCGCGTCCGGGATGCCCGGCAGTCCCGGTGATTTCAACTGGGGCGGCGGCAGCGGCACCTACTTCTGGGTGGATCCGCGGGAGGAGCTTTCCGTTGTGCTGATGGCCGCGGCCCCGGGGGAGATCCGCAACCGCCTCCGTCAACTGGTGACCGCCACCGTCCTGCAGGCGCTGGAGTGAGCGGCCCGGACCCACGCGCCTCTTCCCCCCGATGAAGCCCGCCCTGACCGTTATCCTCGCGGCGCTCGCCGCGCTCCTGACGCCGCCGGGCCGCGCCGCCGCCGAGCCGCGCCCGAACGTCCTGCTGGTCGTGGTGGATGACCTGCGGTTCGATGATTTCGGCGCGGCGGGGCATCCCTTCGCGCGCACCCCCCACCTCGACCGCGTCGCCCGGGAGGGCGCGCAGTTCCGGGACTTTTTCGCCGTCACGCCGCTGTGCTCGCCGAGCCGCGCGAAC
>JAIXQE010000021.1 GCA_027485815.1 Opitutaceae bacterium
ACGACAACCTCGCCGCGCTTCCACCCTTGCCATCGCATCGAACAGGAGCGGATGCGGACCTGACCCGTCCAGACAGGCTTCTTCCCCGCCGTCTCCTCGGACCGAATTGTCCTGATTCCAGATATGACCCCTTCGGCCCACCGCCCGCATCCGGCTAGAAGGAGAACTTCGTCGACAGGGTGAAGCGCCGGCCCTCGGCGATCGACCAGACGGCGACGGCACCGTCGGGGTTGCGGCCGACGGGGATGAGCTGGTCGTCCGTGAAGAGGTTGCGCACGTTGAGCTGCAGCTTCCAGTCGATGCGGTTCCGCAGGATCTTCCGCTGATAGGAGATCCAGCCGTCGTAGTAGACCTCCCGGGGACCGTAGAACGGATTGCGCGCATCGGAGATCCGGAGATCGCCTTCGCGGGCGGGCTCGCCGGGACGGACGGGCGTGAGGTCGGCGCGGAAGTTGGCGACGGGATATCCGATGGCCGAGCGGTCCATCCAGCGCACGCCGGTGCCGACGCCGAAGCCGCGGAGCAGGCCGTCCGAAAAGTCATATTTGCCGACGAAGTTCGCGCGCCAGCGGCGGAGTTCCTGGACCACGGCGCCGTCGGCGGCGATCGCGCCGTTGAAGCGGTTCAGCACGCCGGTGACGAAGCTGGGACCGAGGATGTTGACGTCCTGGCGGTCGCCTTCCTTGCCGACCGCGCCGACGTTGAGCGGAATCTGGTAGGCCCAGTCCTGGAGCCATTCCTGCGCGATCGGGCGGCCGCTGGCCGTCGGGGTTGCGAACAGCAGCCGGCGCGTGGCGGCGCCGGTGTTGCTGCGCACGGATTCCTGGCGGGAGGCGTTGAAGATGAACGACAGCCCGCGCGACGGCCGCAGCAGGACCTCGAATTCGCGCCCCTGGGAGACGAAGTCGCTGGTGTCCCGCACGCCGGGATCGGTCGAGGTGGGGGTGCCGTTCTGCACCCGCCAGTTGAAGAGATCGAGCAGCGCCTGCGGCGGGGCGACGTAGCCGGCGGGGAAGCCGTTGCCCGCATCGCGGATGTTGCCCGCGCGCACCATGGTGTAGACCGTGCTGTGCCGGCTGACGAGGACCGAGGCGATGCCGCCGACGGTCCCGTTGAAGGAGCCGGTTTGGGTGGTCTCAAAGAAGTTCACCCGCAGGGTCACCCGGCCGTTGAGCGCTTCGACGTAGAAGCCCGCCTCCTCGGTGATGCCGCGCGGGGGCTGGATCTCCCGGCCGAACGGATCGACGGTCCGCTCGTCCGGCGGGCTGAAATTTTCCGACTTTCCGTAGTAGGCGTTGAGCGCGGACAGCAGCGGCACGCGGCGCACCCAGGCTTCGGGCGCCTTCGCCACGGCGCTCCAGGCGAAGAGCGACTTGCGGTACGCCTGCGGCACGAGGGCGGGGTTGGAGAGGCGGAAGGTCGGATCGTCGATGAGCCGGTAGCCCTCGCCCCGCGGATCGGTCGGCGCGTTGAGGCCGATGATGGAGGATCGTTCCTCGCGCCAGCCGACGGTCGAGACGAGGTGATCCCGGAGCCAGTGGCTCTGCAGGGCGAAGGCCTGCGAATCAAGGGTCCGTTCGTCGAGCCGCGCGCCGGTGGCGGTGTTGGAGACGTACCGGTCCTCGCGCCGGACCTCGAGGGGCGCGTAGTACGGGTTGTAGGTGGCCTGCGTGGCGACGGTGGCGTTCGGCGCGCGCACGCGGGAGAGCAGGACCCCTCGACCGTTCACCTCCTGATTGAAGTTGAGCAGGTTCTGCTGGAGGCCCGGAAGCTGGATGCCGCGAGGCGAGGTGGCGTTGGCGAGGGAGGGTCCCAGGTAGACCCAGGCGACGATCTGCTTGCTGCCCTGGGTTGTGCGGCTCTGGTTTGAGCCGTTGGCCCAGTTGTCCGGCGTGTAGAAGACCGAGCCGCCCGTGTGCGCCCGGATGCGGAGCACCTCGCGCTGGGCCACGGCCGAGGCGACGTGGCGGCCGAGCAGGCCGCCGAGGCGGCCCTTCAGCTTCTCCTCCAGGTTCAGCTCGTAGAAGAGCTTGGCGCGCGACGTGTCGATGCGCTGTTCGTCGTAGCGGGCGGAACCGGCGGCTGAGGTGAACGGCCGGCCGAAGTTCGGGTTCGGCTCCCCGGTCCACATGCGCGAGTTGGTGTCGATCGAGATGTACGGCGTGTTCTCCTGAAACAGGTTCTGCAGGCTCTCATCCCAGCGCTGGCGATTGAACGCCAGCTCCACGCCGGCGCGCCGGCTCTGGAGAAACAGCTGCTGGAGGGAGACATCGAACGACTCGAGCCGGGCGAAGCCTTCCGAATTCGGCCCCATGAGCAACTGGTCGAAGAAGTTGAAGACGGACGGGTCCGAGAGATTCTCGGCCGAGTAGAATGCCTGGTCGGGAAACCCGTAATCCAGCCGGACGCGGCTCATCTCGCGCGAGTAGGAGCCGACGGCGGTGCCGGTGAGCCGGGTGGACGGGAAGTAGACGAAGTCGGAAACCAGCGGCCGGCCGAGCACGGTCTGCCCGGTGGCGTTGGTCGGGATGTTGTCGCGCGGGGCCCTGGCGTTGACGTCCTGGAAGAAGAACGTCGGCGAACGGTTCACGCTGTCGATCACGCCCAGGGTGGCGTTGCGCAGCGTCGAGTTGAAGACGTTGAAGGGTCCGGCGGTCGGGTCGTACGACACCTTGCCGCGGGCGCCGAGCTGACGGAGCGCGGCGGGCAGGGTTTCGTCGAACCAGGAGGAGAGTCGGTCGGAGGGCGTCAGGACGCGCGGGTTGTTGGATTTGATCCTCCCGCGTTCGTAGGCGGCCTGGAGCGTTGTGCCGGCCAGCAGGCCCCGGTTGCGCAGCGCCTTGATGTCCCAGGTTCCGGCCAGGTACTTCCGGTCGGTGTCGGTGAACGCGAACTTCTGCTGGTACTGCTCGTCCTTTTTCACGGCGGCGACACGGAGCGCGAGTTCACCGCGCCGCAGGACGTGATTGTGATCGAGGGTCGCGCGCCAGGTGCCGTGGCTGCCGATGGAGGTTTCCAGCACGCCCGCGGTCTTGTTCAGCCCGGCGGTGGCCGTCGACGTGTTGATGATCCCGGCGGGACTGCCGACGCCGAAGAGCAGCGCATTGGCCCCGCGGTTGATTTCGACGCGCTCGATGTTGTAGCCCTCCGAGGGGATGATGGAGCGGTAGAAATTCCGCGCCATCGTGGCCTCGGCGAGACCGCGGACGCGGGTGCCGACCTCACGGTTGCCGAGGTAGGGTTCGGCGGTGACGCCGCCGAGCGAGGGCGTGACGCCCGAGAGGGAGCCGCCGAAGCCCTTCACCTCCATGTTGGTCTGGTAGAGCAGGACATCGCTCAGGTTGGTGGAGCCGGTGTCCTCGAGGAAACGGGCGTTCACGACCGAGACGGATGCGCCGAGGTCGGTGAGCTTGGTATTCAAACCGATGCCGGCCAGGGAGCGGCTGGCCTCGTAACCGACGTCGCTGGTCGTCTGCACCTGGAAGGGCGACAGCACGATCACGTCATTGCTGGGCGTGGGGTTCGCGACGGTTTGGGCGCGCAGGCTGGAGAGCGCAGCCACGCTGGCGGCTAGCAAGCGCCACGGAGTACCGCGGACGAGATGCAGGGTCATACGATCAGGAGTCGGGGGGTGAAGCCTAGGGGAACCAGGCGGAGGGTAACCGAGAGAGCGGGAGGATCAGAAAGGATTGGGGAGGACTGCCATCCTGAACTTTCGAGCCGGTGCTCGCATGAATCGGCCCTGCAGGGTGTTCACTCCGGCGGTCCGCGCACCGAATCTGAGTTTCGTCCTAACGGTTCATACCATTCCCGAATGGCGTCCGGTCTCGCCATGAGTGCAGCAAGATACGGTTGGTCGCGGGGCGACCATCGATCAGACACCGCGCGGCCTGCAGAGAGCCAGTGATGGACCGCTGCCCTGCCGACCCTGCCCGCCGAACTGCCCAGCTCAGGCCTTGAGGGCGAGGTAGACGATCACGCGCGCCGAGGGTGTGCCCCCGCGGACGCGCGTCACCACGCGCAGCCAGTGGCCGAAGTCCCGCAGCGGGAACGACAGCACGCCGGCCTGCGCGAGGGTCGCCGGGGGGCTGCCCTCGGGGATCCAGCATTGCCCGTCGGGCGAAATCTCCGCCCACGCCTCGAGGGTGCCGGTGAGGTCCAGCGCGCGGACAAAGACCCGCGCCTCACTGGCCCAGGCCACCTCGTAGGGTTCGGAGACCAGCGTGTCCGTGAGCGTGATGTTCCGCTCGAGCACGGCGGTGAACGATTGCCTCATCATAAGTCGCTCCCTCCGGCGGGCTCCCGCACCCACGCCACCGCGTGGATCGCCGCGAGGCCATCGCCCCGGTGGCGCAGGCTCACGGTGGCCCGGCCGGCCGACGAAACCTCAATTTCCCCGGCCCGCACCCACTTGTGGCCCTCGCGGCGGTGGTTCACGGCCACGCGGCGCGGCTCCGCGCCGGGCGCCGTCAGTTCCACGTCGAGTTCCGGGACCCGCTCCGCCGCCGCGCCGTACCACTGCAGGAACACGGCGTAACGGCCGGGCGCGAGGTCGGTGGCGAAGGCAATGGCACCGCCAGCGCGGCGGGCCACGGCCTGCCGCAGGTCGGCGAACGCGAGGTACTCGTTGATCTTCGTGGGCTCCGGCTGCCAGCCCTCGCCGTAGGTCACGCCGTCGCGGGCCTCGAAGGAGACGAACACCGCCGCGCCCTCGAGCTCGCGCAGCCGGCGCCGCGCGTCCTCCACCGTCACCGGCTGCTGCAGCCGCCGGAAGGTGGCCGAGCCGGCCCCGAACTCCCCCGGCTGCGTGGAAATGGACCCGTTGCCGTCCGCCCCGAAGTCGCGCTCCACCGAGCCCGCCTCCGCGCCCTGGCGCTGCACGTCCGCGAGCGTGAGCAGCCGGTCCTCCGGCCGGCGCGCGCCCCGCGATTCGCGGGCGACCATGAGGCCGCCCGCCGTCCCGCGGCCCCAATAGGTGTTGCCCGCGGACGCCCAATGCTCGCCGGGCCGAGCGACGACGGCGTCCGTCTTCGGACCGCTGCCGCTGGTGAAGTAGCGCACCCACTGGCCCTGCCCGTTCACGACGCGGTTGTTCCGCACGACCATGCCGCGCACGGAGTTGGTGGTCCAGTAGCCGAACGCGATCGACGCCGTCGGATCGTCGCCCACGAGATTGTCCTCGATCACGGTGTGGCCGCCGCCGAGGAGGCGGATGCCGCCGTCGCGCGTGTCGGAGATGACGTTCCCGCGGATGAGCATCCGGCTGGTGAACCAGTCGGGGTAGATCCCGAAGGCGAGGTCGACCTTGGTGTTGCCGCCCTGGTAGCCGACCCGGTGGATGCGGTTGTCGAGGATGTGGGTCGGCGCGCAGAGCGGGTTCATCGAGGCGAGGTGGATCGCCCCGCCGTCGTTGGTGCGCTGGATGACGTCGTGGATGTGGTTCGCCTCGAAGAGATTTCCGCCCTGGTTGCGGAAGGCGAAGATGCCGTTGCGGGGCAGGTCGTGGAGGTGGTTGAAGCCGACGTAATTCCCCCGGGCCTGCGCGCGGGAGAGGGGCCGGCTGTCGAGGTGCACCCCGGAGCAGTAGGCGCGGATCACGCCGCCGTGATGGATGTGGTTCCCGAGGATGACGTTCCCGCCCGGCGCGAGCTCCTGCACCGCGGGGTCCGCCGTGTGGAGGTCCGCCGCGGACAGGTACGAGAAGCGCGCGCCGGCCACCAGCACGCCCCCGGCCCCGCCGTCGACCATCTCATTGCCCCGGATCACGTTGTCCCGCGCGTCGAGGTGCAGCCAGACGCCGTAGCCGCCGACGGACTCGAAGCGGCACTCCGCCACCTCGACCTCGTGGGCGTTCACCAGGTGGATCGCGGCGTCCTGGTTGGTGCGCACGGCGACGTGGTCGACCGTGAAGTCAGAGCCGAACAGGCGTAGGCCGCGGAAAACGAGGTGGCCGGCCGGCCGTTCCGGCGTGCCGCGGACGTCGATCAGCCGGTCGACCACGGCGACCTCGACGCGGCGTTCCGCGAGGGGCCGTGCGGAATGGACGAGCAGCAGGCCGCTCGTGTGGTCGAGGTACCATTCCCCCTCGGCATCGAGCTCGGCGCGCACGCCCTCCACGTGGAAGCGGTTGCCGGCGAGGATCTGCCCCTGAGTCTCGCGGCCGGCGAGGTCGATCCATTCCCCGGCCGCGCCCACCCCGGCGACGCGGACGATCTGGTTGTACCAGCCCCGCTCGGCGATGATGTTCACCGTGGCTGAGGGGTCCGTCGCCCAACCCGGCCGGGCCGTCCCCGGCGCCAGTTGGATCCGCGTCTTGCCCTGGCCGCCGCTCGCGCGGAGCGAGCCTTGGTTCGGGAACCGCGCCCACGTCGCCCGCCGGCCGTCGAGGAACACCGTGCGCGGGCGGGCGCCGCCGAGGTCGCCGAGGGGCGCGGACTGGATGGCGCCGCCTTCCGCGCGCCACGGGCCGGTGAGGACACGGGTGCCCGCGAGCGTGGCGGTCTCCCCGGGGAAGGATTCGTAGCGGTGCGGGGCGCCGGGCGTGCCGGCGTCGTCCGCGGTGAACACGATGGGCGTGCGGAGCGGGTAGGTGCCGCCCCGCAGGAGCACGCGGGCGCCGCCGGGAGGGCGCAGCTCGCGGATGCGGTCCCGGGCGCGGGCAACCGTGGCGAAGGGGCCGTCGGAGCGCGCGGGGTTGGGTTCGGCGAGCGTGCCCGACCAGCTGTCGTCGCCGACGGTCGAGACATACAGGGTGGCGGGAGGCGCGGAGGCGGCCGCCATCGTGCCGGCCAGCAGGGCCGTGAACAGGAGACGCGGACGGTGCTTCATGGGGCGGGTGGGGCGGGCCGGGGCTGGGACCAGAACTGCAAGGTCGCGCTCACGGGGAGATGGGGTGGGCCCGGAGGAATTCCGCGAGCGTGCGGAGAAATTCGGGCGTCCGCCGCGTGCTGTCGTGGTCGGCGCCCTCGATGAGGACGAGCTTCAGGCCCGGCATGACGCGCTTGAGCTCCAGGACATCGGCCAGGCCCTCGTCCTTTTTCCCCACGATGGAGAGGGCGGGCACCGTGAGGGCCGCCATCTCGGCGGCGGTCACCCGTTGTTCGCGGAAGGAACGCAAGGCGGCGGCGCGGGCGATCGTGCCGGGGTCCGTGCGGCCCCCGGGGCCTCCCTCGAGCTCGACCGCGCGCTGCTCGTAGCGGGCGTCATTCTGCCGGGAAGCGGGATCGGCCGCGAGCCAGCTCAGCCGGGCGCCGTAGCCGCCCAGCACGACCGTCGCGAAACGTTCCGGCCGCAGGGTCACGACCTTCGCCGCGATCGCCGCCCCCATCGAATAGCCGACGAGGTGGGCCCGCGGGATCGCGAGATGATCGAGGAGGCGGACCACGTCCAGGGCCATTTCCACTCCGTAGTCGCGCACGGCCGCGGGCTTGCCGCTGCCGCCGAAACCGCGGCAGTCCAGCGCGATCACGCGGTGGCGAGCGGCGAGCGCCGGCAGGATTCCGGCCTTTACCCACGGGTCCTCGGCGCTGCCGCCGAAGCCGTGGAGCAGCACGACGGGCTCGCCGGCGCCCTGTTCGAGGTAGCGGAGGCGGACGCCGTTTGAATCAAAGAAGCGTTCGGGGCGCTCCTGGCCCGGCAGCCGGCCGCCCGCGCCGAGGAGGCACAGGAGCAACGCGAAACGGGGGAGGAACGTCGTCATGGGAAGGTGGGCGGGGCGGGGAGGTGTTCGTGATGCGCGTGCCGCAAGCGGGCGGAGGGCAGGCCGGCAGCGGTGGGTGCTCAGGGGCGGCGTTCTTGGCCGGCGGCGAGAAGGGACTGGAGCTCCGCCTCCAGCTGGCGGCGCACCCCGGCGGCGGCCGGCGAGTCGATGAGGTTGGAGAGCTCGAAGGGATCGGCCTGCAGATCGTAGAGCTCGTTCATCCCCGTGAGCTCGCGGTAGCGGATGAACTTGTGGCGCTCGGTCCGCACGGCGTCGTACCCCATCCGCAGCGTCCGCGGGAAGACGATGTCGGTGGTGTATTCGATCAGGAACGACGTCCGCCAGCCGGCCGGGGTCCCGCGGAACAGCGGCACGAGGGAACGGCCGTCGATGCCCGGCAGGGCCGGGGCGCCGGTCAGTTCGAGGATCGTGGGCGCGAGGTCGACGGTCAGCGTGAGCGGGTCCGGCGCGGCGCCCGCGGGCACGCGGGCCGGGTAGCGCAGCAGCAGCGGCAGGCGGATCGACTCCTCGTAGGCCAGCCGCCGCTCCTCGCTCAGGCCGTGTTCCCCGTAGAAGTATCCATTGTCGCCGACCACGATCACCGCGGTCTGGTCGAGCGCGCCCCTGCGCTCGAGGGACGCCAGCAGCCGGCCGAGGCCCTCGTCCACGGCGGCCAGCATCCGGAGGCGGTCGCGGATGGTCTCGTCAGGCGTGACGGTGTCCGGGCCGAGGGGCTTGAGTCCGGGAAGCGGGCGCTGGAGGGCGGGCTTGCCCTGGGGCGGGACCGCGTAGTTGGGGCGGCGGGGAGGCTGGGCGCCGGTGTACAGCCCGCGGTGCCGGTCGGCGGGGATGAAGCCGCCCTCGCCGATCGCCTGGGAGGTGCCGTCGGCGTGCTGGACCTTGTTCGGGTGGAGGGCCTTGTGGGACAGCATCAGCAGGAAGGGCCCCGAACGGGGGCGCTCGACAAAATCCACGGCCCGGTCGGTCAGGATATCCGTCACGTAGCCGGACACGCGGGCCAGTCGGCCGTTCTCGTGCAGCTCGGGATCGATGGCTTCGCCCTGGCCCTTCATCGCCACCCAGTAGTCGAACCCGGGCCGCGGGGTGGGGTCGTTGCCCATGTGCCACTTCCCGATGAACCCGGTGTGGTAACCCGCCGCCTGCAGCGTGCGGGCGAAGGTCGGCAGCCGGTGGCTGAGGGGGCTGCGGTCGGTGTTGTCGAGGATGCCGTGGTGCCGCGTCTCGAGGCCGGTGAGGATGTTGGCGCGGCTCGGGGAGCACAGCGGCGTGACCGCGAAGAAGTTCCGGAACTGGGCGCCCTCGCGGGCGACCCGGTCCAGGTGCGGCGTGCGGGCGAAGGGATGGCCCGCGGCGCCGAGGTCGTCGAAGCGGAGGTCGTCGACGACGATCAGCAGGATGTTGGGCCGGACCTCCGCGGCGGGGGCGGCGGGCGCCGCGGCGCAGGCGCCGGCGAGGAGCAGGACGGAGGGGAACGACTTCATGGGTCGGGGGGCCGCGCCGGCGAGCGGCGCGGCGGGTTCAGAAGCGCAGGCCCGTGCTCACATACCACAGGCGGCCGATCGGATTGTACGTGGCGAGGTCCGCGCCGACGTCGCCGCCGAAGGCCTGCGGGGCCGCCGGCGGCATCCGGTCGGCGAGGTTGTTTACGCCGACGGTGAGCTTCAGGTTCGAGAGCAGCCTTCTCCCGCCGGGCAGGCTGAGGTTGGCCAGCGAATGGGAGACGGAGGCGTCCCAGCTCGCGTAGGAGGGCACCTGCACCCGCCGCAGGCTCGTGCTCTCGGCGAAGACGATGCCGCCGGCGCCGAGGTCGACGACGCTGGCGACGTAGGTGTGGTTGAGCGTCGCGGCCCAGCGGCCCCGGCTCCAGTTGAAGGCCGTGAACCACTTCAGGCCCGGAATCGTCCCCTGGCCCTCATTGAGGGTCGTGACGTGGCCGGCGTACTCATAGTAGCGCTGCGTCGGAAGCGCCTGGAAACGGTAATCGAGGAAGAACGTGCCGGCCGTGCTCACCGTGAGGTTGCCGAACGCCGACCGCGGAAACGCGTAGTTCGCGCTCACATCGACCGCCCGGAGCCGCTGGCCGGCGATGTTCACCCGGGAGTCGGTGACGAAGATCACGTTGGGCGAGACGCCCGAGCGCAGCAGCGCGGCGAGCTGCCCGGCGGCGTTCACGGGCACGGGCGCCGGCAGGGAGGGATCGGGGTTCGTCGGGAAATTGCCGATGGCCACCTGGGAAGCGAAGGGTGACCGCGGGCCCTCGGCGTTGACGCTGCCGAGGATGTTGGCGGCGCCCGCCACGCCGACGAGCGAACGCTGGCGCACCTCGAGGTAGTCGATCCCGAGGGTCAGGCCCCGGATCGCCCGGGGCGAATAGACCACTCCCATGGAGTTGGTCCGGGCGGTGGAGGGCTTGAGGGCGGGATTCGCGCCGGACCGCTGCCGCGCGAAGCCGGGCACGCCGAAGACGGTCTGGATGACCCCGGCGGCGGTGGCCCCCTCCGTGGTGGGTCCGTAGAGCGAGAAGAGGGAGGGCGCGACGAAGGCCTCCGAATGCGTGCCGCGGACCGTCAGCTCATCGCCCCAGGGGCGCCAGCGGACGCCGTACTTCGGCACCCGGGAGGCGCCCGCGTCGCTGTAGTTCTCGTAGCGGTACGCGGCGGAGAGCTCGAGCAGCCGCAGGCCCGGCAGGTTCATGCGCTCTGCCGTGATCGGCACGCGCACCTCGGCGAAGCCGGCCTCGATCGAGCGGCGGCGGGAGATCGGGTCGAAGAAGTTCCCGTTCTGCCAGCGCCGGGCGGTGGGTCCGGTGCTGGTGGAGTTCTCGTCCGGCGTCCCGGCCAGGCGCTCCTCGCGGAAGTCCACGCCGAGCGCGACGCCGAGCGGCCCCGCGGGCAGTTCGCGCAGCGCGCCGGAGAGGCGGGCGTCGAACTGCCGCAGGTCCGCCTCGAAGACGTTCGCGGTGGCCCCGCGGATGTTGTCGAAGACGGCCGGGTTGAGGCCCTCCGGCCGCGCGAGCAGGTCGATCGCGGGCTGGACGAGCGAGTTGCCCGGGGAGATCGCCGCCTGCCACTGGGCGAGCGTGGTGGTGTTGGGCGGTGCGCCGTAGTTGCGGAAGATGCGCGCGTAGCGCCCGCCGACCTGCGGGTTGCCGTTCGCGTCGTAGCCGCCGGCGAGCGCCAGCTGCAGGTTCGGCGAGTAGTACTGGCCGCCGAGCGAGTTCTCGAGGCGGTTGGTGTTGTGGTTGTAGCCGACCTCCCAGTCGAACCGCCCCAGGATCCGGCCCCGGAATCCACCCACCAGGCGCTGCAGCCGCGCGGCATTCGTCGCCCGCCGCACGTCCGGCGTGTAGCGGAACGCGGCGAAGAGCGCCGAACGCGTCGGGTTGTACGGGGCGTTCACGGGGACCGCGGTCGTGATGCCGAGCGCGCCCTGCTGCGACCAGCTGTCGCTGCCGGAGTCCAGGGCCTCGAGGAACATCTCCAGCCGCTCCGGGATGAGCTTGAACGTGCTGGCGAGCGTGAGCGCCTGCTTGCGGGATTGGATGGTCAGGGTGACGAACGGCGCGAGGTCGAAGGTGTCGGCGATCGGCTGGACCGAGGAAGGCTGGTAGATCCCGGAGGCGACCAGCGCGTTCAGGTCGGCGAACACCGCGGCGGGTCCGGTGGGCGTCACCAGGCTGGGGGAGTTCAGGCCGGGCCGCAGGAAGGCGGTCGGAAACGCCGTGGAGGATTGGCCGAGCGCGCCGGAAATCGTCGCCGACTTGCCCCGCTGGGGATTCGAGAACGGGCGCTCCGCCTGGAACAGCGGGCTGAGGTCCGAGCGGGAAACGGACAGGGTCAGGTTGATGCGGCCGGAACGCACGCCCGCGACCGCGTACGCGGAACGCTGGGTGTAGTCGCCGTCACGGGTCGAACGGGCGTAGCGCCCGCCCACCTCGAGGCCCTGGAAATCGTGCTTGAGCTTCACGTTCACGACGCCGCCGACGGCATCGGAGCCGTAGATCGCCGAGGCGCCGTCCGTCAGCACCTCCAGCGACTGGATGGCCGCCAGCGGGATCTGGTTGACGTCCACGAAGGCCCGTCCGCCGCGCGCGCTCGCGCCGCTGTCCGGAAGGCGGCGCCCGTCGAGCAGCACCAGCGTGGAGAGGTTGCGGAGGGACAGCTGGGAGCCGCCGGAGGTGGCCGCGCCGCCCGCGACGTTGCCGTTGGTCGCGCCCAGGTTGGCGCTCCCGGCAAACGCGGGCATCCGCGCCTGCACCACCTCGAGCAGGTTGGACGCGAGGCCCGTGCGCTCGATCTCGTCGCGGTTGATGATCGTGACTGGCGCCGCCACGGCGTCGGCGGCGGTGGGGATGTTGGAACCGGTCACGACCACTGACTGCAGGGTGACGGTCGCGCCGGCGGGGGCGGGCGTGCCCTGAGCGGGCAGTTCGGCGGTGGTCAGGACCGCGCAGGCACCCGCGAACCAGCGGGGAAGGGAGGAGGAGGACATGAGGTTTGGTCGGGAAGGTTCAGGAAGGCGGGTCGGGGGGCGCCGCGGCGCCACGCTGGTCCGGTCCCCGTGGATCATGGGCTCAGGGGCCGCCCCCGTTGGCGAGCCGGATCCAGTCCAGGCGCGCGGGGGAGAGCAGGCCGTAGTTGTAGTAGCACACGCCGGCGGCGCCCAGTTCGCGGGCGGTGCCGACGCGCTGCGCGAAGTCGCCGGCGCTCGCGACGTGGTCCTCGCCCGGCATCATCGCCAGCACCAGGCGCTTCGCCGGCACGAGCGTCGCCGCCCACGACAGGTCCTGCGCCGCCTCCGCGGCCGAGGCGAAGTGGGCCTGGATGAAGAGGTGATCCCCGTGCCGCGCCCGCGCCCGCAGGCCGGGCCCCTCCGTCCACGCCCGCGCCGACGGCCGCGCGAGCAGCCCGCTGTGCTGGTGGACCGCCACGCCTTCGGTCCGGCCGGCCGCCACGACGTCCCGCAGCAGCTCCTCCACGGCGGCGCTCCGGGCGCGGGACGCGGCGAGGA
Source organism: Opitutaceae bacterium (assembly GCA_027485815.1). Lineage (GTDB taxonomy): Bacteria > Verrucomicrobiota > Verrucomicrobiia > Opitutales > Opitutaceae > ER46. The sequence continues at coordinate 12,731 of JAIXQE010000021.1, forward strand.
ACTCCGGGAATTCCAGTAGCAGCGCGGTGACCTCGTCGCGTTCCCACTCAGCGGAGCGCGGCTGGGGCGGCCGCGTCACGGAGGCGCGGAGCAGTTCCCGGGTGCGGTCGCGCAGCGCCCAGGGGTCGATGTTCTCCCGCGCCACCCGCTCGCGGCAGGCCGGGCAGAAGCAGAGAGAGAGCAGGAACTTCCCGTGGGCGCCGGGGCTGACGAACATCAGCTCGTGGTGCTCGCGGTGCACCGCGTCGAGGTACGAGAAGCTGTCGAGCACCACCGCATCGGGCCGCAGCTGGCGGGCGACGTCGCGCACGAGGCTGGCCAGGTGGGCGCGGACCCGCGGCTGGGCGGGGCAGAGGGCGAACGCGTACCGGTCGCCGCCGGCGTTCTCGAGGCACAGCTCCGGGTGCGCGAGGCCGAGGGTGGTGTTGTGGCAGCCGATCACGGACGCGATCACCTCGAGGCCCCGGGCGCGGGCGGCCGGCACCGCGGCGCGGCAGGCCTCCACGCAGCCGGCGTCCGGGTTCACGGGCGGCAGCAGCGCCGGTTCCGCGTAGAGCGAGGTATCCGGCGTGAAGTCGCACCAGTCGACCGTCCGATGGTGGTAGCGCTGCGCCCGGGGGCGGAAGAGGCGGGCGCGGTGGTAGTTCGGGCTCAGCACCACGGCGCTGCAGCCGAGGCCGGCGATCGCCTCCAGGCAGGGCCCCGCGCCCTCGGCCTGCACGTCCCACGGGAAGAGGTTGATGGCGCGCCGGAAACTCATGGCTCGGCGAAGGACGCCACCACCGAGTCGAGGAAGAGGAAGTTCCGCACCGGCCGGTGGGTGCGGACGTCGAAGCAGAAGTTCATCAGCCGGTTCAGCGCCTTGTACGGATGGTCGTACACCGGCACGGGGATCTCGTGCAGCGGCAGGAGGAGGTCGTTGACGTGGAGCTCGACGCTGCGGCGCGTGCGGAGGTCGAAGTCCCACCGGAGGTAGTGCCAGTTGATCTTGGTCGGGATCTCGTTGTAGCAGAACGGCTGGTGCCCGCCGGGGACGGGCCGCCAGTCGCCCGGCTGCACGACGTGGTAGTCGTAGTTCGGCTTCACCATCCCCGACATCACCATCTTGGTGCTCGGCTGCACCGAGGTCTTGTACATCCAGCGCTGCACCAGCGCGCCCGCCTCGTCCGTGTTCTGGTACCGGAGCGCAATGTGGTAGCGTCGGCCCGCGTCGCCCTCGCAGATGTCGTTGCTGATGGTGAAGTCGCCGAAGTTGCGCTCGGAGGGATCGACGTTGCCGTCCCAACCGGGGGCGGCCCCGAAGAGCTGCTCGGCCTTGTAGGTGAAGTAGCACTCGACGCGCACCCGCCCGTCGGCGCGGGAGGTCGTGCGCTTGATCGTCTGCGCCATGTGTCCCGCCCGGGCGCGGGTCGCCAGCTTGAGCGAGTAGGTGCCCGAGAGGGAGCCGTGGCTGCCGATGTCGAAGAACGTGGCGTTCGACAGCTGCGGGGGCCGCAGGTCCTCCATCACCTTGCGCACCTTGTTGAGGTCGCCGTCGTGGTTGCCGATCAGCTCGCACCAGCCGTTCGCGCCCTCGTCGAAGTCGTCGGCGAAGAGGATGCGCGGCAGGGGGTTGAACTTGGAGAGGAAGATCGCGTCGGGCATGGGAAGCGGGCTCAGGGCGGGGTTCCGGGGGCGGCGGCGAGGAACTCCCGCAGGTTCACGGGCCGGCGGGTCCGCTCGGCTTCGTAGAGCGCGAGCACCACCGCCAACGCGAGTTCGGCCTGCGCGAGGTCCGGCTGGGCCGGCCGGCCCTCCGCCAACGCGGCGAGGAATTCCCGGACCTCGGTGACGAAGGGCTGGTCATCCGTGACCTCCAGCCGGGCCGGGGCGCCGGGACCGACGAACTCCAGCTCCTGCCGGTCGAACGAGCCGATGGACACGGAGGCGTTGAGGCGCCGGCCGAGCACCTCGTAGCGGTGGGCCCGCTCGTGCCCGGGGACCGGCGAGCGGTGGGCGACCAGGGCGGCCTGGGCCCCGTTGGCGAAGCACAGGATCGCGAGGGCGGTGTCCTCGACCGCGCCCGAGGCGGCCGGGGGACGGGTCCGCGCGAGCACGTCGGTCACCGGGGAGTCGAGCAGCCACTGCAGGCGGTCGATGGCGTGGATCATCCCGATCATCGCGATGCCGCCGCCGGCGAGGGCGCGGTCGCGGTACCAGGCGGGGGCGTGGTCGCCGAGGGCGTTGGCGACGAGGCGGTCGACCACGAGGTCGACGGTCCCCAGGTCGCCGGCGGCGAGGCTGGCCTTGAGGCGCCGCGAGGTGGCGAGGAAGCGGTGGGTGAAGCCGGCCATCGCGAGGACGCCGTGCCGGTCGCACGCGCCGCGGAGGGCGCGCGATTCCGCGAGGGACGTGCAGTGCGGCTTCTCAATCAGGAGGGCCACGCCCTGGGCCGCGGCCGCCATCGCCGCGTCGAAATGCAGGCTGTGCGGCAGGCAGATGCTGAGCGCGTCGGGTTCCTCGCGGAGCGCCTCCTCGACGGTGGTGCGGGCGGCGGCGCCGCAGGTGGCGGCGAGCGCTCGCGCCCGGTCCCGGTCCCGGTCGACCACGGCGACGACCTCCGCGCCGCAGGCCTGAAAGGCCGCGGCGTGCGCCCGGCCCATGAGGCCGGCGCCGGCGATGGCGATGCGGGGCGGCTTAGGCATGGGCGCGAGCCGGGTCCGGCAGCTTGACCGTGATTTCCCCCAGGCGCCCGACGAGGGTCCGCACCGCGAAGTACGCGAGCAGCGGCCCGAGGCTGAACGCGACGAAGATGTAGGCGTAGCCCCCGTGCCCGGCGGCCCACGCGATGCCGAACTGCGAGATCATCCCGGCCACCCCTCCGAGCGTCCCGCCCAGGCCGGTGACGAAGGCCACGCTGTGCGCGGGGAACACCTCGGCGGGGACGGCGAGGTTGCCCCACAGGCCGTGCCCCAGCGCGAGGCACGCGACGCCGGCGAGGGCGAGGGCGGGGCTGGCGGTGGCCGCGACGAGCAGGCCCGCCGCGAGCACCAGCAGCGAGGCGCCCAGCATCAGTCCCTTGCGCACCCGGTCCAGGTCCGCGCCGCGGCCCACGCACCAGCTCGTGAACGCGCCGCCGAGCAGCTGTCCCGCGGAGAGGCCGGCGAAGGGCAGCCAGGCATACTTGCCGATGTCGGCGAGAGTGTAGCCGTGGTTCTCGGCGAGGTACTTCGGCACCCAGAAGCTGATGAAGTAGATGATCGGATCGGTGCAGACGCGGACCAAAATGCAGCCCCAGGCACGCCGGTTCGCGAGGAGGGCCCGCAGCGGGAACGGCTTTTCCGCCGGCGGGGACCCCGGCGCGCCGCCGGGAGCGGACGCGGCCGGGCGGCAGACGACCAGCCAGGCGACGACCCAGACGAAGCCGACCGCCCCGACGACGACGAACGCCGCGCGCCAGCCGTGGCTGAGCGCGAGATGACTCACCAGCGGGAACGCGATCATCGCGCCGACCGCGCCGCCGGCACCGAGGAACGCCATGCCAAGGGCCCGTTCCCGCAGCGGGAACCACTCCGCCACCGCGCGCGCGCCGGCGGGGTAGTTCGCCGACTCGAATCCCCCCAGCAGGAAGCGGCACGCCGAGAGCTGCGCGACCGAGCCGGCGAGCCCGTGCAGCATTCCGGCCACGGACCAGCCGCTGACCGCGAGGACGAGGCTCAGCCGCGTGCCGAGGAAGTCCACCAGCCGTCCGCTCACCGCGTACATGATCGTGTAGCTGAGCAGGAAGTAGGTGGTGATCTTCGCGTAGCCGACATCGTCGATCTGCAGCTCCCGCTGGATCGTGGTCGCGAGGATCGAGAGCGCCTGCCGGTCGAGGTAGTTGATCGCGGTCGACAGGAGCAGCAGGACCGCGATGGCCCAGCGGAGCCGGGGGCCGGTGGAAGGCGGGGTCGGGGGCGTCATCGGGTGCAGGTGCTGCGGGCCGGGAAGCGCGGCGCCCACGCGGGCCGCGGGGTGGGCCCGGCGTGGTCCGCCGGGCCGCCGGCGGGCGTCCTCAGAAGCCGAGGGTCGTCGTTACCGCCAGCTTGCGGGGGGAGTTGAGCCACTGTGCGTAGCGCAGCGTGCCGTTGGTGGCGCGCACGAGGTACATCACCTGGTTGGCGTCGAGCAGGTTGGAGACGTTGAGCTGCACGGCGGGCCGGACGCGGCCCCAGGCCGGCAGCCGGTAGACGACGAACAGGTCGTGGAGCAGGCGGTTGGGGAAGTAGAACATCTTCCGGCGGTTCCCGTCCGCGGCGTCGGTGTACATGTAGCCGCGGTGGTTCTGGCGCAGGCTGCTGCTGAGGCCGACCACGAGGCCGCGGAAGCGCCCTTGGTCGAACTGGAAGCGGTTGATCAGGCTGTAGCTGCGTTCGGCGTAGCCGAAGGTCTGCTCGCCCGCGCGGCGCACGATGAGGTTGCCGCCGGAGGGAGAGACGAACCCGAGCTGGTGGTCGGTGAGCGGCAGTCCGGTCGCCAGCGTGCCCACGCCGGGGGTGAGCAGCCCGATCGCCTCGGCGTTGAGGATCTGTCCGGACTCCCGGTCGAGCTGCGCGTAGTAGGGGCTGTTCGGGTCGCGCATCATCGCGAGCGACAGCGGGACCTGCGGCGAGTTGGGATTAAGCGGATCCGTGCGGACGAGCAGGGGAGTGACGGCGGAGCCCGGCGTGGCGCGCACCCCGACGACGGTCTGGCCGCCCACGGTGGTGGTGTTGAACTGGTCGTTGTAGAACTGCGGCAGCTCGACGTTGGTGCGCTCGCTCCCGTTGGCGGTGGCGAAGTTGGCGCGGATCTCCCAGCCGCGGACCGGGCGCGCGGTGAGGGTCAGGTTGAAGCCGTCGGAGGTCCGGCTGTAGGTGTAGGCGGGGCCGCCGTTGCGGCCGTTGATGCCGTTCGGATCGACGTCGTTCTGCAGCCCGCCGAGGGTGGCGGTGAAGTTCTGCGCCTCGGAGACGTAGTAGTTGAGGTTCCCGGACAGCCGGTGCTCCTCGAGGCCGAACTTGAGGCCGACGTCCCGGCTCACGCCGCGGCCGGCCGGCAGCGGCTGGTTGAAGATGTCGCGGGTGATGTCGAAGTTGATCTTGGCGTTGGTCGAGTAGTTCAGCGAGACGCGTACGCCCTTGACCGGCGTGTCGATCACGGCGCCGGTGGTGAGGCTGTCGTAGGTGATCGGCCCGCGCTTCACGTCGGTGGTGACGCGGCGGTAGGCGGCTTCCTCTGCCCGGTAGCCGACCATCGTGTCGATCCGGCCCTTCCACCACTCGCTGAAGAGGCTGAAGCCGTAGCTGCGCTCGTCGGTGTCGTCGTGGTAGTAGCCGGTGACGGTGCTCAGGCCGGTGGTGGGGTTGATCGGCCCGGAGAAGCCGTACGGGTTGGTGGGGGTGCGCGGGGCGGCGCCGGGGTAGATGACGGGCTGGGCGATGTAGGTCTTGCCGTTGGGATGGACCAGCGAGGAGAAGGGCCACTTCTGGCCGCCGATGATCTGCGTGGTGTTCACCGGCAGCCAGATGGCGGGGATGTTGATGCGGCCGGAGTCGGTGGCGGCGATGAGGGCGGGGTTCTGGATGACGCGCCCGGCGGCGTCCGCCTCGAAGTAGCGCCACTGCTCCTGGTTGGTCCACGACTCCATGTCCTGCACGAACGCGCTGGCGCGGTGCTGGCCGGCCCAGCCGAGGTTGCGCTGGAAGACGAGGGCGGCGCGGTAGCCGCGCGCGCCGGTGTGGAACGGGTTGAGCTGCGGTAGCCCGGAGGTGAACGCCCACTTCGTGCCGACCTGGCCCGTCGTCGGATCGACGTACAGGTTGCCGGTGCTCCCGGGCATGAAGAGCGTGTTGTTGGTGGGGCTGAGGGCGTTGTTGACGCGCGCGTCGTGCCCGTAGCGCACCTGCAGGCCGAGGCCCTCGGCGAGGGTGGCCTCGGCGACGACCGACTTGAGCTGGTTCTTGAAGGCGAAGGCGTAATAGGGGCCGAAGAGCGTGTCGGCCTTGGTGACGTCGATCAGGCCGTCGGTCAGCGCGAGGGCGTTGGGGAAGGCGGCCACGTAGCGGGTGCTCTGGCCGTCGAGGCGCTCGCCCGTGGGGAGGAGGAGGTTCAGCGGGGCGCGGAGGGTGCCGGAGTTCGGGTAGGTGGTGAGGCGGGTGAGGTGGCGCCACTCGCCGCGGATCTCGAGGTTGCGCCAGGGCCGGAAGGTGGCGGCGAGGTGGAGCGCGCGGTTCTCCTGGCGGTTGGCGGGGCGGAAGTACTTGGCGTCGCCATGGACCGCGTTGAGCCGCAGGGCGAGCAGGCGGTTGCCCGCGCCGGCGTCGAGGGTGAAGCGGCGGCTGCCCTCCGAGTCGCCGCCGGCCGTGATCGTGGCGCGGGCCGGGCGGCCGATCAGGGCGCGCTTGGAGCTGCTGGTGATCACGCCGCCCGCGTCGCCCGAGCCGAAGAGCAGGGAATTGGAGCCGCCGATCGCCTCGACGCGCTCGACGTCGAAGGAGTCCATCAGCGAGGTGTCCGAGCGGAGGAAGCCGTCGCGGCGCGGGTTGTTGATCTGCAGGCCGCGCATCGTCATGCTCTTCGGGTCCTGGCGGTCGCCCTCCATGTCGCCGCGGACCTCCTCGTTGCCGCCGCTGATGATGGCCGAGCCGAGGCCGCCGAGCACCGAGAGCATCTGGGTCATGTCGACCACGGCCATCTCGTCCATCAGCTGGCGGTTGAACACCTTGGCGTCGAGGGGGGTCTTCCCGAGCGGGGTGTTGGTGCCGGTGATGGCGTTGGTGTTGGTGGCCTCGTAGGTGTCGGTGGCGTCCGCCGTCACCTCGAACGCGGTGAGGGTGATGGGGGCCGTGGCCGCGGTCCGGGCCGCCGGCGCGGCCGGGGTCGCGGGGGCGGTCTGGGCGGTTGCCGCAGTGGGCGGGAGCGCCGCAAGGCATAGAAGGAGGCGAGAGAACCGGAGGGGGAGCGGGGTATTCATGGCGGGGTCAGGGTCGGGCCCGCGCCCCGCCGGGGAGGCGGAAACGTGGACGACGGATGCGAGGAGGGTAACAGAGCGCCGGCGCGGGCTCTAGGCGAAGTTGCGCTCCCGATTTAAGAAAATGCGCCAACCCCCCACGGCGGGGTTGCCTCCGCCCGCGAACCCGCTGACCTCGCCGTTCATGCCAAGGACCCGGGAAAGGAAACGCGTCGCGCTCCTGGTGGCCGGCTGGAACCAGTACGGCCGCGGCATCATCGAGGGTGCCTGGCACTACGCGCAGCACCACCGCTGGATCCTGGACATGCAGCCCTCCGGGCCGGACGGATCGATGCAGTTCCCCGCCGGCTGGCAGGGCGACGGCATCATCGCCACGGTCCACTCGCGGACGCTGGCCGCGCGGCTGCGGGGCCGGGGCGTCCCGGTCGTCAACGTCTCCGGCGCGCGCCTGGCGGGCGGCGACTTCCCCCGGGTCTGCTCGGATGCGGCGGCCGTGATGGAGCTGGCGGTCCAGCACCTGTGGAGCCGGGGCTTGCGCCGCATCGCGTTCTGCGGGGAGCCGCACCGGGAGTTCCTCGATTTCTGGACCGCGGCGTACCGGCGGGCGGCGGCCGAGCGGGGCTTTGCGCCGCTGGTGTACGCCCCGCGCCCCGGCCTCGCCCCGGAGGCGGGCCTGGCCGCCCAGCGGCGCGACCGGGCCTGCTGGCTGCGCAGCCTCCCGCGGCCGGTCGGCGTGATCGGCTGGGACACCATCACCTGCCGCCACGTCGCGAGCGCCTGCGAACTTGCCCGGCTCCCGGTGCCCGACCAGGTCGCCATCCTCAGCCTGTCCACCGAGGACCTGCTCGGGCAGACGATCCACCCGCCCATCAGCGGCGTCGACATCCCCGTGAAGCGCATCGGTTACGAGGCGGCGGCGCTGCTCGGCCGGCTGCTCCAGGGCCGCCGAGACGTGGCGCGCGAGCACCTGCTGCCCCCGCTCGGCATCACGACCCGGCAGTCCACGGACCTCTTCGAGTGCGAGGATGCGAAGGTGCGGGAGGTGATGCGCTTCATCAAGGAGCACGCCGCGACGGGCATCAGCGTGAAGGACCTGCTGCGGGCGGTGCCGATGGGCCGGCGCACGCTGGAGCGGCGCTTCACCGCGGCGGTCGGGCACAGCCCGGCGGAGGAAATCCGCCGCGCGAAGATCGAGCGCGTGCGCCATCTCCTGACCTCCACGGACCTGCCGGTGCCCGACGTCGCCGAGGCCTGCGGCTTCGCCTACGCGGAACACATGATCCCCCTGTTCGCCCGCTACCACGGCAGCACGCCGGCGGCGTACCGGCGCCACCTGCGCGGCGCGTCGGCGCTCGCCCGGCCGGGAATGCCCGCGCCGGCCGTCAAAGGGTCAGCTGCACCTTGAGGCCGGACTCCTTGTCCCCCGCCGCGGCCATCGCGGCGGCACACTCGGCGAGCGGGAACACCGCGCTGATCAGAGGCCGCAGGTGGATCCGGCCGGAGGCGGCGAGCCGGATGGCCTCGTCGAACACCGGCCCGTAGCGCATCGAACCCACGTAGTTGATCTCCCGCACCATCAGTTGGTTGGCGGGCAGGGGCACGTCCTCCGTGCCGAGGGTGCCGATCTGCACGAGCGTGCCGCCGGGGCGCACGAGGTCGAAGGCCTGCCGCAACGCCGCGCGCGCGCCGGACGCCTCCAGCACGACGTCGAACCCGTCGCCCGCCAAGGTCCTGGCCTGCTCGGCCAGATCGGGGGCGTGCGGATCGAGGGCCGCGTCGGCGCCCAGCTCCCGCGCGCGCGTCCGCCGGGCGGCCACCACGTCCGTCACCACGACGACCGGGGCCCCGTAGGCGCGGGCGGTGAGGGCGACGAGGAGGCCGATCGTGCCGCCGCCGACGATGAGGGTCCGCCGGCCCGCGACGCCGCCGGCCCGCCGGATCGCGTGCAGGGCGACGGCGAGCGGCTCGATCAGGGCGCCCAGGCCGTCGTCGAGCGCGGCCGGCAGGGCGTGGCATTGGTCCGCGCGGACGCAGACGAATTCCGCCATCGCGCCGTCCGTGGGGGGCCGGGTGCTGGCGCTGCCGAGCATGATCGTCCGGCGGCAAAGGTTGGGCCGGCCGCCGCGGCAGTCCTCGCATTCGCGGCAGGAGCGGGCGGGGTTGACGGTGACGCGTTCACCCGGGCGCACGCCGGTGACGCCCTCGCCGAGCGCCGCCACTTCGCCGGCGAGCTCGTGCCCGAGCACGAAGGGACGGTCCGGCACGAAGGCGGCGCAGTAGCCGTGCTCGTGGTAGTGGAGGTCGGAGCCGCAGATGCCGACGCGGCGGTTGCGGATGAGGACCATCCCGGGGCCGGGCTCGGGCCGGGGGTAGGCGAGGCAGCGGAGGTCGCGGGCGCCGTGCCAGACGGCGGCGGTCATCAGGGCGGGCATCCCGGGAGGATAACAGAGAGTGCGCCGCCGCGGACAGGGGGATTTTGCGTCGCGGAGTTACGCTTTCGCGGCGCGTGGCCGCGGCCGGCCGATGTACCGCCTCGACGGGGAGGAGTCCGCGGCTGCAGCAGGCCGGCTTCAGCGGGCGGGCGGGGCGGCGAACACGGGTTTCTCGAGCGTGGGTTGGCCGCCGAGGTGACGCGCGAACCAGCTCTGCACCTCCCAGTACCAGTAGATGGAGTTCTGCGGGGTGAGGATCCAGTGATTCTCGTCCGGGAAGATGACCAGCCGCGAGGGCAGCCCCATCGCCTGGTAGATGCCGTAGAGCGCCGTGCCGTTCGCGTAGGGCACGCGGTAATCCTTTTCCCCATGGATGATCAGCATCGGGGTCTTGAAGTTCCGGGCGTAGGTCACGGGGTTGTTGCGCTGCATCCCCTCCGGGTTGTCCCACGGCCGGCCGCCGAGGACTTGGGTGAAGCCGTAGCTGGTGACGTCGGCCCCGTACTGCGTGATGAAGTCGTTCACACCGGCGTGGTTGATCAGGCACACGAAGCGGTCCGTGTGACCCGCCGCCCACGCCGTGAGGTAGCCGCCGTAGCTGCCGCCCGCCGCCGCGACGCGCTTCGGGTCGAGGTTCGGCAGCTGGCGCAGGAGATGGTCGGTGCCGCGCAGGATGTCCTCGAGCGGCTGGTCGCCCCACGCGCCGAGGATGCTGCGCGCGAACTTTTCCCCGAAGCCAGTCGAGCCGTGGCGGTTGATCCAGGTGACGACGTAGCCCGGCGCGGCGAGCGCGTGCGCGTTCCAGCGGTAGTTCCACGCGTCCCGGTTCATGGTGTGCGGACCGCCGTGCAGCAGCTGCACCAGAGGGTAGGTCTTCGCCGGATCATAGCCGGCCGGGTAATACAGGAAGCCGTGCACGCGGTCGCCGCTCGCGCCCGTGAACCAGTACTCCTCCACCCGCCCCAGCTCGATGCCGGCCAACCGCTCCGCATTGAAACGCGTCAGGGGCCGCAGCGTGCCGGTCGCGGGCTCGAGGGCGAACAGCTCATCCGGCCGCGAGGCGGTGGTGTGGAGGAGCACGACGCTCCCGGCCTGGGCCTGGAGGCCGGAGGCGG
>JAIXQE010000192.1 GCA_027485815.1 Opitutaceae bacterium
CGGGCGCGGCGGCGGACGACGTCAATCTGGTCCACCACGCGGGTACCGCCGTGATCGTCGCCGGGCCGGGCGGCACCCTGAAGGCGCGGGTGGCCTATCCGGCCTCGACTGGACCGGCGCCGGCCGCACCCTGACGCGATGGCGCGGATCTATCTTTTTCCCGGACAGGGCTCGCAGCGACCCGGCATGGGCGCGGGGCTGTTCGAACGCTTCCCCTGGGAGGTGGCGCAGGCGGACGAGATTTTGGGTTACCGCATCGCGGAGCTCTGCCTCGGTGACGATGGCACGCGCCTCAACCAGACCCGCTACACCCAGCCGGCCCTGTTCGTCGTGAACGCCCTGCATTTCCTCGCGCGGCTGGTGGACACCGGGGAGCGGCCGGCCGTCGTGGCGGGGCACAGCCTGGGCGAGTACAGCGCGTTGTATGCGGCGGGCGTGGTGGATTTCGCGACCGGCCTGCGGCTGGTGCGGGAGCGGGCGGAGCTGATGGCGGCGGCGCCCGAGGGCGGGATGGCGGCCGTCGTCGGCCTGCCGGCCGAGCGCCTCGCGGCGGCGTTGCGGGCGGCGGGGTTGGACGGGCTGGATCTCGCGAACCAGAACTCGCCGCTGCAGACCGTGATCGCGGGCCCGGTGGCGGAGTTGGCGCGGAGCGAGGCGGCGCTGACCGCGGCGGGGGCCACGTTGTGGCGGCGCCTGCCGGTGAGCGCGGCGTTCCACTCGCGGTACATGGCGGAGGCCGCGCGCGCGTTCCGGAGCGTGCTGGCGCGGGCGAGTTTCGCGACCCCGCGGCTGCCGGTACTCTCGAACGTCATGGCGCTGCCGCACGAGCCCGGCGGGTGCGCGGAACTCCTCGCGCGGCAGATCGCCGAACCCGTGCGGTGGACCGAGTGCGTGCGGTGGCTGCTGGCCCAGCCGGAGCCGGAATTCAGCGAGCTGGGGCCGGGCAACGTGCTCACCGGCCTCGTGCGCCGGGTGCGGCAGGAGGTGGCGTCGTGAAGCGGGTCGTGTGGCTCTTTTCCGGGCAGGGCGCCCAGTATTTCCAGATGGGCCGCGAGCTCTTCGCGCACGAGCCGGTGTTTCGCGCGGCGATCGAGCGGCTCGACGCGGTGGTGCGGCCGCTGCTCGGCGAATCGGTGGCGGACGAGATCTACCGGGAGCGCGCCGACCGATTCCTGCCGTTCCGTTGCATCCGGCACACGCACCCCGCGATCGTGATGGTCGAGTGCGCGCTCGCCGAGCTCCTGCTCGCGCGGGGCCACCGGCCGGACCTCATCGCCGGCCACAGCATGGGCGAGGTGGCGGCCTTCGTGGTAGCGGGCGCCTGGCGGGCGGAGGACGTGCTCGTGACCGTGGTCAAGCAGGGCCTGTTGCTCGAGGCGAGCGCGCCTCCCGGCGGGATGCTGGCGGTGCTGGGCGCCCCGGGGCTGTTCACGGAGCGGCCGGAGGTGTTCGCGGGGTGCGAGCTGGCGGGGGTGCACTTCGCGCGGAGCTTCGTCATCGGCGGGCCGCCCGAGCCCCTCGCCCGCGCGCGGGCCCGGCTGCGCGAGCTCGGCGTCGACACCCACGAGCTGCCCCTGCCGCACGCGTTCCACGTCTCGTCGATCGACCCCCTGCGGATCCCGCTGGCGGCCACCGCGGCCGGGCTCGTGCCGGTGCCGGCGCGGCAACCGGTGTACTCCGTGGGCACGCGGCGGCGGGTGACCACGCCGACGTCGGAGCACTTTTGGGAGGCGACGCGGGCGCGGACGGATTTCCCGGCGGCCGTGCGGGACCTGGAGGCGGACGGCCCCTGCCTGTACGTGGACCTCGGTCCGAGCGGGAGTTTCGCCACCGCGATCAAGTACAACGTGCCTGCGCCGGCGGCCTCCGAGTTCCTCCCGGTCATGACCCCCTTCGGGCAGGAACGCCGGGCGCTCGAGCGGCTCGAGGCGCGGCTGGCGGCGCGATGAGCCTCCCGGTCGCGTGCATCACCGGCGCGGGCGGCGGCATCGGAAGCCGCCTCGCCCGCGAGCTGCGCGCGACCCACGCGGTGCGCGGCCTGTTCCGGCGCGACGGCCCCGCGGCCGCGGCCTTCGCCGCCGCCGGCGGCCAGGTGTTCCTCGGCGATTGCGCGCGGGGGGCCGGGTTGGATCCGTTCCTCGCCGGCGCGGACACGGTCTACCACGCGGCCGCGAAGCTGGGCGGATTCTCGGCCGCGGAGTTCTCGGCCGTGAACGTCGGCGGCACGCGGGCCGTGGCGCGGGCCGCCGGGCGGGCCGGCGTGCGGCGCGTGGTCCACCTCAGCACCGCGGCCGTCTACGCGGCGGCCACCGATCCCGGACCCGTCTGGGACGAGGCCTGCGCGTTGGCGGACCGGCCCGAACTCGACGCCTACACCCGCTCCAAGCTGGCGGCCGAGGGCGCGCTGCGGGACGAATTGGCGGACGCTCCGGTGACGTGGGCCATTGTCCGGCCGACGTGCGTCTACGGGCCGGGCATCGCCTCGTGGACCGGGGTGCCGCTGCAGCTGTTGCGGCGCGGCCGCGAACTGATGTTTGGCTGCGGCGACGGCGCGGGGCGGATGAATGCGGTGCATGTCGACGACCTCGTGGCCGGGCTGGTCGCAGTGGGGGCGGGCCACGAGCAGGGCGTGTTCAATTTGGGCCACGAGGAGGTGACCTTCGCGGAATTCTACGAGGCGCTGGGGGCGCTGGTGGGGCGCGTGCCGCGCTACGCGACGGAGGCGGGCGTGCGCGCGCTCGCGGCGCGGCTGGCGGCGGTGGGCCGCTGGATCCCGGCGGCCGCCGAGGTCAGCCGGGGACTCGGGCTCGCGCAGTGGATGTCGCGCAACCAGCGCCCGACCCCGAGCGGGCGGGCGCAGCGGGCGTTCGGCTACGCGCCGCGCCTCGGCCTGACCGTCGGTCTGCTCGCCACCGAGCTGGCCCTGCGCGGCCGCGGCCTCCCGGACCGGCGTCCGGCTCGGCCCAGTCACGACGGCCACTACCGCCTCCGGCCCGCCGCGGGCGCGCGGCCGCGGTCGCCCGCGGAATTGCAGGCGGTCATCCGCCTCGCCGCCGCCGCCGGCCTTCAGGTGAAGGCCGCCGGGAGCCTCCACACCTTCGCCGCGTTGCCGGAGACGCCGGGCGTCGAGGTGCGCCTCGACCGGATGGACCGGGTGCTGGTGGTGGACGGCGACCGCGTCACGGTGGAGCCCGGGCTTACGCTGGCGGCGTTGAACCGGGTCCTCGCGGCCCGCGGGCTGGCCCTGCCTAACCACGGCTCCTACCTCGGCCAGACCCTGGCCGGGGCCCTCGCGACGGCGACCCACGGCGGGTCGCTGCGCACCGGCACGCTGGCGGACGCTGTCGAGGCGGTGGCGCTGGTTGGGGCGGACGGGGAGCTGCGGCGCTGGCGGCGGGGCGAGGCGGAATTCGGCGGCGTGGTGGCGGCGCTGGGGCTGCTGGGGGTGATGGCCGAGGTGACGTTGCGCTGCGTGCCGGCGTTCCACCTGCGGGGGGAGCCGCGGGTGCTGCCGTGGGCGGAGTTTCTGGCGCGGTTCGCGGAACTGCACCGGGAGGTCGAGTTCCTGGATGTGCGCTGGCATCCGGAGGCGGGGCTCGTCGAGGTGCTGGAGATCCGGCGCGGCGCTCCGGTGCCGGGTCCGGCGCCGGAGGTTCCGGCCCTGCGGCCGGCGGGGCCGGCCTGGCGGCGGCGGTTGGTATCGGCGAATTTCCGGTTGCTCCTGCGGGCGCTCGGGTTGCCGGGGGCGGGTCCGCTGCGGCGGGCGGTGGCGCGGCGCTGGTGCGGGCACGGGTATGCGGCTTCCGCCGGGCCCGCCGAGGTGGTGCTCGCCTTCTCGGACCTCTCGCAGGGGGAACCCTTTCCGATCGACGACCTTGAGTTCGCGGTGCCGTTCGCGCGGGCGCCGGAGGCGCTGCGGGCCCTGGCGGCGTGGTTCGCCGGCCCGGGCCGGCCGCCGCGGTTCTTTCCGGTGCACCTGCGGGCGAGCGCGGCAGGAGAGCACTGGCTGGCGGCCAACCACGGGCAGGATGTCTGCTGGCTCGAGTTCTGGGATTACCCCGGCGATCCCCGCTGGCAGGCGGGCCTGGCCGCCGTGCTCGCCCCGTGGGCGCCCCGCTATCATCTGGGCAAGACCTTGCCCCCGGACATCGTGGGCGAACAGTTGCACCTGCCGGACCGCGCGCGGTTCATGGCGCTCCGGGAAGCGCTCGACCCGACGGGGAGGTTCCTCAACGCGGAGGCGGGCCGGCGCCTGGGGCTGGCGGGGCCGGGATCGGCTTCGGGGCCAGCAGCAGCAGGCCGCGGAGCAGCCAGTCCCGTTTGACCTTCGCGTCCATCCACGTGGCCGCGGAGCGGTGGCGGATGTACGTCGTGCGGCCCAGTTCGGGGAAGAGCACGGAACGCATGAAGCGCGGCAGGCTGGTCCCGTCCGGGCAGCTGAACCACTCGCCCGGCACCATCCGCACCGCGCCGCCGGCCGCCCGGTAGGCCTCCAGCACGTCGGTGAAGGCGCCGGGTCCGGTCTGGTCGATCAGGTGGGCCACGAGGTCATCGGCCATCCGCCGGTCGAGCCGCGCGAGCACCTCCTGCACCAGCGCCTGGAGGAAGGGGTGGCCGGGGCGCGCGAGGAACGTCCACTGGCAGTACAGGAGGCCCCGCCGCGTGCGGTAGAGTTCCCGCACCTTGCGCGAATCCGTGCGCAGCTCCGTCGCCACCACCAGGTCGTCCTCGGCGCGCAGGAAATCCAGCGGCCGGCGGCACTCGCAGTCCATGTCCGCGTACAGCCCGCCGTGGACGGCGACGATCATGTAACGGGCGACGTCCGCGCGCTGGGCGGCGCGGGGGATGGCGCGCCAGCGGGCCTCCGCGCCGGGGAAGTGGGTCCGCATCAGGTCCAGGCAGGCGTCGTCGTCCCAGAGGCGGTGCTCCCATCCGGGGAGGTGGCGCCGGAAGGTTTCGCGCCAGCGGAGGAAGGCGGCGGGCGGCGGCCGGGTGCCGAGCCAGATCTGGTGGACGATCCGCGGGATGGCCATCGCCTCAGGCGGCGGGCACGAACTTGCCGTACTGCATCCGCAGCACGCGGTCGGCGACCCCGTAGTGCTCGTCGTCGTGGGTGACGGCGACGACCGTGCGGCCGGCGGCGCGCAGCTCCGGCAGCAGTTCGCGGTAGAAGAGGCGGCGGAAGGCGGGGTCCTGCTCCGCGGCCCATTCGTCGAGGAGCAGGATCGGCTTGTCCGCCAGCAGCGCGAGCACAAGGGCGAGGCGTTTCCGCTGGCCGGTGGAGAGCTGGCGGTTGGTGATCCGGCGGCCGTCGAGGCCGGTCTTGTGCAGCAGGTCGGTGCGGAGGAGGAGGGCGTGGAGGCGGGACTCGTCCGGCGCGGCGGTGCCGTAGAGGCGCTCGAAGAGGTGCGGGTCGCTGAAGATCGGGCTGAACAGGTCGCGGTAGGGTTGGCGGAGCGCGCCGGCGACCACCGCGCCGTCGAGGCGGAGGGCACCGGTCGCCGGTGGGTAGAGCCCGGCGAGCACCTTCAGGAAGGTCGATTTGCCGCTGCCGTTGCCGCCCGTGATAAAGACGATCTCGCCGGGGCGGAGTTCGAAGTTGAAGGGCTCGAGCGAGAATTCCCGTTCCCCGCGGGCGTTCGCGTAGGCGAAGGTGAGCCCCTCCGCGCGCAGGCCGGTGAACGCCGGCGGGACGGCCGGCGCCGCCTCGCCCACCGGGTCGGGACCGCTGCCCGCGAGCGCGGCGTCAAGCCCGGCCTCGATGCGGGTGATCTCGTCGATCGCGCCGTGGACCTCCGCCAGCTTCTGCCCGGCGAACACCACCTCGTTGAGCGGGCCCATCATGAACACGATCAGCGTGGCGATGGCGGCGATGCGGGGGGCGTCCGCCGCGGAGAACACCGGGACGAGGAAGACCACGGCCGCCAGCAGCAGGAAGAGTGCGGAGGTGGCGAGCAGCGTGCTGTCGCGCCAGAGCAGGCCGAGCCGCGTGCGGGCGGCGCGGGCCTCGGCGGCGGCCGGCAGCAGGTCATCGGCGAAGAACTCGCGCGCCGCGGCGCCGTTCATCTTCAGCTCGCGGAACCCCTGGAGCAGGTCGTCGAAGCGGGCGGAGAACCGGTTGTCGATCCGCGTGGACTCGTGGATCGCCGCGGTGATGGGGCCGCGGTGGCGGGCGAGGACGAGCCCGAGCACGCCGAGCGCGCCGGCGAGGGTCAGGGCGGCCGCGGCCGACTGGAAGTAGATCGCGAGGAAGGCGCAGAGCAGCAGCACGACCGCCGTGGCCGCGCTGATCAGCGGGATGAGGCCGCTGGAGATCGTCGCCGCGTGGGTCGAGATCGCGTTGTGCAGGTCCGTCCGCGCCAGCTGCTCGAAGGCCGGCAACGGGGCGTCCCGCAGCTTCGTCGCGAGGCGCACGCGCACGCGCTCAACCACCAGCTCCACCGCCGGGGTGAGGCGTTCGAGCAGGTAACCCTTGCTCTTCCAGTAGCCGGCGAGGCACACGAAGGTGAGCGCCAGCTCGACGAGCGCCGACTTGCCGTCGGAGATCCGGTCGGCGGCCCGCGTCAGCACGAAGATGAGCAGCGTGTTGATGATGCCGGCCGCCAGACCGGCGAGCAGCATCCGCCGGTCGAGGGCGATTTGCTCCCGGCGGAGCAGTTCGAGGACCTTGACTTGCATCGGCGGCGGGGTCTCAGCGCCCCGGGATCAGCCCGGGCAGCGGCAGGCCGGGCAGGGGTCCGGACGCGGGCGGAACCGTGGCGGGCACCGGCAGGGGAACGGGAACCGGGACGGGGACCGGAACGGGCGCCGGGGGGGGGACCGCGGCCGGCGCGGGGGTGGCGCCGCCGGTGTCGAGGATCAGCGGCAGCCCCTGGGTGCCGGCGCCGCCCACCACGACGACCTTGGCGTTGGTGGATTCGGCGAGCTTCAGCGTGGCCTCGATGCCGCGGTAGCGCAGCAGGTCGGAGGTGAGGGTCGGGGCGACGGTGCGGTTGAACTTCTCCACGCCGCCGGCCTCGATCACCTTGCGCTCGGCCTCCAGCCGCTCGCGCGCGATGCGGTATTCCATCGCCAGCGAGTTCTGCTGTTCGACCAGCTTGGACTCGATCGACTTCTGCAGGGCGGCCGGCAGCTTGATCTCCTTCACCAGCAGGTCGTCCAGCACCAGGTAGCGGTCGCCGATCTGGGTGACCGCCGAGAGCAGCGTTTGCTCGATCAGCGTGCGCTTGGTGGTGTACATCTCCTCCGGGGTGAACTCGCCGAAGGTGATGCGGACGAGGGCCTGGATCTCGGGCAGGACGATCTTCTCCACGTACTCGGGGCCGACCTCCTGGTGGAGGACGCCGAGCAGCTCGATCTTCGGGCGGTAGCGGACGGAGAGGTGGACCCCGATCTCGAGGCCCTCGCGGCTGATGACGCCGAAGGAATGGGAGACCTGCTGCAGCCGGACGTCGTAGACCGTGAGCGTGTCCCACGGGAAGATGAGCTGCAGGCCTTCGTCGCGGACCTCGTCGGTCTGCGTGCCGCCGAGGAAGTGGCGGAACACGACGCCGGCGTGGCCGGCGGGAATGTTATAGAAGATGGAGCGGCTGAGGGCGAGGACGAGGACGACGCAGGCGAACCCCGCGAGCCAGAGGTAGTACCGGCGCGCGTGGTACCAGCGGTGCAGGCGGAGGCGCCAGGGCGCGGGCGACGGGACGGGAGGCGGGGCGTCTTCCATGGGTTCAGCGGGCTTGGTCGGCCTTCAGCTTGGCGTAGACCTCGGGATCGAAGTGGAGGTCCTGGTCGTCGGATTGCACGATCCAGGAATCCGGGAGGCGGGCGGCGAGGGGGCCGAAGCGGATGATCGGCAACAGGTAGCCGCGTCCGGCCGACACGGTGCTGCCGGACAGCGCGTGGTTCGCCACCGCGGCGGCGATGTTCGGGTGCAGCAGGTAATTGATGAAGTCCTCCGCCAGCTCGCGGCGTTCCCGGCTGGACGCCGCGGGGAGCGCGGCGGACTCGACCCGCACCCACGTGGTCTCGTCCGGGGAGATGAAGCCGATGCTGGGATTGCGTTGGATGGCCGTGATGGCCTCGTTCGAGAGCATCATCGCGAGGGTCACCCGCTCGCGGATGAGGGCGTCGACTAGTTCCTCCTCCGGGAGGATCCGCGGGTGCATCTCCTCGGCGATGCGGCGGAGGTAATCCCCGGTGCCGCGCAGCGCCGCCGGATCCCTCTCGTTCAGGCCGTAGCCGAGGCTGACGAGGGCCGCGCCGAAGATGCGATGGATGGAATCGGGGTAGGCGACCGCCACTTCCGGCGCGGCGGTTGCGGCGGCGAGGGTTGCCATCTCCGCGGCCTCCTCCTGAAGGCGGTTGGCCTCGGCGGCCGACTCGATCGGGTAGCCGAAGTAGGCGACGCCGATGATGTCCCCGCCCGCTCCCCGCAGCGGTTCGTAGGCGGTCAGGTGCGTCTTTCCGAGGATGTCGGCGATGCCGTAATAGGGCTGCCCGCGGCGGAGGGCGGCGATGGCCGGGCCCACGGGATCGAGCACGGTGCCGAGGGCGCGGGTGCCGTCGCGGTTGCGGACGCTGGTTGACAACCGCACGTAGCTTTCGCCCGCGCGGGTGAAGAAGGTGGCGTTGCCGCCGGCGGTCGCGGAGACGGCGTCGACCAGGCGGTGATCCGTGAGCGGTCGGTGGGCGCCGAAGCGGAGCTCCGGCACCGGGCGTCCTCCGACCTCGACCGGCGGGTGGACCGCGGGCGGGCCCTCGGCGAGGGCGAGCTCGCGCAGCTGACGCACCGAGGCTTGGACGCGCTCGAGGGCGCCGCTCCGGGAGGTGAGCCGGTCCTCGGGGCTCGAGGCCTCGAAGAGGCGGGCGGGTTCGAACACCGCGGACCAGCGTCTCGGCGGGGTGGGCAGCAGGCGCCGGTTATAGGCGATCCCGAAGGTGGACCAGATCAGGGGGGCGGTGAACTTCGCCTCCGGGTCGTAGACCAGGCCGCGGAAGTCGCGGTCGATGTGGGCCAGGTTCGGGATCCGCGCGGCGCCCAGCGGGGCGAGCAGCTGGTGGCGGATGAGGTGCTGGGCGGTGTAGCCGGGCACGAAAATCAGGTCCGCCGCTTCCCCGCCTCGGAGGCGTTGGGCCAAATCGTCGGTGGTCTTGTAGAAATCGACCTCCACCCGCACCCGGGTTGCCTCCTCGTAGCGGCGGAGCAGGGCGGGGGACAACAGGTCCTGGCGGGAGAGCACCCGCAGCGTCTCGGGCAGCTTCCGCTTGCGGACGACCTCCACGGCCTCCCGGGTGCGCCCCGCCGGACCCTCGATCTTGTAGTTGGCGATGAAGCCGGAGCCATTGTAGACGTCCTCCGGCATTGGGTTCTCCACCTTCCGGCAACCCGCTGCCGCCAGCAAGGCCAGGGCGGCGGCGAGGAGGAACGGGGCGAATCCGCGCGGGAGCATTTCCGTTGAGGGGCTACCGGGATTCCTCCGGGGTTCAAGAGCGGATTCCCGGCCGTGGCTTGCGGCCCGTCCGCGCGCCTGCCATCCCGCCCGGGTGCTCCTGCTGCCCGCCACCGCTGCCGCCTCCCTGCCGTTGGAGCGCGCCGACGGCCGGGCGGTTGCGGGTCTGGCCCTGACCGCCGCCCCCGCCGCCCCCTTGGGCGCCGCCGCCCCGGGTTTCCTCCACCCGGACGAGCTCGCCGGCTGGGCCGCCGCGGGGGTCGAGAAGCGGCGGGACGACTACCTGCGGGGGCGCTACGCCGCGAAACTGGCCCTCGACCGGGCGGGCGCCCCGGGCCCGGCCCCGGCGCGCGCGATCCTCCCAGGCGTCTTCGGCCAGCCGGTCGTCCGCGGCGGGGACGGCTGGCAGGTGAGCATCGCCCACTCCGGCGGGTGGGCCGCCGCCGTCGCCTTTCCCGAGGCGCACCCGCTGGGGATCGACCTGGAGGCCTGCGAGGCCGGGCACGCCGCCACCCTCGCCCGGGAACTCTCCCCGGCGGAGGCGGACTGGGTGGCGACGGCCGGGCTGGAGCGCGTGGTCGCGTTGACGGCCCTCTGGGCGGCGCGCGAGGCGCTGAGCAAGGTCCTGCGCACCGGGTTGATGACCTCGTTCGGGCACTTCCGCGTCGCGCCGCCCGCGGCCGCCCCGGGGGGCTGGCGGGCCGACTACGCGGAATTTCCGCAGTACCAGGCCGCGCTGTTGCCGCGCCCCGGCTTCGTCCTCGCGCTCGCGCTGCCGCGCAGGACGACCTTGCCTTGGCCCGTGCTGTCCGCGACGGTGGCCGGGTTTTGAGCGCCGTCGCCACGCCCGTCGTCGCGCCGCCCGGCCCGGTTGGCGGCACGCTCGGTTGCCCGGATTTTCGCCGGCGCCGCGGCCTGCGCTACGCGTACTACGCGGGGGCGATGTACAAGGGGATCGGCTCCCGGGCGCTGGTGGTGCGGATGGGGCGCGCCGGGTTGCTGGGGTTCCTCGGCACGGGGGGCCTGCGCCCGGAGGAGATCGCGGCCGACCTGCGGGGCATCGCGGCCGACCTGGGCGGCCGGGGCAACTACGGGGCCAACTTCCTCGCCAGCCCGCTCGATCCCGCCGCCGAACGCGCCGTGGCCGAGCTTCTCGTGGCGCAGGACGTCCCCCACGTCGAGGCCGCCGCCTTCACCACGGTCACCCCGGATCTCGTCTGGCTGCGCGCGCGCGGCCTGCGGGCCGGCCCGGACGGCGCCCCCGTCCGTCCCCGCCAGCTCGTGGCCAAGCTTTCCCGCCCCGAGGTCGCGGCCCTGTTCCTCGCCCCCGCGCCCGCGCCCCTGCTGGAGCGGCTCGTCGCCGCCGGCCGCCTCACGCCCGAGGAGGCGCGCCTCGCCGCCGCGCTGCCCCTGGCCGACGACCTTTGCGTCGAGGCGGATTCCGGGGGCCACACGGACCGCGGCGTCCTCGGCGTGCTCCTGCCCTTCATCCGCCGTCAGCGCGATGAGGCGCGGCGCACCCGCGGCTGGACCACGCCCATCGGCGTCGGCGCGGCCGGCGGGCTGGGCACGCCGGAGGCGCTCGCCGCCGCCTTCACCCTCGGCGCCGATTTCGTCGTCACCGGGTCCGTCAACCAGTGCACCGCCGAGGCCGGCACCAGCGACCTGGTGAAGGACCTGCTGCAGACGGCGGAGCCGCAGGACACGGACCTCGTGCCGGCCGGCGACATGTTCGAGCTCGGCGCCAAGGTGCAGGTCTTCAAGCGGGGGCTGCTGTTCCCGGGCCGGGCCAAGAAGCTGTACGAGCTCTACCGCCAGCTCGACTCGCTGGATCAGCTCGACGCGCGCACCCGCGAGCAGCTGGAGACGCGCGTGTTCGGGCGGCCGCTGGCGGCGGTCTACGAGGAGACGAAGGCCTATTACCTGACGCGGCGGCCGGAGGTGATCGCGCGCGCGGAGCAGGATCCGAAGCACCGCATGGCCCTGGTGTTCCGCTGGTACTTCGTGCATTCGAGCCGCCTCGCGCGCCGCGGGGATCCGGCGGGGCGGGCGGATTTCCAGATCCATTGCGGGCCGGCCCTCGGGGCCTTCAACCAGCTTGTGCGTGGGACGCCGCGCGAGGACTGGCGCCAGCGCCACGTCGACGAGATCGCCGGGCTGCTGATGGAGGGAGCCGCGGCGGTCCTGCGGGAGCGCTGGGCGGCGCTGGCCGTGAACTGAACCTTTATGGATCCGGAAACGCAGCGCATCTTCGAGGTGGTGAAGGCCAACGTGGTCAAGGTCCTCACGGGCCTCGACCCGGCCCTGGTGACGATCGAGCGGAGCCTGACCGAGCTGGGGGCCAACTCGGTCGATCGCGTCGAGGTCGTGATGTACTCCGCGGAGGACCTCGGCCTCGACGTCCCGCGGGCCGAGCTGCACGGCGCGCGCAACCTCGCCGACCTGGTGGCGGTGCTCCGGCGCCACGCCGGCGCCTGAGCGTGGCCACGCCCGCGCCAGCGTCGTTCCCCCGGGTGGTGGTCTCCGGCCGCGGCTTCGCCGGCGGCGCGGGAACCGGCTATCCCGCGCTGGTCGCCGCGCTGCGGGCGGACCGGAGTGCGATCCGCGTGGTCGCCGCCGGCCCCCGGGTGCCGGCGCTGGGCGCCCCGGCGGAGTTCGCGGCCGAGGCCTGGTGGGACGGGCTGGCGGCGGCTGATCCGGCGCTGGGCGCGCGCGCGCGGCGGCTCCTGCGCAATGTTCCCCGCCCCGCGCTGCTCGGGGCCGCCGCGGCGCTCGAAGCGGCCCGCGAGGCCGGGCTGCCGGCAGACGCCCCCGGCGACGCCGGCACGGGCGTGATCGTCGCCGGTTCCAACCTCGCCCAGGACTGGGGGTTCGCGAATGCCGGCGCGGTGCTGGCCGGGCGGTCCCCCAACCCGCGCCACGCCGTGGTGTATGCGGATTCGCACCAGGTCGGCGCCGTCAGCGAACTCCTCGGGTTGCGCGGGCCGGGGGCCACCGTGGGCGCGGCCGCGGCCAGCGGCCATGCGGCGCTCTTTCAGGCCTGGCTCTGGCTGCGCGCGGGCGTGGTGGAACGCTGCGTGGTCCTGGGGGCGGCGACCGGCTTCTCGCCCGTCGAGGCCGAGGCCTTCGCGCTGCTCGGGGCGTCCTCGCCGGCTGCGAGCGTGGCGGAGCTCGGCGGCCCCTTCGACCGCCGCCACGCCGGGTTCGTTGCCGGGGAGGCCGCCGCCGCCGTCGTCCTGGAGACCGAGCCGGCGGCGCGCGCCCGGGGTGCCGTCCCGCGCGGCGGCCTCGCCGGGGCCGCGCTCCTGCTCGGGGCCCGCCATGGGCCGGAGCCGGACGTGGACGACGAGGAGCGGGCGATGCGGCGCGCGCTCGCCGCGGCGGGCTTGACCGCCGGGGACATCGATCTGGTCAGCGCGCACGCCACCGGCACGCCCGCGGGCGACCGGGCCGAATGCGCTGCGCTCCGCCGCGTGTTCGCCGGCGAGCTGGGGCGCGTGCGCGTCAACGCGCCCAAGGACCTCACCGGGCACACTTTCTCCTCGGCCGGGGTGGTCGCGGTGTTGGCTTGCCTTGCGCAGATGGAGGGCGGATTCCTCCACGGCCATGCCCACCTCGCGGACCCGATCGATGAAGCGTTTTCCCTCGTGCGCCGGGCGGAACCGGCCCGGGTCCGCGCGGCCCTCGTCAACGGTTTCGGTTTCGGCGGCTTTGCCGCCGCGCTCGTGCTGACCTCCGCCTGATCCCATGCGCGTCGGCATCGAGGCCATCAATTTCTACGGGGGCGCGACCGTCCTCGACATCCGGTCCCTCTTTGAGGCCCGCCAGCTGGACCTGCGCCGGTTCGACAACCTGATGCTCCAGCGGAAGTCCGTCGCGCTGCCCTGCGAGGATCCCGTCACCTTTGCGGTGAACGCGGCCCGGCCGCTGGTGGAGGCCCTGACCCCGGCGGAGCGGGCGCGGATCGAACTCGTCGTGTGCGGCTCGGAGTCGGGCATCGACTTCGGCAAGTCCCTGAGCACGTACGTGCACCATTACCTCGGCCTGGGGCGGACGTGCCGGCTGTTCGAGGTCAAGCAGGCCTGCTACGGCGGCACGGCGGCCTTGCAGACCGCGGTCGGCTTCATCGCGTCGCAGGCCTCGCCGGGGGCGAAGGCGCTCGTCATCGGCACGGACATCGGCCGCGCGACGATCCGGGGCAGCTACGTCGAGCCCTCCCAGGGCGCGGGCGCGGTGGCGATGCTGGTGGGACAGGATCCCGCGGTGCTCGAGCTCGATTTCGGGGCCAACGGCTACCACGGCTACGAGGTGATGGACACCTGCCGGCCGGCGGCTGACGTGGAGACGGGCGACTCGGACCTCTCGCTGATCGCGTACCTCGACTGCCTCGAGCACAGCTTCGCCGAGTACGCGCGGCGGGTGGAGGGCGCGGACTTCGTCGACACGTTCGACTACCTGGCCTTCCACACCCCGTTTCCGGGGATGGTGAAGGGCGCCCACCGGATGCTGCTGCGTAAGCTGAAGGGCGCGTCGCCCGCGGTGGCGGAGGCGGACTTCAACCGCCGCGTCGCCCCTTCGCTCCGCTACTGCCAGGAGGTGGGCAACATCTATTCCGCGACCGTCTACCTCGCCCTCTGCGGCCTGCTGGACGGGGCGGACCTGTCCGTGCCGCGGCGCATCGGGCTGTTCTCCTACGGCTCGGGCTGCTGCGGCGAGTTCTTCAGCGGCGTCGCCGGCCCGGAGGCGCGGGCGCGGCTCGGCGCCCTGCGCAAGGCGGAGCACCTCGCGCAGCGAATCCCGCTCACCCTGCCGCAGTACGAACAGCTGATCGACGCGGGCCTCGAATGGGTGTTCGGGATCCAGGACAAGGAGGTCGACCTCACCCCGTACCGCGACCTCTACGACCGGGCGCTGGCCGGCCGCGGCTTGCTCGTCCTGCGCCGGATCCGCGGCTATCACCGCGAATATGACTGGAGCTGACGCCCCGCCGCCCGCCCCGCCCGCCCTCGCGACCGTGCGGGTCGCTGTCGCCGGGCGGCAGGTCACGCTGCTCCTCGACCGGCCGGAGCGGGCCAACAGCCTCAACGCCGCGCTGGTCCGCGACCTCCTGGCCGCGCTCGACTGGGCCGAGGCGCGCCCGGAGTGCCGCCTCGTCGTCCTGCGCGGCCACCCGGGCTGCTTCTGCACCGGGATGGACTTCCAGGAGGCGGCCGCCGCGGGCGACGGCGAGCGGCTGCGGATGGAGGATTACATGACCCTGCTGCGCCGGCTGTCGTCGTCGCCCAAGGTCGTCGTGGCGCGGGTCGAGGGCCGGGTGGTCGCGGGCGGCGTGGGCCTGGCGGCGGCGAGCGACCTCGTCTTCGCGACCCCGCGGTCCGAGTTCAGCCTCTCCGAGGCGCTGTGGGGCATTCTGCCGTGCTGCGTGCTGCCGTTCCTGATCCGCCGGACGGGCTTCCAGAAGGCGTACGCCATGACCCTTACCACTCGCCCGGTAGTTGCGGCGGAGGCGGCGGCGATGCACCTGGTGGACGAGGTGACGGAGCAGCCGGACGAGGCGCTGCGGCGGCTGTTGCTGCGCGTGGGCCTGCTGGAGGAGGAGACGATCGTGGAGTTGAAGGCTTATTTCCGGAAGCTGTGGATCCTGACGCCCGAGGTGGAGCGCACGGCGGTGGCGGAGATCGGGCGGCTGGCGGCGAAGCCGGCGGTGCGCGCGGCGATCGCGGGGTACGCGACGGACGGCCGGTTCCCGTGGGAGGGGCGCGCATGAGCGCGCCCCGCGTGCGGCTGGAGTGGGGCGGCGACGGCGTGGTCGTCGTGGCGATGGAGGACCGGGCCACCCGCAACTCGCTCACCGCGGAGCTGGGGGACGAGATGGAGGCGGCCTTCGCGGCGATCGCGGCCCGGCCGGAGGCGCGGGTGGTGGTGCTGCACGGCTACGACTCGTACTTCTCCTGCGGCGGGACCCGCGACCAGCTGATCGCGATCGCGGAACGGCGGATGAAGTACACCGACATCACGATCTTCGACCTCTGCCGGCGCTGTGACCTGCCGGTGATCGCCGCGCTGCAGGGGCACGCGATCGGGGGCGGCCTCGCGTTCGGATTGCACGCCGACTTCCAGGTGCTCGGCGAGGAGTGCCTCTACACCGCCAACTTCATGGCCTACGGGTTCACCCCGGGGATGGGCAGCACCTACACCCTCCCGCGCCGCTTCGGGGAGCACCTCGGGTGGGAGATGCTCTTCACCGGCGCGAACTTCCGCGGGGCCGAGCTCCGCGCCCGCGGCGTGCCCGTGCCCGTCCGCCCGCGCGCCGAGGTGATCCCGCACGCCCTGGCGCTCGCCCGCGCGATGGCGCCCCGGCCCGCCGTCTCCCTTCGCGAACTCAAGCGCCGCTGGCGCGAGACCACCGAGGCCGGCCTGCGCGAGGCGGTGCGCCGCGAGGTCGAGATGCAGGACGTCACCTTCCCGCAGCCGGAGGTGCAGGAGCGCGTCCGCACGCTTTACCAGGAGTAGCCCGATGCCCCCCGCCGCCGACCTGTTCCCGCTCGTCCTTTGCATCAACCTGCGCGACCGCGACGACCGCCGCGCCGAGGTGTGCGCGGAGCTCCGGCGGATCGGCCTGCCCGCGGTGGAGTTCTTCCGCGCGGAGCGCTCGGCCGACCGCGACCAGGGGTGCCGCGACTCGCACTTCGCCTGCCTCGGCCGGGTGCTGGCCGCGGGCGTGCCGCAGGCGCTCATCCTCGAGGACGACGTGCTGTTCCAGGGCGACCACGCGGCGAACCTCGCGCGTTGCGCGGAGTTCCTGCGGACGCGGCCGGAGTGCGACTTCCTGCACCTCGGCGGCTTCGTGTTCCGCCGGGCCGGCCGGCCCGCGCCCCACTTCCTGCGCGGCGGCATCCTCACCACGCACGCGTACGTGGTCCGCGCCGGCTGGGCCCGCGAGCTGCTTCGCCGCGGCCAGCATTTCGGGGGGATGTCGATCGACACCCTTTACACCATCCTCAATGGCAACCGCGCCGTGGTGCACGTCGACCCGCTGGCCGCGATCCAGCGGCCGTCCGCGTCCGACGGCACGTGGGACAAGCGCAACGTCTCCGGCGCGGGCTGGCTCGGCCAGGCGATGATCTACACCGCGCTCGGCTGGCGCGAGAAGCTGGCGTTCCGCCGCTTTTCGGTGGCGGAGCGGATCCGGATCGAGAACGGCGCCTCGTTCTTCAAGGTCTACCGGCAGGTGATGCGCTGGCGCGGCCGTCGGCCGGTGGTACCGGAGCGCAGTCCCGAGGAGGTCGCCGCCGCCGCGGCGCGCACGGGGACCTTTGAGCGGGTGATCCTCTGATGGCCATGCCCCGGTACTACGTCGGCCTCGCGGCCACCTTCCATGATCCCGCCCTCGCGGTGGTCGACGAGCGCGGTGAAGTCCTCTTCGCCGAGGCGAGCGAGCGCTTCCTCCAGGTGAAGCGGGCCTACGGCGCCGCCGCCGATCCCCGCGAGGTGGTCCGCCGCGTCCTCCGCGACCACTGCGACCCCCAGGGGGAGTTCGTCCTCGCCAAGGCGTGGAGCGCGCCGTTCACGCGCTTCATGGAGTTCCAGTCGCTCCTCGGGCTGGCCGACCACGAGCGCCTGCCGCGCCGCGCCGGAGGCCTCACGCGTTACCTCTGCGACCGCTCCGTGCTCTTCTATTCCCTCTGGCTGCAGCACACCAGCCTGCGGCTCTCCGGGGGGCACTTCGCCGACATCCTGGTGCGCGACCACGGCAACCGGCGCGTCCGCTTCGTCAAGTTCCCCCACCACCTCGCCCACGCCGCAAACGCGTGCTACACGAGCCCGTTCAGCGAGGCGGCCTGCGCGGTGGTCGACGGTCAGGGTGAGTCCGGGGCGATGTCCTTCTACGCCTACCGCGGGGGCGAATTGCGCCCGGTCGCCGCCGCCCGGGGGCCCGAGAGCATCGGCATCCTTTACTCGGTCTGCACGGATCTCGCCGGCTTCAGCAGCGAGGGTGGCGAGGAATGGAAGCTGATGGGCCTCGCGCCCTACGGGGAACCCGACCCGGTGCTCTGGGACGAGCTGCGCGAGCTCGTGCGGGTCGACGGGCTGCGGCTGCGCTACCCGCGGACGCCGGTGCTGCGGGCGGCGTTGGCGCGCCTGCAACGCCGGGCCCGCCCGCCCGGCGCGCCGGCGATGGAATGGGCCGGCTTCGCCGCCACCATCCAGGCCTTCTACGCGGAGACGATGTCCCGGCTCCTCGGCAACTTCCACGCGCTCGGGCTCGGCGACGACCTGGTGCTCGGCGGCGGTTGCGGCCTCAACTCGTCCTACAACGGCCGCCTCCTCGCCGAGACGCCCTTCCGCCGGCTCCACGTGCCCAGCGCGCCGGGCGACGACGGCAACGCGCTCGGCTGCGCGCTGCTGGCGTGGCGGCAGGACCATCCCGGACGGCCCGCCCCCGCGCGCGTGCTCCCGCCTTACCTCGGCTCCGCGGTGGCGCCCCGCGCGCTCGAGCACCTCGTCCGCTTCAGCCGGCTCCCCGGCCTGCGGCACCTGCCCGGGACGGTCCACGAGGCCGCCGCCGAGCTGCTCGCCGCCGGCAAGCTGCTCGGCTGGGTGCAGGGCCGCGCCGAGTTCGGCCCCCGCGCCCTCGGCAACCGCTCGATCCTCGCCGACCCGCGCCCGGCCGAGATGAAGGACCGGATCAACGCCCTGGTGAAGTTCCGCGAGGAGTTCCGGCCCTTCGCCCCCTCGATCCTCGATGAGCACGGCCCGGAGTGGTTCGAGGACTACCAGGTTTCGCCCTACATGGAGCGCACGCTGCGCTTCACCGCCGCCGCCCGCGCCCGCGTGCCCGCGATCGTCCACGTAAACGCCACCGGCCGCCTCCAGTCCGTGCGGCGCGAGTGGAACGAACGCTACCACGACCTCATCGCCGCCTTCCACCGCCGCACCGGCGTGCCGATGCTCCTCAACACGAGCTTCAACATCATGGGCAAGCCGATCATCCACTCGCTCGAGGATGCCCTGGGCGTGTTCCACACCACCGGGCTCGATGCGCTGGTGGTCGGCGATTACCTGATCGAGAAACCCTCCGCCCCCGGTACCCCCTGATGAACCCGTTGCCCCACCTGCTCCTCGCCCTCGCGCTCGCCGCGCCGCTCGCCGCCGCCGCGCCCGCCTACCCCCCGCGCTTCACCGATGCGCGCGCCGAGGTTTACAAGGACGCCGGCGGAGTCGCCCTCAACGTCCACGTCTTCGAGCCCGCCACGGGCCCGCGCACCGGCCGGCCCGCCATCGTGTTCTTCTTCGGCGGCGGCTGGACCAGCGGCTCGCCCGCGCAGTTCGAGCCCCAGTGCCGCCACTTCGCCGCCCGCGGGATGGTCGCGATCACGGCCGACTACCGCGTCGCCTCCCGCCATCAGGTGAAACCCGTCACCTGCGTCGCCGATGCCAAATCGGCGGTCCGCTGGGTCCGCGCCCACGCCGCCCGCCTTGGGATCGACCCCCGCCGCATCGCCGTGGGCGGGGGCTCCGCCGGCGGGCACCTCGCCGCCGCCACCGCCACCCTGCCGGGCCTCGATGACCCCGCCGACGACCTGCGCGTGAGCGCCGTGCCCGACGCGCTGGTGCTCTTCAACCCGGGGCTGGTCCTCGCGGAGCTGCCGGGGCTCGACCTGAAAGGCTTCGGCACGCGCGTGCCCGAGGAGCGGCTCGGCGCGGCGCCCCGCGCCCTTTCCCCCGCCCACCACGTGCGCCCCGGCCTGCCGCCGACGATCATCTTCCACGGGGAGGCCGACACCACCGTGCCCTACGTCACCGCGGCCGCCTTCACCCGCCTGATGCAGGCCGCCGGGAACCGCTGCGAGCTGAAGGGCTACCCGGGCCAGCCCCACGGCTTCTTCAACCACGGCCGCGCCGAGGGAAAGTACGCCGAGACCCTCGCCGCCGCGGATGACTTCCTCGTCTCCCTCGGCTGGATCGCCGCCCGCTGAACCTCCCCCTGCTCCCTCGCCATGCCCCGCTCCCTGCTGACCTCCCTGCTGCTGACCCTGGTGACCGCCGTGGCGGCGCGCGCGGCGGACCCGGCCCGGCCGAACATCCTGTTCCTCTTCGCGGATGACCAGCGGGCCGACACCATCGGCGCCCACGGCAACCCGCACATCCGCACCCCTCACTTGGACGGGCTGGTCCGGGGCGGCTTCAGCTTCCGCCGCAACTACGTCTTCGGCGGCAACAGCGGCGCCGTGTGCGTCCCGAGCCGCGCGATGCTGATGTCGGGCAAGACCTGGTTCGAGGTGAACACCCAGACCCTCGAGGGCGCGAAGCTGCTGCCGGAGCTGTTCCGCGAGCACGGGTACGTGACCTTCGGCACCGGCAAGTGGCACAATGGCCAGCCGTCGTGGCTGCGGGCCTTCGCGCAGGGCGAGGCGGTGATGTTCGGTGGGATGTCGGACCACGAGAAGGTGCCGATCCGCGACCTCGGCCCCGACGGGAAGCTCACCGAGGTGCGCACCGGCGCGAAGTATTCCAGCGAGCTCTTCGCCGACGCCGCGCTGCGGTTCCTCGAGCGGCACGACGGCGCGCGCCCGTTCTTCCTCTACGCCGCGTTCACCGCGCCGCACGACCCGCGCCAGCCCGGCCCCGGTTTCCCCGCCGATTACGCGAACCGCCCGCCGCTCCCGCCC
>JAIXQE010000055.1 GCA_027485815.1 Opitutaceae bacterium
CCGCGCGCGCCGCCCACGGTGGCGGCCGGCCCGCCCTCCCCGCGGCGCCGCGCCCCCTTCGCCGATGTCCCTCATCCTGTTCCTGGCCGTCTCCGCGGCCGTCCTCCTCCTCGCCTACCGGATCTACGGCCGGATCCTCGCGCGCTTCCTCCAGCTCGACGCGTCGGTGCAGACGCCGGCGCACCGCTTCCGGGACGGCCTCGACCACGAGCCGGCGAGCCGCAACTGGCTCCTGCCCCAGCATTTCTCCGCCATCGCGGCGGCCGGCCCGATCGTGGGGCCGATCCTCGCGGCGACCTACTTCGGCTGGCTGCCCGCGTGGCTCTGGATCCTCTTCGGCGCGATCTTCATCGGCGGCGTGCACGACCTGACGACCCTCGTCGCCTCGGTGCGGCACGACGCCAAGTCGATCGCCGAGGTGGTGCGCCGGTATATGAACCGGCGCTCGTACCTGCTGTTCCTCGCCTTCATCTGGATCTCCCTGGTCTACGTGATCATCGCGTTCGCGGACGTCACCGCGGGTACGTTCGTCCAGAAGGCCTCGACCGCCGACGCGGCTGCGCCCGGGCCGGCGGTGGCGACGTCCTCGATCCTGTACCTGATCCTGTCCGTCGTGATGGGCCTGTGCATGCGGAAGTTCGGCCTCGGGGAGGGCAAGGCGCAGCTGATCTTCCTGCCGCTGGTGGTGGTCGCGATTTTGGCGGGCCCGTACCTGCCCTTCGACCTCGGGGCCCTGACCGGCTCCACCCGGCCGCAGGTGCTCTGGGACCACGTGCTGCTGGGCTACTGCTTCTTCGCCGCGCTCTCCCCGGTGTGGCTGCTGATGCAGCCCCGCGGCGCCCTCGGCGGCTACTTCCTCTACGTGATCGTGATCGTCGGCGTGCTGGGCACGGTGATCGGCGGCCTCTCCGGCCAGCTGACGATCGCCGCCCCCGCGGTCTCCACCGCCCACCTGTTCGATTTCAACGGCACGACCCCGCCCCTGCTGCCGATCCTCTTCATCACGATCGCCTGCGGCGCCTGCTCCGGCTTCCACTCGATCGTCGCCAGCGGCACCACCTCCAAGCAGCTCGACCGCGAGACCGACGCCAAGCCCGTCGCCTACGGCGGCATGCTCCTCGAATCCTTCCTCGCCTGCATCAGCCTCGTGACGGTGATGATCCTCGCGAAGCCGTCCGGCCGCCCCGACCTCACCTACGCGGACGGCGTGGCCGTGTTCATGAACCAGGCCACGTTCGGGCTCGTTTCCGTCGACGTGGCCCGCCAGTTCGGGCTCCTCTGCTTCGCGACGTTTGTCTTCGACACCCTCGATGCCTGCACGCGCCTCGCGCGCTACGTCCTGCTGGAGCTCACCGGCTGGGAGGGGAAGGCTGGGATGGTCGTGGCGACGCTGCTCACCCTCGCTGGTCCCGCCGTCGTGGTCGCACTTCCCCCCGCGGTGGTCGGCGGGCAGCAGGTCCCGGTCTGGCGCGCCTTCTGGAACCTGTTCGGCACCTCCAACCAGCTCCTCGCCGCCCTCGCCCTCCTCGGCGTCACCGTCTGGCTCAGCCGGAAGGGCCGCTCCGTCTGGTACACGCTCGGGCCCACGCTCTTCATGCTCGCGATGACGATGTGGAGCCTGGTGATTTCGGTGCAGGTGCACCTGGGCCGCGTCGCCGCGGGCACGGTGGCCGCCGTCCACCACGTGGAGTTCGCGGTGGTGCTGCTCCTCGCCGGGATGGCCGTCTGGCTGGTGGCCGAAGCTTTGCTGCTCGCCCGCGAGCCGCGCCCGCCCGGCTCCCCTGCCGCTCCCGTCGCCCCGCAGCCCGGCCCGGCCTGACCCGGAATACGCTCTGGGTTTGCCACGGGCCGGCGTGCGGCGCTTCCTGTGGCGGTCCCCTTTTCGCCCGTGGCTTCGTCCCGTCGTCCTTCCTCCCGTTCCCTGCCCCGTTCCGGGCGCGCCGTGGTTGATCACGGCTTCGTGCCCGTGCGGGCCAAGCTGATTGAGGTCGCGGCCTTCCTCGACCGCGTCGAGCGGTACGCGGTGGCGGATGACTTCCGCTGCGCGGCCCTGCGGCGGGCGGCGGCCCTGCTGGTCGACGGCCGGCCGGCGCGGGCCCGGCGGATCCTGGAACAGTTGAGCGACCCGACCACCCGGCCGGACGCGGTCTCGACGGGCAAGGCGGCCCTTGGGGCGTGGGCGGGGCGGCCGGCGGCGGCGAAACGGAAGGCCTGACGACCATGCGCTACATCGAGCCCCACGGCCACATGGTGAGCCGGACGACCGACGATTATCAGGCGATGGTGACCGCCGGCTGCCAGGCCGTCTGCGAGCCCGCCTTCTGGGCCGGTTTTGACCGCGGTTCGGCGGCCGGCTTCCGCGATTACTTCCGGCAGTTGACCGAGTACGAGCCGGCGCGGGCGGCCAAATTCCTCCTGCCGCATTACAGCTGGCTGTGCCTCAATCCGAAGGAGTCCGAGGACCTCGGCCTCGCCCGCGAGGTGCTCGCCCTGATCCCGGAGTTCCTCGGCCGCCCGAACGTCCTCGGCATCGGCGAGATCGGGCTCAACCGGAACACCCGCAACGAGCTCCGCATCCTCGAGGAACACGTCGACCTCGCCGTCCGCCACGACCAGCTGATCCTCGTCCACACGCCCCACCTGGAGGATAAGCTGAAGGGCACGCGCCTGATCCTCGACCTCCTGCGCGGGCACGCCGGCGTGCGCCCCGGCCGGGTGATCATCGACCACGTCGAGGAACACACGATCCAGCAGGTGCTCGACGCCGGGTTCTGGGCGGGCATCACGCTTTACCCGGATTCCAAATCCTCCCCGCCGCGCGCGGTCGACATGCTGGAAATCTGCGGGCGTGAGCGCATCTGGCTCAACTCGGCCTGCGATTGGGGCGTGAGCGACCCGCTCGCCGTGCCGAAGACCGCGCTCGAGATGCGCCGCCGCGGCCACAGCGAGGATTTCGTGGACGCCGTGCTGTTCCGGAATCCCGTCCGTTTCCTCTCCCAGTGCCCGAAGTTCACCGTGCGGGCGGAGCCGGCGGCCTGAACGGACCTGCGCCGCGATGCGACTGCCGCAGGGCCACCACCTCGCGTACTGCACCAACGTCCACCGCGGGGAGACGTGGGCGGAGACCTTGGCCGCGCTCGAGCAGCACGTCCTGCCCCTGCGCCGCCGCGTCGCCCCCGGCGAACCCTACGCGATCGGCCTCCGCCTCGGCCACCGCGCCGCCGCCGAGCTCGCCGTCCCCGCGGTGCGCGACGCCTTCCGCCGCTGGCTCGACGCGCACGGCTGTTACGTCTTCACGATCAACGGCTTTCCCTACGGCAGTTTCCACGGCACGCGCGTCAAGGAGCAGGTCTACGCGCCCGACTGGGCGACGCCGGAGCGGCTGGCATACACCCAGGGGCTGTTCACCCTCCTTGCGGACCTCCTGCCTCCGGGCGTGGACGGGAGCGTCAGCACCGTGCCGGCGTCGTTCAAGGGGTTCATCGCCGCGGATCCGGCGCGCCGGCCGGCGATCTTCCGGCAGCTGACCGCGTGCGCCCGGTTCCTCGCGGACCTCGCGGCGCGCACCGGCCGCGACCTGCATCTGGGCCTGGAGCCCGAGCCGCTCTGCCTGCTGGAGACGACGGAGGAGACGGTGGCCTTCTTCGCGGAGTGGCGGGAGCGGGAGCCCGCGGTCGACCGCGAGGGCCTGTGCCGCTTCGTGGGGGTGAACTACGATTGCTGCCACCTCGCGGTGGAGTTCGAGGAGCCGGCGGCGGCGTTGGAGCGGTTGCGGGCCGCGGGGCTGCGCCTGAGCAAGCTGCACCTGAGTTCCGCCCTGCGCGTGCCGGCCACGGCGGAGGGGCGCGCGGCCCTCGCCCCCTTTGCGGAGCCAGTTTACCTGCACCAGGTGGTCGTCGGCCGCCCGGAGGACGGCACGGTGCGGCGGCGTTACGTCGACTTGCCCGACGCCCTCGCGGACGCGCGCTCGCCGGAGCCGGGCGAGGAGTGGCGGGTGCACTTCCACGTGCCCCTGCACGCGGCGCCGGGCGCGCCCTTCGCGGACACGCGCGATCACCTGCTGGGCGCGCTCGATTGGCTGCGGGCGCACCCGGGCGCGTGCACGCACCTCGAGATGGAGACTTACACGTGGGAGGTGCTGCCGCCCGCGTTGCGGCTGCCCCTGGGCGAGCAACTCGCCCGCGAGTACGCGTGGACCCTGGGCGCGCTGGCGGAGCGGGGCTTGGCCCGGCCGGGCGCTGGCGCGGCGCTCTGGGGGGAGAGTCGGTGAGCGGGGCGGCCCCGGGGCGGCTCCGCGTGGCGCTCGACCTGGCGCGCGCGGGTAACTTCCCCTCGGTGGCCAGCAATGTCCTCGCCGCCCTCGTGCTCTCGGCCGGTGGGGCGTGGCCCGCGCCCCGGGAGTTCGCGCTGGCGTTGCTGGCCGGCCTGCTCGCCTACGCCGGCGGGGCGACCCTCAACGACGTGGCCGATGCCGCCTTCGACGCCCGCCATCGTCCGGCGCGCGCTATCCCCCGCGGGGCCTTGTCGCGGGGCGCGGCGGCGGCCCTCGGCGCGGCGGAGCTCCTCGCGGGCCTCGGCCTCCTGCTCGCCCTCGGCGCCGCGGGGTTCGCGGTGGCCGGCTTGGGCGCGGTGATCCTCGCGTACAATTGGCTCCACAAGCGCTGGGCGGGCTCCGTCGTGCTGATGGCTGGCTGCCGCGTGCTGCTGGCGCTCGCGGTGGCGACGTTGCCCGGCCACGCGCCCGGGTTGTTGCTGCTGGGCTGGGTGGCCGCGTTGGGCGGGTACATCGTCGGCCTGAGCCTGCTGGCCCGCCGCGAGTATGTTCCGGGAGCGCCGGCGGCGCGGCTGGGTGCGTGGGTGGGTCGGCTGCTGGCGTTCATCCCGTTCGTGGACGCGGCGGCCCTCGTCGTGGCCGGGGCGCCGGGTGCCGCCC
>JAIXQE010000081.1 GCA_027485815.1 Opitutaceae bacterium
CTCCAGGGCAAGGACCCGAACAATTCGGGCACGGGTGCTTATCTGCCCCCGGGCCAGTGATTAGTTGACTGATATTACGCCGCAAAGGGCGACCGGGCGACCGGTCGCCCTTTTTCTTTTCCTAAATCGGAGCGTGCGTTTCACTCACCCACGCTTCCGGCTGGAGTTCGCCCGCGAGCCCCGAAAGAACATCCCGGTCCGATGCATCCGCCGGCCATCACCGTCCAGCAACTCTCCAAGGCCTACAGCCGCCGCCCCGGCCTCTGGCCTTGGCTGCTCCGCGGGCTCCAGGGCGAGCGGCCCCAGGGCCAAGGGGTGGCGGCGGACGAGGTCGCGGCCCTGCGGGAAGTCTCCTTCGAGGTAGCCCGCGGGGAGGCCTTCGGCATTATCGGCCGCAATGGCGCGGGCAAGAGCACCCTGCTCCAGATCCTCGCCGGCACCTTGCAGCCTTCCTTCGGCCGCTGTGAAGTCCGGGGCCGGGTCACGGCCCTGTTGGAGCTGGGCTCCGGGTTTAATCCCGAGTTCTCGGGACGGGAAAACATCTTCCTCGCCGGCTCCATTCTTGGTCTGACCCGGGCGGAAATGGAGGCGAAGTACGCCGAAATCACCGCCTTTGCGGATATCGGCGATTTCATTGACCAGCCGGTCCGGACCTATTCGACGGGAATGATGATGCGGGTGGCCTTCGCGGTCGCCATCGCGGTGGATCCGGACGTCCTGATTATCGATGAGGCGCTGAGCGTCGGGGATATCGTCTTCCAGCAAAAGTGCGCCGCCCGGCTCCGGGAACTGATCGACCGGGGCGTGACGCTCCTCGTGGTCACCCATGACCTAGCGTTCGTCCTGAACACGTGCCAAAGGGCCCTCTGGCTCGATCAGGGGCGTTTGCGGTACCTAGGGGAGGCGGGAGCCTGCGTCCGCGAATACGTGGCCGCCATGGCCGCTTTGGCCGGCAATGCGCCGGCCCCAGCCCACGATCTGGCCCATCTACCCGAACACGAGCTCCCGGCGGCAGCCCCCTTGGACCTGGCGGCGCGGGAGCGCCTCGGTGATGGTGGGGTAAGGGTGGAGCAAGCTTGGCTCCTGCACGGGGATGGCGGGGCCGGGGGGACGTATCGGACGGGGGATTGGGCCGTCGTGACGCTGTTGCTGCGGGCCGGAAAGGCGCTCACGGCGGTCAGCGGCGGGTGTGAATTGCGCAACCGGCACGGCCAGGTCGTCTTTGCCACCGGCCTGCGGGTGGCAAACCGTTTGATCGAAAGCTTGCCGGCCGGCGGGGCCAGCTTGGTCACCCTGCGCTTCAAGCTCGAGCTGCAGGCCGGCCAATATACCCTCGACGTGGGCTGCGGGGCCGGATCCGGGGCCGAGAATACCTGGGACCGCGTGCTGAACGCGGCCGTCTTGGAGGTCGCGAACCCTCCCGACCAAGAGGTGGTGCACGGCCTCGTACGCCTGCCGCACGAAGTCAGCGTCTTCCGGCCCGCTGGGGTGGACAGCCCGCGCTGAGGGGCAATTGGCCGCCCAGCGCTGCGCCCGACCAACTG
Source organism: Opitutaceae bacterium (assembly GCA_027485815.1). Lineage (GTDB taxonomy): Bacteria > Verrucomicrobiota > Verrucomicrobiia > Opitutales > Opitutaceae > ER46. The sequence continues at coordinate 1,545 of JAIXQE010000081.1, forward strand.
AATTAGTCCGCCTTAAGGTTTGGCCTTGGCGAATTCCGCGTCCCGGAGCACCCGGCCTTCGCTCGACTTGGCGGTGGCGTGGTTGAAGCCCTGGCGAACGCGTTCGGCCAGATCGTAGCGGAACTTCTTCGCGACACCCACCGCGCCGGCCTTGGCCGCCAATTGGTCCGCCGTGAGCGGGGAGCGGCGGGGCAGCGCGAGCACGATCCGGTTGCCGGCGCCGCGGACATCGATGATGTAAAGCTCGTTAAACACCTCCTGATAGGTGCGTACCATCGAGTCGTGCAGGGGATTCCAGGCGCGGGCCCAGATGTTGCCCACCACGGCTCCATCGGGCTTCAGCGCCTTGCGCACGGCGTTCAGGAATTCGATCGTGGTCAGGGAGGTGGGCACGCTGTCGGCGCCAAACGCATCGAGGAAGATCAGATCGTAGGGCTCCTTGGTCTGTTCGATGAAGGCCCGGCCGTCGGCGACGATGCCCTTCATCTTGGCATCCTCCTTGAAGCCCAGAAACTCCCGAGCCACCTTCACCACGTCCGGGTTGATGTCCACGGCGTCGATGACCGCCTCCGGGTAATAGTGCCGCAGGAACATCGGGATCGAGCCGCCGCCCAGCCCCACCACCAGCACGCGGCTGGGCTGCGGGGCGAACGCGAGGCCGGTAAAGGCAGTGGCGGCGTAGGGCAGCTCCAAGTGGGCGGGATCACCCATCTTGATCACGCTCTGCCGGGCGCCACCGCGCTCGAACCAGAGCGTCCGGAGCCCGTCCTCCTCGGTCACGATGACCGGGCCGAAGGGTGATTCCTTGTCGTAAAGGACGCGGGCTTGGGCGGCCCAGGCCGGGGCAAGGGCGGTGAGGCCCGCGAGGAGCAGGCCGGTGGCGAAGGAGCGGCGGGAAAGCATCGGCAGGGCTTAGCGACCGGCGGGGCCGAAGCCCGCGACGGGGCGGCCGGAGTCATCGAGCTTGCCCGCCGCCCAGAGGAGGCCGCGGGCCAGCAGGTCGAGGTAGCGGGCGTCGGCGACCGTCTCGTTGTTGTGGCCGAGGGTCGTGCAGAACACGCGGGCCTTCTTGGGGCCGTATTCATTGGTCCAGACGACCACGGATTCGGCGTCCTCGGTGGCGCCGGACTTCTTGTTCTTGGTCCGCTGGAAGCCAGTGGCGAGGGGGCGGTGGGCCGCGTAAACGCTCGGCGGCTGGACGTTGTTGTACAGTTCCTCCTTGCCGGTCGTCCAACCGGTGAGCCCGCGGGTGATCGGATGCTGGCTGTCGGTGAACTTGACCTGGATCGGCTCCTGCGGGCCGTGGCGGCTCGATTGGAGGCCGAGGAAATCGAACCAGAGGCCGCCCGGGGAGCCGGGGGCCTGGGGCTGGGCGTATTCCTTGCTCACGCGGTAGCTGTGCATCGCGCAATGGAGGGCGACGGCGGGGACGCCCTTCAGGTGGGGGGCGAGGACGTTGCGGACCATCGCCGGATCGTCGATGCCGGCCGCGCACTCGTCGTGAATGACCAGGTCGTAGCCATCGGCGTAAGCCGGGTTGTTATGGGAGGACAGGGGCGGCTTGGTGGACTTGTCCGGCGTGTGGAGGTGTTCGACCACGACGTTCGCGCGCTGCTCGAGGCCGGCCTTGAGGAGGTCCTTCTGCTGGACGTAATCGTGGCAGCAGCCGCCGGTGACGAGGAGGACCTTGAGGGGTTTCGGCGCGGCGCCGGAGGCGGGGAGGGCCGCGGCGAGGGCGAGGACGAGCGGGGCGAGGAGCCGGGGAAGGGCGAGGCGCATAGGGGAAGGGGAGTGGAGGGAGGACGCGCGCAGGAGCGCGGTGAGGCGAGCAAATTTTCCGCCGGCGCGGCCGCGGGCGGGATTCGCATCGCCAGCTTCGCCAGCGGCCACCTAGCTTCCCATTTACCTTACCCCCGATGAACCTTCGCGCCCTCCTCCTGTGCTGTCCGTTGCTGGCCTTTGCGGCGGCGCCGCTGCCGCCGCCCGACCAATGGAGCCTGCCCGCCGACGAGGCCGGCTTGCCTGGCGAGGGCCCGCTGCGCCGCTATGATGCCTACGTCCGGCGCTGGCACGACGCGCGGAAGGAATGGGCCGGGCGCGTCACGCAGGACCGCGGCGCGGTGGTCTTCCTCGGGGATTCCATCACGCAGGGCTGGGGCCCGACCTTCCGGGACGCTTTCCCGGGCATGAAGCTCGCGAACCGGGGCATCGGCGGCGACACCTCGCGCGGGATGCTGATCCGCCTGCAGGAGGACGTCCTCGCCCTGCAGCCGGCGGCGATCGTTCTGCTGCTCGGGACGAACGACATCGAGGTCGGCATCGCCCCCGAGGCCATCGGTCGGAATTTCCAAAAGCTCATCGCGGCCATCAAGGCCCACAATGCGAAGGTGCCTGTGATCGTCTGCCGCATGTTCCCCAGCGCCGCCGACAAGAAGCGCCCGAAGGAGACCATCGCGGCCGTCAATGCCCTCTTCGAGGCGGCGGTGCGGGGCGATCCGCAGTTCACCGTGCTCGATACCTGGACGCTCTTTGCCGGGCCGGACGGGGATGCGCCCGCCACGTGGTTCCCGGATCGTTTGCACCTGAACCCCGCCGGCTATGCCCGTTGGGGCGCCGCGCTGCGGCCGCTGTTCGCGACTCTGGGCTTCATCGACACCGCGCCTGATGCCTTTACCCCGGAACCTGGCTTCACGGCGCTGTTCAATGGCCGCGACCTCACTGGCTGGGGCTTCCGGCCCACGCCGCCGCGCAAGGCTCCGGCCAAGGCCAAGGCGGATGCGCCGGTGTTTGTGGAAGTGAAGTCCGCGGTCGCCTTCGATGGGCAGACCGCCTCCGCCGATGGCCGTTATCGGGCGATCAATGGGCGCTTGGTCGTCACGACCCCGGCCGAAGGGCGCCGGGTGCAACAGCTCTGGACCACCCGGGAATTTCCGGAGGACTTCACGCTGAAGTTGGAATTCCGGGCCACGCCCAACGCCGACAGCGGCGTCTTTGTGCGTCAGCCGCAGCTCCAATGCCGCGACTATCCCCTGGCTGGTCCGTACACCCAGCTCCAGCGCTACCGTCCGCAGGACTGGAATGAGCTGGTGATTGTCGTGCGCGGCGGTGTGGCCCGGGCGGAGTGCAACGGCGAGTTGCTCACCGACGCCCTGAAGGTGCCGGCGACGGGGCCGATCGGTCTCGAGGGCGACCGCGGCCAGATGGAGTACCGCCGGATCCGGATCGGCCCGGCGCCGCGTTGAACGGTCGCGACGCGCGGCGGGCGCGCTGAGTTGGCCGGAGGATGGCCACAAAAGGCTCAAAGGGCCGGTGGGCGCGGACCAGACTGAAGGAGGCGTCCATAGACGCCGCGGAGGTTTCAGGGCGAGCGCTCGGAGGATAGGGCTCCGAACCAAGGCTGAGAGGCTCTCGTGCCCTTTAGGCTGCGCAGTTGGAAACACCTCGGCTCGAGCCCCTCCCGTGATTGAGTCTCGCGGCGTCTATGGACGCCACGCACGGCCCCGACCTCGGATTCGACCCTTTGCGCCTTTTGTGGCCATGTCCCCGGTCTCGACGCCTGCCGTTGGGCGGGTCGCCTTTCAGCTCAGCCGTCGACGGAAGGAGACCGGATGACCTCTGCCTTGGGTTCAGGACTTCGCCGGCTGGAGGTCCACCTTCCAGCGGCCCGCCGAGGCGGCCTCGTTGACCGTGCTCTCGTAGGTGCCGGAGAGGCTCCCCGCCTGGATCTCGCCCTTCAGGGTGCTGCTGGCGTTCACGCCCTGCACCTCCCAGGAAAACGTGAGCTCCACGCGGCCGCCCTCAACCTTGAGGACCTTGGTCGCGGTGGGCACCTCCGCGCCTTCGTAGGTGAACACCGCCTCGGCCTGCCACTTCTGGTCTGCGCCCTGCGAGAACTTGAGGCGGAGTTTGCCGGTGGACTCGTCCTGGGCGCGCCAGGAGCCGGTGTAGGTGCCGGCGGCGAGCGTGGCTTTTGCAGCCGCGGCCGGGGCGGCAGCGGGGCGTTCGGCGGCGGTAACGGGAGCGAGCAGCGACAGGCTGAGCAGCAGGAGGGTGGAGCGCATGGGTAGGAGGGGAGTTCCGGGTACGTACTTTCGCCGCGTTCCGGTGTCGAGCGTCCTCCGTGAAGGCGTTTGCCTTTGGACCGGCGAAGCGATCCCTTAGCCGCAAGAACCTTGCTTTAACCTTTATGCACCTCCGCCTGCTTTCCGCCTTGTTCCTTGCCTCCGTCGGTTCCGGCTGGGCCCAGTCGGCGGCCACGCCCTCCTTCGCGCTGGCCAATTTCTCCCTGCGCGCGCGGTTGGATGTCCCGCAGGCCCTCGTCGTCGGCGGGTCGCTCGCCGGCGGCTCCGGCACGATCCTCTTCCGCGCGGCGGGGCCCGTCCTGTCCCAGTTTGGGGTGGCTGGTGCGCCGAATCCCCGCCTGCAGGTTTTCGGCGGCAACGGCGCGGAGATCGCCGCCAACGAGGATTGGGCCGCGACCCTGGCCCCGCAGTTCGCGGCGGTGGGCGCCTTTCCGTTCCCGGCCAATTCCCGCGATGCCGCGATCGCGCAGCCCCTGAACGGCACCTTCACCGCCCACGCGCGGGTGGACGCGCCCGGCGACGTGTTGCTGGAGGTCTATGATCCGGCGCTGGCCTTCCCCCGGCGGCTTACGAACATCTCCGCGCGCCTGCGCGTCGGCAATGGCCAGGCCGCCATTCTGGGCTTCGTCACCGCCGGCACCGGCTCCAAGCGCCTGTTGGTGCGCGCCGTGGGACAGACCCTCGGGCTGTTTGGCGTGGCGGGCACGATGGCCAATCCGACCCTGCAGGTCTATGATGGCGCTCGCCGCGAGATTGCCGCGAACGACAACTGGGACTCCGCCCTCGATGCTGATTTCCGGGCGGTGAACGCCTTCCAGCTGCCGGCCCTCAGCACCGATGCCGCGCTGTCGCTGACCGTCACCGCCAACGCCAGCTACACGGTCCACGTCTCCGGCGCGGACCTGCAGGGTGGCGAGGTGCTGATCGAACTGTACGAACTGCCCTGAGCTCAAGGCTCAGGCGGCGGATCGCGCGGGCCGCGCGTTTCCGCTTCCCTCCGCGCGCGGGCGCGTCAGTTTCCCGCGCATGCCTCGCGTCGTCTCCTTTCATTACACCCTTCGTGATCCCAGCGGCCGCGTCCTCGATTCGTCGGCGGGCGGGCAACCGGTGACCTATCTGGAGGGCGCGGGAATGATCATCGACGGGCTGGACCAGCGGCTGCGCGCCGTGGCGGCCGGCGCCAAGGAACGCGTCCAGGTGCCGTTCGCGGAGGCCTACGGTCCGCGGGACCCCGAGCAAATGCAGCGCGTCCGCCGCACGGATCTGCCGGTCGAGGGGGAACTGAGCATCGGCGACCAATTCCAGACCGGGCCGCACCGGACCGATCCGGTCGTGACCATTGCCGCGATTGAGGGCGAAGAGGTCCTGCTGGATGCCAATCATCCGCTGGCCGGCGTGGACCTGACCTTTGACGTCGAGTTGACGGAGGCCCGCGAGGCGACGCCCGAGGAACTGGCGCAGGGCGGCCCGGCGGCGAAGGAAGGCTGCGGCGAGGGCTGCGGGTGCGCGCATTGATTCGTTCCGCTCGCGGTTAGGCCCCTTGTTTTGGATTTGAGCCGCGCGGGGCGGTGGGCTCGGCTCCGGGGATGAACCCCCGCTGGATCCTGCCCCTTATCGCCCTCTGTTCCGCGCTGCCGTTGGCCGCGGCGGACAAGTCGATCGTCCTCATCGCCGGCAAGCCGAGCCACCCGCCGGGCATGCACGAATTCCGCGCGGGGATGCTCCTGCTGCAGCAGGGCCTCGCCGGCGTGCCCGGAGTGAAAGCCACGGTCCACGCCAACGGCTGGCCGGAGTCGGAGCGGGCGTTCGACGGTGCGGCGGCCGTGATCATCTATTGCGACGGCGGTCCGCGGCACCCGGTGCTGGAGGGCGACCGCAAGGCGTTCCTCGACGGCCTGGCGCGGCGCGGGGTGGGCTTGGGCTTCATGCACTACGGGGTGGAGATCCCCGCGGACAAGGGCGGCCCCGAGTTCCTCCGCTGGATCGGCGGGCATTACGAGAGCAACTATTCCTGCAATCCGATGTGGTCGCCCGACTACCGCGAGTTCCCCGACCATCCGGTGGCGCGCGGCGTGAAGCCGTTCTCCAATCACGACGAATGGTACTTCAACATGCGGTGGCCCGAGAACCGCGACGGCATCACCCCGATCCTGACCGCGAAGCCTTCGGACCAGGTCCGCGGCGGCCCTTATGTGCATCCGAAGGGTCCCTATCCGCACATTGTCGCGGCGGCGGGGCGCACCGAGACGATGATGTGGGTGCGGCAGCGGCCCGAGGGCGGCCGCGGCTTCGGCTTCACCGGGGGCCACACACACGCCCACTGGGGCAACGACAACCAGCGCAAGGTGGTGCTCAACGCGATCCTGTGGGTCGCGGGCGTCGAGGTGCCGCGCGACGGCGTGGCCTCGACGGTCACGCCGTCGCAGTTGGCGGCCAATCTCGATCCCAAGCCGGCCCCCAAGGCGAAGCAGCAGCCGAAGAAGTGAGGCGGGGCTTGGGCGATCGGCCGGAGCGGGTTGGCCACAAAAGGCGCAAAGGGTTGAATCCGCGGTCGGGGCTGTGCGTGGCGTCCATAGACGCCGCGGGGCTCAATCACGGGAGCCGCGGAGGCGGGGGTTCGAGCCGAGTTGCTTCCGATCGCTTAGCCAGACCAGTCCGAAGGCCTCGCGGCTGAGGTTCGGAGCCCTCCCTTCCGAGCGCTCGCCCTGAAGCCTCCGCGGCGTCTATGGACGCCTCCTTCCGTCTGGTCCGCGCCCAGCGCCCTTTGAGCCTTTTGTGGCCATCCTCCGGGCCGGCCGGACTGGCGTCAGCGGGGCCCTGGGGCGTTGATGCGGTCCGCCTGACGTTCGGTGCCCGCGGGGGTGCCGCGCGACGCGTTCTTGCCCTTGCCGGCCTTGGGGACGGGGCGGCCGGTGTCCCGGTCGAAGCCGTCGGGGGTGAGCTTGGCGGGCACGGTATCCCCGGTCTCGGTGCTCCAGCGATCGAGCAGGGCGGCGAGGCGGGCGCGGACCGCAGCGTGGGCGGGGTCGGCCGCGAGGTTGCGGAGTTGGTCCGGATCGGCGGCGACGGCGTACAATTCCTCCGCCGGGCGCGGAGCGAGGAAGACGTCGGCCTGCGCGGGCGTGAGCGTGCCGGCGTCGCGGGCCGCGCGCAGGGCGGTATGCGAGGGGGAACGGACCGCATCGGCGGGACCTTGCCAGGGGAGGTGGGGGCGATGGTTGCGGAGATAGAGGAAGCCCTCGGAACGGACGGCGCGGCCGTGCGCCTCATAGTCGTGCCAATTGTGTTCGGAGAACGCGTGCTGGCGGACCTGCGCGGTGGGGGATTGGAGCACCGGCAGCAGGCTGACGCCCTGCATCGTGGCCGGGATCGGGAGGCCGGCGGCGGTGAGGATCGTGGGGGCGAGGTCGATGGCGCTGGCGAGGCTGGCGGTTGGGCGGCCGGCGTCGCGGATACCCGCGGGCCAATGGGCGATCAGGTAGGTCTTCATCCCGGAATCATGGAGGCGGGTCTTGGCGCGGGGGAACGCCCGGCCGTTGTCGGCGAGCGCCAGCAGCAGCGTGTTCTCCAACATTCCCTGACGTGTCAGCTCCGCCACGACGGCGCCGACGTAGTGATCGAAGCGAGTGATTTCGTTGTGGTAGGAGGCAAGGTCGCGGCGGGTGGGTGCGTCGTCGCGGAGGAAAGGAGGCACCGGGAGCTTGGCCGGATCGTGGAGGGGGCCGTAGACCTCGGGCCGCCACTCGGCATCGCCCTCCCAGTCGCGGTGGGCATCGAGGGCGGCGAACCAGCCGAAGAAAGGCTGATCGCGGGGGCGGTCGCGGAGGACCTGCACCCAGTTGGCGTGGCCGCCGCTGTTGCCCGGGGCCTTGCCGGCATCGATATGGACGAAGGCGGGGGGCGGCGCGGGCTGACCGGGTTCGGGCGGCGCGCTGCTCAGGTGGTTTTTGCCGCTGAGGGCGGTATGGTAGCCCGCGGCGCGCAGCAGTTGCGGAAACCACGGGAGGTGGGCCGAAATGGGCTGGTGCAGCTCGGAGGCCCGGCCGTTGTTGTGCGGGTAACGGCCGGTGATGATGCTGCTGCGGCTGGGGCTGCAGCTGCTGGCAGTGAGGTAGGCCGCGTCGAAGCGCCGCCCGGCTGCGGCGAGCCGGTCGAGGTGGGGCGTGCGGGCGGTCGGGTGACCGTAGCAGCCGAGGTCGTTCCAACTGATGTCATCCGCGATCAGCACGATCACGTGCGGGCGCGGGGTGGCGGCGGCGAGGGCGGCGGACGCGGCCAAGGGCAGGGCCAACGCGGCCCAGGCGAGCAGGCGAAGCAGGGGCATCCGCGGAGGCTGCGGCGGGCGGAGGTCCGAGGCAAGGAACACGGTGCGTCCGACGTTGACGCGCGAACCCTTCGGGCTTCGCTCTGGCCATTCCCCTGCTCCCGATGCGGTTCCCCCTGCCTGCCTTTGTCCTGTTCGCCTGCGCCGTCCTGCCGGAACGGGGCGCGACGCAGGAAGTGCCGGACTTCAACCGCGACATCCGGCCGATCCTCTCCAACAACTGCTTCCATTGCCACGGGCCGGACGAGGAGTCCCGCAAGGGCGGGCAGGACGGGCTGCGCCTTGACACCGCGGAGGGCGCGCGGGCGGATCTGGGCGGCGGGGCCTTCGCAATCGTCCCGGGCCAGCCCGAACGCAGCGAATTGATCGCCCGGCTGGTCACGCAGGATCGCGACGAACTGATGCCGCCGCCGGCCTCGGGCAAGACCCTTACTCCCGCCGAGATCGACCTGCTGCGCCGCTGGATTCAGGCCGGGGCGCCCTATGCGCGCCATTGGTCTTACGAGCC
>JAIXQE010000179.1 GCA_027485815.1 Opitutaceae bacterium
AATTGCACGGTCTCCCGCCTGGCCTACCAGGTACCCGCGGAACGAGTCTTCTACGTTCCGCACTGGATTATCCGCGATCCCTTCCTCCCCCAGCATGCACCCGGTTTCGGCGCAAAAAAACCGGGAATCTGTTTCATGCCCCGAAAACGAGGCACGCTGGTCCACCAGATTCGCGAAAAGGTTCAATCCCTGCACCCCACGATTCCTTGGGTTGAAATTGATAATATCCCGGAATTGGAGGTGGCGCGACTTATGCGCGAGTACCAGATGTTCTTCGCCGCTCACCACTTGGAGGGATGTCCGCTGACGGCTTTGGAGGCCATGGCCTGCGGCTCCGTGGTGGCGGGATTCGCTGGCACCGAGCGATTTACCCATCCCTACGCCAACCCAAGGAACGGATACTGGGCGGACCGCGATGACGATGCCACTTCAGCCATCCGGCGGGTTTCGGAAATGATTCGGGACGTGCAATCCGACCCCGTCAGGATTCAATCGCTTCTGGCGCAATCGCTTGTCACCATTGAACCCTACTCAAAGCCCCGTGTTCTCGCCGGCCTTACCCGTCTTCTCGACGGTCTGGCCGTGATCGCATCCGGGAAGGATGTCTCCCCCCGCCTTCGTCAACTCCGCGGGCCTCCGCTCTCCGAGGAACGCTGGCGATTTCGCGATTGGCTTTTCTCGCATCGGAAGCGTCTGCAAGCCAGGTAAGGGAAGCGCAGCGCTGAAGATCCGGGAGTTCACCCGCTCGGCGAGAATGCTTCCGCGACCTTCGGTCTAAAACCCCACCCAGCACCAGCGTTCTCAAAATCCAATCCTCGTCCGCGCGGAAGTGGTCCGTCGTAAGGTCGCAAACCGCCTGTGACCCGCTCCGCTGGTGGCTCGCCCGCCTTAGAGCTCGCCGCATCTACCCTGCCTACTCGGGCCTGATTCCTCCAATGTCCTCTTCACCGCTCGTATCGGTCATCATCCCGACCTACAAACACCGTGACTATATTTCCCAGACGCTGGATTCGGTGTTTGCCCAGAGCTTCCGCGACTTCGAGGTCATCGTGGTGAATGACGGGTCCCCCGATGACAGTGATTGGGTCATCCGGAACCATGCTGCGTTCGGAAGGATCCGCTACCTCCAGCAACCCAACGCAGGCCAGGCCGGCGCCCGCAACGCCGGATTGGCGGAATCCAGAGGCGAATTCATCGCCTTTCTCGACGACGATGATCTCTGGCCCGCCAATAAACTCGAGTGGCAGGTGGATGCCCTGGCCTCCGGTGACTCGGTTTTGATCGGCGGAGCTGTCGCCCTCTTTCAGGACGGGAACCCGCCGCACCGGCACTTTGCCGCCAAATCCGCCGCCATCGAACATTTCGACTTGGCGAACGGATGCCCCTTTTTCTCCCCGGGACAGACCCTCATCCGCGCCTCCGCGTTGCGTCAGATCGGTTGCTTTGATCGCTCCATCTGGGGGGCCGACGATTTCGATCTCTACATCCGCCTCTCCCGGATCGGCCGCCTTGCCACCTCTTCACGACCTAGCTTATTCTATCGACTCCACGGGGCCAACGCCTCGCTTAATCGCAATCGGATGCTCCGCAACTGCGCCACAGTCGTGGAACGTCACTTCGGAAACGCCGAACGCACGCTCCGAGCGCGCGCCTATCGATCCCTGTACGCGACCGTTGCGCGCGACTGCGCCCTGACCACCCGGCGGGCGCTCCGTGGAGGAAACTTCATCAACGCCTTTCGCCAACTCGGGTTTCTGCGCTCCTTCCGGGCTCAGCTCCTCTCCGATCCGGGACTCATCCGATGGATCCTGCAGGATGTTATTCCTGGACCCTGGTCTTCCGAGGATAGCTCCCGACGGTTCCATTCCGTAGTCGAGATTCCTGCGCCGCGATAACGGGGCGCAACGCGGCTCCTCATATCAGAATTTTTTCGTCCAAGACGAGTAATCCACTGCACGGCCCTCTGCGCCGGCGAAACCGCGCGCCCTGAGTAAAAACTCGCAAACGGACGCAGCGGTGAATCGGCGGCGCAGGCGTCAACTGACCATTCGATCAATCCCCTATGCCCCAAGTTTCCATCTTGCTCGCCACCGCCGGCCGGCCCAAGGCCATCCTGGAGACCCTGGGATCCCTAGCAGAAGTACCGGCCCCGACCCATTACACCATCGAAGTGCTCGTGATTGAAAATGGCGGCCGAACGCAACTGGCAGACCACGTCCGGCGCTTCGACCAGCACCGATTTTCCTTCCGCTACATCCACTGTCCGCAGCCGAACAAGTCCAACGCGCTCAATGTCGGCCTGAAGGCGGCCACCGGCGACTACCTGTTGTTCACCGATGACGATGTGCGTTTTCCACCAAATTGGATCCGGGACATGATTTGCCCGCTGGAGGAAGGCAGCGCTGATATCGTGGTCGGTGGCTGCAAGATCGCCCCTCATCTCATGCGCACCTGGTTGAGCCGTGACCACCGCGGCCTTCTCGCGTCGACGGAGTTCCTCAACGAGGGCAACATGGGCAACTTCGCCGGTGTGAATTTTTCCGCCCGCCGGGAAGTCTTCGAGATGGTCCCCAATTTTGACTGTGAACTGGGAGGCGGGGGGCTGGGAAATGGAGAGGACACGCTGATCGCCTATCAGTTGAGCCGGGCCGGTTTTCGCTTTTGCCTGAGGACGAGCATCGCGGTGGAACATCACTTCGCCCCAGATCGGCTGTCTTACCCCAATTGGGTCCGCGCCTGCAACTCACTAGGCCGGTCGAACGCCTATCTTGCCTATCACTGGCGCCACGAGGATCCCAGCTGGCCTCGCGCTCGCCTCCTGTATCTGCAAGCGAAATTACATCTCCGCCTGCTCCTAACGCGCCTGCGGCGACGCCCCACGGAGGGCATTCCCCGCTGGGAGCTTTGCTACCGGACTGACATAGCCACGCTTCTCGGGTATCTACGGGAGCGAAAGCGGCCACGCCAGTACCGCCAGTTCGGACTGCACAAATCTCCCAACGACCGATCGGACCCTCCTGGAAAACCCTCTCCTTAAAATAGTCGCCGAAGGCTACAACAGTCGAATCATTAACCCTAGGTCCTGAATACGATCCCCGGCTGCAAGGAGCGCTCGTAACTCCTCAATCCCTGGGAGGTGCTGGTCCAATGCTGTCCCATCATAAGTCGTTAAAGGTGAGTTGGTCAGGTGTATCAACGTGATGGTCGCTTGTATCAAGTTTCGTAAATATTTCAGTGATGGGCACTTTGGAAAGTGCGTGAACCGAGAGAACTTGGACGAAGGTCGTAAGGTTGGTGGTGATTCCGAGTTCTTTGCGGGTGATCGCGATGGCGAGATAGACGCAGATCGCCGACCAGAGCTGGACCCGCACGGCGTTTGGGGAGGTGCCGTAGAAGATACGGATGCGCAGGCTCTGCTTCACCCAGCGGAAGAAGAGCTCGATCTGCCAGCGTTGGCGGTAGAGTTGCGAGATGGTGGCGGCTGGCAACGTCCACTGGTTGGTCCAGAAGGGCAGACGCATGGATTGCTCCAGATCGTGGATGCTCACTCGTCGCATCAGATCTGGCCAGCCGCGGGGAGCATCCCATCCGTTGAAGCGGATGGACTGATCGGCCCGCAGCGAGGTCGAGCGATCGACCGGACGGGACGCCGCGACGTAGTACCTGACGTCGGGGCGCTCGCGGATCACGAAGAACGCCCCAGCCTGATGAATCCGCCGCAGGCGCCGCAGATCGATGTAGCCGCGGTCCATCACATAGAAGCTGCCTGGCTCGATGGGCAGATCGTCCAGCCAAACCACATCGCCGTGGGTGGCTGCAGTCACGGCAAGGAAGTCGGGCAGAGGTCCTCGCAAGTCCAGCGCGGTATGGAGCTTCACCGCGGCGTCGCAGCCAGTCCAGTTGGCCCAGGGACACAGGGCCAGGCTCAGGTCGATCAGCGTCGAGTCCACGGCGTAGACCGGCATCTCGAGGTCCAGCACGGTCGGCTCGTCCTGATACAGCAGGCGAGCCCGATGCATCAGCTTGTGCGCCAGAGCCGAGTGCAGTCTCCAGTCCCGCTCCTCGTTCGCTCGTGCCAGGGTGCTGCGGGTGACGCGCTGCCGAAAACCAAGATGGTAAGCCAGTCGCGCCGTACTCAGGCACGCCTCGATGTCCCGCAGGCTCTCGCGAAAGGTCATCTGCGCGAACGCCAGCGCCAGAAAATGATCCCAGGCCGAAAACTGGCGCCGACCATCCGACTGATCGTGGACTCGAACCAACCGTTGGAACTCCCAGTGCGGCACCCGACCGATGACCTGGGAAAACACGCTTTTGCCTGCGTTCATACCGCAGGATCCCGTCGCAACCGCATCCCACGTTCAAATCGTGAGCAGCCTTGGAGATGTTCTTCACGCTACTCATGAATCACTTGCGCTACCTTGGACTCAATCTGTTGGGACAGCATTGATCAGGACCTACACCCTCGTGAATCCCCAGCGCCATCTGGAGAGCTGATAGAAGCCGTACACCGTCGACGACTCGAGGTTTGCAACCATTCATGCGAAGACGCTGCGGAACACCGGCTTCAACGCCTCCCGAGTCTAGGTGCTCCGCGCCACCAACGGGGAGACCTGAACATCCATGCCGGATGACGGCCTCGGATTTCGCCTACCTGGACGGAGTTTTCCACGTCGCGCGGCATCCGCATCGACGCCCTAAGCCTGTGGCTCCCGCGCTCCCACCTCCAGCCTCGTTTTCCGTCCTTCGTTAACTTTTAAAGGATAAATCGGGTACGTTGGTTTTGACCTAACCCTCCCTGGCTGGTTTCAACCCGGCTGGTGACCGTCCGACCGACGGGGATCACTTCCGATTTAAGTCCCACGAACCACCGTAATCCTTGCCAACGCCCATGCACAAATTGATTCAAGCAGTACGCCGAAGAATCGCGGCCTTGGCCCGTCCCCTCACGCTCCTGAAGCTTTACCGGGAGCATCCGCCGAGCTTGGCCAACCTCGCGCTCCGGCGAGAGGAGCCACCGCGGATCGCCCTCTTCACGGTGCTGATCCTGCGCGAGAACATCCTCTTCCTCGAGGAGTGGATCGACCACCACCTGCGCATGGGGGTACAGAAGGTGTTCCTCTACGATAACAGCAAGGTGCAGCGCAATGAACTGGACGGCGCGGGCGGCTCCCAGGCGAACAAATCAGGCTCCATCGCCGTCGAGGGAAAATCCAATAAGTACGGCTTTGATTTCGAGCAGATGATCGCGGAGGCCGATGTCGAGCAGCTCCTCGGGAACCTGCGGACAAAGTTCGGCCCGGCGCTCGAACTCCGGGAGTGGTCCCCGCGGGGACCGGACGGCAAGATTTTTTACGGGCAGGTGCAGGCGATCAACCAGTTCGTCGAGCAGCACCGGTATGAGTTCGACTACACGCTCCACCTCGATTGCGACGAGTTTCTCGTCAGCCCTCGGAATCTGACCCTGCCAGGCATCGTCTTCCGCCTCGAGAGCGCAAACCGCACGTGCGGCCTGCTCGCGAGCCGGAATTTCGACAGTCGCCTGACGCTGCTGCAGGATGGTCGCCTCCGCGCTCCCGTGCGTTCCATCGAATATGGGGCGGACGCCCTGCGGCTCCACGAGCCGCGGGGGGGCACCAAGGCCATTTTCCGGATGAACGCCGTGCTCCCGAACGGGGCGGCCGTGCACGGTTGCGAGACGATCCTTGGCGCGCTCAAAATCGACCCCGAGGATATGATTTTCCATCACTACCAAGGGCGTCATCCCCTGCCGGAGAAGATGCCCACCCCGGCGTACTACCCGGGCATTAAGCAACCCTTCATCCACCGCGTGGTCAATCGCGAGGCTTACAAGTACCTTTGAACGCGTCCGGCGGGCCGGCGGCATTAAGCCCGAACCCGGGATGTAACCGCCGTCCTCTCAGAAGAACCATTTCGTACCATTCACCCCGAGAACCATTATCGTATGCCCTCTCCCTCCCGTCCTCCCGCGGAATCTTGTCGCTATGGGCAACGAGACCCCAGTCCACTCCGCAGCGATTCTCCGGCTGAGCCCCCGGGGGATGAAGCGCCATGGATGCCCTTGGGGCCGCCCACCGAGTTCGGAGCCCCATGAAATTCTGCCCTATCGCTGGGAGGGAAGTAGCCAGCTTCGATCTCTTCGATACGGTCTTCGGGCGCGCGACCGCGGAACCAGCCGACGTTTTCCGGTTGCTTTACCGCCGGCTGGTTGAACAGCAGCCCGAACTGCGCCGCGTTCCGATGGAGGAATTCGTCTGGGGCCGGCAACACGCCGAGCGCCAGGCCCTCGGCGCCGCCCCCGGCGAGGAAACGACGCTAGCGGAAATCGCCGCCAGGCTCTCCACCCTGATTCCGCGGCTGAACCCGGACCAGTTCGCCGCACTGGAGTTGGAAGTCGAGGCTAAGGTCATTTTTCCCGTGAAGCGGGTCGCGAGTCTGATCCGACAGGCACGCAAGGTCGGACGACAGGTGATCTTTGTTTCGGATACTTACCTCCCTGAGGATTTTCTGGCAAACCTGCTCGACCGGCACGGGCTCCGTGCGCCCGAGGACCGACTTTACATTTCCAGCACTCATCGGCTGGCCAAGCGTACCGGCAGCCTATTTCGGCACGTGATCTCTGATCTCGCCACTCCGCCAGGCGCGATCCAACACCACGGCGACAATCACCACTCTGATATCCTGCAGGCCCGGGCGGCTGGGTTGGGTACGGTCCACATCCGCGACACGGACCTCAATGCCGCCGAAAGTGCCCTCCGGCACCGCGCCGGTTTGGGCAAGGTTGAGCAGGCGCTGCTCGTGGGACTCTCCAAGGCCTATCGACTCCGGGAT
>JAIXQE010000068.1 GCA_027485815.1 Opitutaceae bacterium
AGCAGCATCCCCGGGGTCACCGCCGCCGGCTACACCTCCTACGCGCAGATCCTGGCGGCCTTCTTCCAGCTCCATCCGGAGCCCACCCGGACCCTGCGGAACCTCCGGCTCAACGCGAGCGGCACCGGCCTGCTCTCGAACAGCGTGGCCGGCCTCACCGACACCTCCGACCTCGATGCGCGCGGCCTGGAAGCCGAGCTCGCCGGCAACGTCACCCGCCACTGGCGGGTTTCCGCCAACGTGGCCAAGCAGGAGACGGTTGTCACCGGCTCCGCGCGGCTCACCAAGCAGGTCGCGGACGCCGTGTACGCGAACCTGGTGAAGTTCAACCTGCTCGGGGTCGACCAGGGCCCGGCCCTGCCGGAGCGGCAGACCGCCGCCACGCGCTTCGCGAGCAACGTGGGCAATCCGCTCGCCGCGACCCTCGCGCGCGACGGCGCGGCCTCGCCGGAGCAGCGGAAGTGGCGCGCGAACTTCACGTCCACGTACGACTTCAAGTCCTTCGAGCATCCGCTGCTCAAGGCGCTGAGCCTCGGCGCTTCCGTGCGCTGGCAGGGCCGGGTGGCCATCGGGGCGCCGTTCCTCACCGGCCAGGCCCTGAAGCAGCGGATCGCCGCGACCGACCCGCGTTACCCGGACGCCGCGCGCATCGCGGACAACGATCCCGTGATGCAGACGCAGATCCCGGACCTGGCGCGGCCATTTTACGGCCCGGCGGAGTTTGCCGGGGACCTCTGGGCGGGTTACCGCCGACGCGTGTTCGGGCGGATCGACTGGCGGTTGCAGCTCAACGTGCGCAACGCGTGGGGCAACGGCGACGACATCCCCGTCACCGCGAATCCCGACGGCCGGATCGCGGTCATCCGCATCCCCAACGAGACCCGCTGGATCCTCGCGAACACGTTCACGTTCTGACGTGGCCGCCGCATGCGGTTCACGGACCGAGGCACGCCGTATCGGGGTTGAGTTGTAGCCGGGGAATCCTTCCCCGGGTGAGCCGGCCGAAAGGTGACGTGATCCCCGATCATCGGCCAGCGGTTCCGGCCACCTCGCGGCCGCCGGCGGCACCACCGCTACCCTCTACCCACTACTCTCTACTCGCTACTCGCTCCTTCACTCCCGCCCCTCACTCCAGCTCCCACCCGCGGCGATACGCGCGGCGCACCAGCGGCGCCGCCTCGGGCAGATTGGTCACCCGCAGCGCCTTCGCGTCCCACTGGATCTTGCGCCCCGCCCGCAAGGCCACGTTGCCCAACAGCACCATCTCGCTGAATGGACCCGATTGCCCGAAAGCCGACAGCGCCGGCCCCTTCCCGCGGATCGCATCGATCCACTCCCGGTACGGGCCGCCCCCCTGGTCCATCGCGCCCTCCGCCGATTCTCCGCTCCCCGCCACCCGCGGCAGGGTCTTCGGCGGCAGCGTGAAGCCCTTGATCAGGCCCTCCGGCTTGAACACCCAATCCTGCCGGGAGCGGCCGAAGAACATCCGGCCCTTCTCGCCCACCACCAGCAGATCGAAGCGCCGGAACACGTGGTCCGCCGTCGGAAAATCCGCCTTCCACAGCCGCTCCGGCGGCGGGTTCCGGTAAACCCCCTCCTTGGGCGAGACGCCGTCATACCAAACCACCGTCACCGGCCCGCCGAAGTGGCTCGTCGGAAATTGGTACGTCACCCGCGACGAATTCGGCGCCGCGACTTCCGTGGTACCCTCGGCCTCCGCCTCGACGCTGGTCGGCGCGCCGAGCCCGAGCGCCCAGTACGGCATATCGAGGATATGGCAGCCCATGTCGCCGAGGGCGCCCGCGCCGAAATCCCAATAGCCGCGCCAATTGAAGGGTGCGAGGGCGCTGCTGTACTCGCGGAAGGGGGCGGGGCCGATCCATTGGTCCCAATTGAGGCCCGCCGGCACCGGCTCCGGCGTGGGCCAGGCCTTCATGCCCTGCGGCCAGATTGGGCGGTTCGTCCAGGCGTGGACCTCCGTGACCCGCCCGAGCACGCCGGCCTGCAGCAGTTCCACCGCGCGCCGGATCGGTTCGCCGGCGTGGGCCTGGTTGCCCATCTGCGTCTGCACGCGCGTCTGCGCGGCCACCTCGGCGAGCCGCCGGGCCTCCCAGACCGAGTGGGCGATCGGCTTCTGGCAGTACACGTGCTTGCCGCCGCGCATCGCCAGCAGCGAGGCGTGGAAGTGGTGATGGTCGGGCGTCGAAACGACCACCGCGTCGATCCCGGGGTGCGTCGCGAGCATTTCCCGGTAATCGGTGAAGAACTTGGCGGCGGGAAAGCGGTCAAGGATCGTGTCGCCGGCGGGGCCGGCCTTGGCCTTCTTGCGGCGCGTCAGCTCGGGTCGGCGCGGGTTCACCACGTCGCAGAGCGCGACGATCTCCCCGCCGGCGGCGGCGGTGGCGAGCGTGTCGGTGTGGCCCTTGCCCGTGACGCCGATGCAGGCGACCTGGATGCGGCTATTGGCCCCGCGGGCGGCGGCGGGCAGAATGGTGAAGGCCGCAGCGGCGCTGGCGCTGCGGCGGAGGAATTCACGGCGGGGCAGGGAGGACATCGGGAAGGGTGGGGGAAGGCGGCTGGAGGAGGCCGGAACCGCATCAGGCAAGACGATGGGAAGCGGACGGTGTAACGGGCAAGCCCGTCGCGGGCGAAGCGGGCCGCGCGGCAGGCGGTCTGCGTGGGTGGGGTGGCGGATCGCGAGCGATGGCAGATGCCGGGAAAGGGGCAAAAAAAACGAGGCGCGGGTGCGCCTCGTGGGGGAGAGGGAAGGTGGAAGGGCGATCAGGCCTGAGCCGCCTTCGCCCGCTGCCGGCGCCGGTGGATCACCGCGGCGGCGAGGCCCAGCCCGCCGGCGATGGCGGCGTAGGTGGACGGCTCGGGGACGGCAGTGAGAGTGTAGGTGCCGATGAAGGAGGCGCCGCCGAATGCGTCGTTGTATCCGACGTAAACGTTTCTTGGACCAGCCGAAGAAAACGTGAGATCCGTGGGCTGGTTTGTCGTTGTGAAGGAGATAGTCCCGCCTTGGGAAAAAGAAATGGATCCTGAGCCGAAGACCAACGCGTCTCCGGTAGATGTGTAGAGGGAAACGTTCTTGCCGAGATTGAAGTTCTGGGTGGCGTCACCAGGGGGATTGCTGATCGTGCTCCCAGTGTAGTATCCCAAATCCAGGAAAAGCTCGCTTGCTCCAACTTTCACCTTCAAATCGCGCGTTCCCGTCAAAGGGATGTCCTCTGCATCAGGGAGGAAGTTACCCGGGGTAAAGTTGCCGGGGAAAAAGTTTAGCAGGGTGATGCCTTGGAAAGTATCAAGGGTGCTCGCACTGCCCGTCGGCGAGAGTGCCGTCGCTCCCGTCCCTGATATAGTAAAGAGGTTGGCTTCAGGATTAAAAGTGACGTTGAACAG
The DNA here is from genome assembly GCA_027485815.1 of Opitutaceae bacterium. Classification (GTDB taxonomy): domain Bacteria; phylum Verrucomicrobiota; class Verrucomicrobiia; order Opitutales; family Opitutaceae; genus ER46. The sequence goes on from JAIXQE010000068.1 coordinate 3,403, forward strand.
CACTGGCGGTTCTGCAGCCCCCGTTCGCGCCGCTGCGAACAATCCCAAAATCAACCCAACGAGTGCGTGGTGTTTCATAGGGCGGGTAAGAATTTCCGCGTAGGAAGGGGGGTTCCCCCCGAGGGCGCAAGTCACAAGTGTATGGAATTAGGCGTCAGGTTGCGATGGGTGAATGGGTTGCGTCTGGTGCTGAGGCTGGATTTGCCGCCCTTCGCCTCGGTGTAGCCGGGGCATCCTGCCCCGGACGGCGGGAACGAGCCACCTGCCGCGAAGCGATTCCCGCCCTTCGGTCGCCCGCCCGCTGGCAGGGCGCACGCTCGCGCAGGAATGTGCTTTCGTCCCTTCGGCCGGGGAAGGATTCCCCGGCTACACCGGACTCCGGCTACACCAGACTCCGGATGCACCAGACTCCGGATGCACGAAAAAATGGCGACACCGGACGCCTCCCCCCAAAAGAAAAACCGGCGCCCTGGTGGGGGCGCCGGTGTCAGGCTGGCTTGGGTGGGTTAGTCGAGGAAGTTCCGGGTGGGCGTGCCGCCCGCGGCACCCACGGCCGGGATCTCGATCAACTGGTCCGCCGGGTTGTCGCTGCCCGTCGCCACCCCCGCGGGACCGTTCGTGATGAACAGCTGCGGATGGTCGAAGGGCGCCCGCTTGTAGCGGACCCGCTCGTCGGTCAGCGCCTTCAGGAAGGCCACCAGGTCCGACTTCTCCTGCTGGGTCAGGCCCAGCGCACGGACCTGCTCGTGGTGACCAACCTCGTTGAAGTCGCCGCCGCGGTTGTAGAAGTCCACCACCTGCTCGAGGGTCAGGGTGCCACCGTTGTGGAAGTAAGGGGCGGTGAGCTCCACGTTGCGCAGGCCCGGGGTCTTGAAGAAGCCCTCAGCCACGAAGCGGTCGTTCGGGAAGGTGAAGAAGTACTCGTCGTAGCCGGTGAGCATCGCCTTGCGGAAGGTGCCCAGCTTCATCAGGTGCGACTCGGCCAAGGCGTTGCCGAACGGATCGGGGGCGCCGATGCCACGGTCTTCCCGGTTCGGGCGGACGCCGATGTTGTAGTAGCCGGCATCGTACACGAAGTTCACGCCCGGGGAGATGTGCATGAGCTCGATCTCGCCCTTGACGACCCGCTTGGGGACGCCGCCCGCCTCGAGGATGGCCGCGGGCGCCGCGCTGGTGAAGGTCGCGCCGACGTGGCACTCGTAGCACCGGCCCTTGCTCGCGAAGACGTCCATCCCGCGCTTCTGGGCGTCGGTCAGCGCCGTGAGGTCGCCCTCGGCATAGCGGTCGATCGGCGCATCATTGGAGATCAGGGTCGACTGATAGGCCTGCAGGGCCAGGCCGAAGAAGAGGGCGAAGTTCGCCTGCATCTGGGTGAAGGTCTCGGTCGAGACGGTCAGCAGCCGGCGGGAGTTTTCATTGTCCAGGTCCAGCAGGCCGTTGTTCGCGGCCACCCAACGGCGGCGGATGCGCATCTCCTCGGTCTCAGTGGGATCCAGGGTCAGCTGCACGGTCGCCTGCCACCATTCCTTCTTGAAGGCCTGGCGGATAAGGTCGCCGTAGGTCGGGATGGTCAGGCCGGTGGTCGGAGCCCGGTAGAGGCCGAGCACGCTGTCCTGCGGGTGCACCTGCTGCTTGGCCAGCGGGCGCTGCAGGAGGAGGTGCTTCGCGGCGTGGATGAACTCGCGGCCGGCCGACGCCATCTCGAAGCTGGAGAGGACCGGGCCGACGGCCTGCGAGGCCAGGCTGGAGTTTTCCAGCGCGATCTTGCGCTTCACCGGGGTGGTCGGGGTCGCGGCGTACCAGACCATCGCCTTCTCGTCGCGGAGGCCCCAGTTGTTCACGCCATTGAACACGTTCTGGGCGCGGCCGTCCCAGAAATTGCGGAAGTTGAACACCGCATTGATCACCGAGGGCGAATTACGCGGGCTCACCCGGCGGGTCTTGCTGCCGCCGTGGTGGAAGATCGCGTCGATCAGGTTCTCCTTGGTCTCATTCACGGACGGCCCCACGACCTGCATTCCCGTCAGGCGGGCGCTGTAGACGCCCTGCGAGCCGGCGACGTCGTTGCTGTCGCGCAGCACCGCCGACGTCCGCGACTCCGGATCCGCCAGCTTGCGGAAGGGGAAGTCCGCCGCCGTCAGCTGGTGCACGGGCGTGCCGACCTGGAAGGTCCGGTCGGAAGCGGGATTGCCCGCGCCGTCGGTCACCAGCAGGCCGGGATTGAGCTGGGCGCGGGAGCGGTTGTCCGCGCCGGCGTGGAAGTGGCAGCTGGCGCACGCCATCCGGCCGTCGCTGCCCACCTGCATATCCCAGAAGAGTGCCTTGCCCAGCACGAGCACGGCCGCCGGATCGGCGATGTAGTCCGCGAGCGCATAGGGACGGGGGACGGGCACCTTGCGCAGCGAGAGCTTCGTCGCATCGAAGGGCTCCTCGGGGACGAAGGCATCCGGATTGGGCGCGACGAACCCGACCGTGCCACCGGCGTTGGGCGAGGTGGTCGTCGCGGGAGGGGTTTGAGCAAGCAAAGCCGGCGCCAGGGCGGCACTGGCGAGACAGTAGCGAACGAATGGTTTCATAGGGATGCCTGCGCCTTAGCGGATTATGTGCCAGCTCGGGGAAAATTGCGTAAGATGCTGTTTAACAGTTTGATACGATTTTGGTTAGTGCCGCCGGCTTCATTTTGGCCCGAGGGAGGGCCGGCGATGCGTAGGGTTTGCGTTAACGGGTTCCCGTTAATATCGCCCTGGGAGTTGGACTAAAAATAGCGATATCAGGTACTTGCGAAAGTAGGGGCCGAATGTCGGCTTTCCTCACGGTTAAGGCAGCCACGCGGCAAAAACGGCCGGAAAAGCGGGCCGGTAACGCCTGTGACGATCCGTTCAGACGGGATTCGTAAAGATCCTCCGGGCGGCCCGGCGGGCGCTCCCGTTTACCTCTGAAACGGGCGGGCGGAGGGCGCGCGCGGGGCAGGCGCGGCCTCTTGGGTGGGGCGTGGGACTACGTACTGAGAGTGCCTCTCTGGTAAGTAGTTACGACGCGAACGGTGGGTATGAGTCTCCGCTCGAAGCGGTTCCCTCGCGGGTGTCGGGAAGGCTTACTGGAGGCCTTATGCATCACTCCGCTCCCGCTTTTCTCCGCTCCGCCACGCCCGTGCGGGAGCGTGCTCTTTTTCCCACCACTGCCATGAATACCCTCCGCAAAACACTTGCCGCTGCGGCCGTCTCGGTCGCCCTCGGCGTTACTTCGGCCCAGGCCGTAATGGTCACGGCCTATGAGCTCATCTCGGACCGCGACTCCAGCGGCAGCAGCCGCTCGCTCCTCCGCACGACCAGCGACGGCACCTCGACCTGGCGCGCCGGGGAAGCGACGATCCTCGCGGAAAACCAGCTGAGCAGCAACTGGGGCCTGTCCACGGGCAGCATGGTGACCTGGCAGCACACGCTGACGGGCTGGACCCTTCCGACTTACTCCGGGTTCTCGTTCCTCGGCGGTATGCTCGAGATCTCCGCCTCCGGGATGGATACGTGGGAGGCCGGCTTGGTCCGGGTGGAGCAATTCATCACCCTCGGGGAACTGACCAGCGGCTACTTCTCCCAGAACTTCAACGGCGGCAGCATCACCGGGTATCTGAGCAACGGGACGATGAATGTCTCCGTGACCCCGTGGAGCAACCCCTTTGACTCTAACGATACCGACACCTTCCAGGTGTACGCGTCCCGGCTGACCCTCTCTTATGACACGTCGCCGTTGTCCGGCGGGCTGCCGGACGGCTCCGACGGCAGCGGAGGCAGCCTCGTCGGCCCTGGCGGCATCGCGGGCGTCCCGGAAAGCAACTCAACGCTCCTGCTTGTGGCAGGGGCGTCGGTGCTCCTCTGGCGGTTCGCCCGGCGCAAGACGGGTGGGGTCGCCCGGGAAAAACTGAGCTGAACCCAGGAGGGTCCTGAGACCCTCCCGGGCGGCAGATTACTGTTCTTCCGCCGTGGTGCCGAAGCCGGCGAAGTGCCGGAGCGACCGCGTGCGGGCCGTGCGCTCGAAGGTGTTGGCGATGTGGATGGGCTCCGAACCGGCGCCGATCCCGCCCCAACGGTCCCGGGAGTCATTGCCGAAGATCAGCACCCCCGTGTGGCCGTTCTGGGCCAGGTCGTCCCCGCCCTCGGCATTGTTCTGCCGGATGGCGCGGAGGAGGTTCGTGGTGTCGGCCTTGGAGGCGGTGATGAAGTGCCAGTCGTCGATGTTGGCGACGCCGTTGCGGACGGCGTAGCGCAGCAGCGCGTCGGGCGTGTCCCGCTCCGGGTCGATCGTGATGGAGAGCATCACGAACGGCTCCGTGCTGCGCTCCTTCAGGATCTTGTAGGCCTCGAACATGTGCTTCGTGGTGGTGGGGCAGATGCCCTCGCAGTGGGTGTAGATGAAGCCCATCATCACGCGGCGGTCGGCGACCAGGTCGGAGATGAACCGGAAGCGTTCATCGCGGTGGGAAACGACCTGGCAGTCCGGGATCCGGCTGCTGACGCGGGCGGGGGCCGCGACGCCGGCCATCCGGGCGACGACGGCGCTCGCGCGGTAGCTCAGGTCGGTTGAGGCGGGCTGGGTCTCGGCGCAGGCGCGGCCGAAGAGCATTTCCCGGCGGGAGAGGAAGGCGGTGGCGGTGCTCATGGTGGGATTCCTCAGCTGAAGAGGGCGGGATGGGACTGGATGTAGGAGTGGGGGATGCCGACGATGGGCTCGGGAACCGAGAACCAGCGGTTGTTGAGGGTGGGGACCGCGACGGGGGCGGCGACGCGGCGACCATTCACGATCGTCGTGCCCTGCCGGACGTTGCGGCAGATCTCCATGTTCTTCATCATCCGCATGTCCTCGTGGTTGTTGTTGTGGCAGTGGAAGACGAACGGCCCGTCGAAGGTGCGGAACTTCATCAGGAGCTCCGCGGTGGTGCCGCCCTCGAGCGAGATGTTGTCGCTCTTGTACTTCCAGGTCTCCTTCGGGACCACGCCGTTGTAGCGGATGACCTGGAAGGCCTCGACGTGGATGTGGATCGGGTGCCACCAGCCGCCGCTGCCGTTGCGCAGGACCCACTTCTCGGTGGCGCCACTGATGATCGCGGCGTCGGGCCGGAAGGCGGAGTAGAACTCCGAGTTGACCTGCCAGGCGCCGTTCGACCGGTTGAAGTCGAAGTAGCGGGTGACGGTCGCTTCGGACTCGAGGATGTTCTCGTGCGGCCGCAGCGGCGTGCCGGCGGCCACCGTGCACTCCTTGTAGCGGGTGTCCAAGGGCTTGTTCACCACGAACTTCATCACCCGCATCGGGGCGCGGCGATTGATGCCGTCGGGCTTCCGCCCCCCCGTCTGCTGCATGATATTCTCCAGGAAGATCTCCTGGCCGGCGAGGCGCGAGAAGTCGACGATGACGTCGGCGCGCTTGGCCGGGTTCATGTAGATCTCGGTCTGGTTGATCGCCTGCGGCAGCAGCCAGGTGTCATTGGCGAGCTGGAGGAAGGGCTGCCCGTTGCTGAGGCGTACGACCCAGTGGCGGGCGAGCGTGCAGGCCGAGAGGCGCAGGCGGTACTTGCGGGGTTCGACCTGGAGGACGGGCTGGGGCGCGCCGTTCACGCAGATGATGTCCCCGAGGTAGCCGTCGTGGTCGAAGTGATCCCAGAAGATCGTGCCGTCGGCATTCAGGCGCATGTCGCAGAGCGCCAGCGGCAGATCGTAGGGGCTCGCGATCGTGGCCCCGTTCGGGGACTTGATCAGCTGCTTGGTGACCGGATCGCGCAGATCGCAATCGGGCAGGACGCCGTCGCGCATCAGCTTCTCCTCCAGGTGATCCGTGTTGATGCAGAAGCCCAGGAGGCCGTGCTGCACGTTGTGGGCGGTCACGTCATTGCCGTGATCGTGGTACCACATCGTGGAGGGCGACTCCGTGATCCAGTCGAGCTTCCCGTCCTTCTTGCGGGGGACAATGTTCGGATAGTAGTAATCGCGGCTCTTGCCGGGGAAGACGTAGAAGCAGGGGTGGCCGTCGGAGTGCGACGGGGTGTGGGCCCCGTGGAGGTGGATCGAGGTCTCGACGTCACCCAGGTTGTTGGTGTTGCGGACCACCATCGGCTCGCCGCTGCGGGAGCGGATGGTCGGCCCGAGGACAACGCCGTTGTAGCTGTACATCGGCGTCTGCACGCCCGGGAGGATCTGCACCCGGGTGGGCTGCATCACGTGGTGATGGCGCAGCTCCTTGAAGCGGGGGAGCGCGGCGTTGGCGTCGTTCTCGTTCTGGGTCAGGTTCCAGTTGTAGTTCGGATTCTCGCGATCCGCGGAGACCCAGTCGTTCTTGCCCGCGCGGGAGACGTGGTTGAGGGCGTACTCGGGGGCGATGCCGTGGTAGACGGGGTTCGCATCACCCGGCGGCTGGTTCGGGTTCGCCGGGGTGATGTTCGCCGGCACGGCTCGCGGCGAAAACGGCACCGGAATGGTGAACGGCGTGAACGCGAACGGCGTCGGCGGCGGAGCGCCGTAGGCGCGCGGCTTCAGGGTCAGGTAAGGAGCGACCCCGGCGGTGAGGATAGCCCCCATCCCGCCCTGCTTAATGAAGCCGCGGCGGGAAAGGTCCTTCTTGGTTTGGGAGGTTTGCTTGCGCATAGGTGGCCTCCCTAAAGCTAAGGCCGTGCCACAATTGCGATGGCTTTATAAGCCAATTAACAAGAACAAGATAAAGAAGTATTAGAATCCAAATACGTAAATTCGACACAGTCTTGCGTCAGTTGCCGATTAACAAGTTTTTGCTACTCCCATTTGTATCAAACTTGCTAACTGCTGATGAATAATAAATTACGAAATCGGTCAAAGTGTCGGGTTTGGATACACCAAAAGTCGTCACCCAACGGTGAAGGGGGAATTGTCCGCCCCGCCGGTTCGCCTAAGTGCTGGAGATGAGGGGGATGGGCGGGAGCAGGCTGATCGACGGGTCGCACGGGCCGCCCCGGAATCCGCGTCCGGCGGGTTCGGGGACGGCAGGAGAGACGCATCCGGCCTAGGGTCTTGTTCCCAGTGGGGCGGTGCGATCCCGGGTCGCGGCCTCGCGTGAGGCCGGCTGGCACGGGCGGTTGACGCGGGGCCGCTCCGCGCTTCAGCCTCGGGGCCTGATGTCCTCCCTGCCTGCCCCTTCCCGCCGCGTGGTGATCACTGGTCTCGGTGCGGTCACGCCCTGCGGCACGACCGCGGCGGAAACGTGGGCGGCGCTGGTGGCCGGGTGCAGCGGGATCGGGCCGATCACCCGCTTTGACGCCGCCGGCTGCACGGCGCGGATCGCCGGAGAGGTGCGGGAGTATGATCCCTGCCGGCCCTTGGCGGCGCCGTTGCGCCCCCGCGGCGCGGCCGGCGAGGCCGTCCTGCAGGCGCTCACGCCCAAGGACGTGAAGAAATTCGGCCGCTTCACCCACCTCGGGGTGGGGGCGGCGGTCGAGGCCTATGCCGATTCCGGACTCGATGCCCACCGGGCGTCCCTCGCCCCCGAGCGCTTCGGCGTGAACCTGGGGGTTGGCCTCGGCGGGTTGCCGGAGATGGAGGCGATGCACGACGTCTGGAAGGCCGGTGGCTTCCGCAAGATCTCCCCCTTCTTCATCATCCAGATCGCCCCGAACCTCCTGGCCGGGCAGGTCAGCCTCCTGCTCGACTGCCGCGGGCCCAACATGAGCGTGGCCTCCGCCTGCGCCACCAGCGGCCACGCCCTCGGGGAGGCGGCCGCGGCCATCGCCCGAGGCGACGCCGACGTGATGCTCGCCGGCGGCGCCGAGTCCACGGTCACGCCCCTCGCGGTGGGCGCTTTCGCGCAGATGCGGGCCCTTTCCACGCGCAACGATGATCCCACTCGCGCCTCGCGGCCGTACGACCGGGATCGGGATGGCTTCGTGCTGGCGGAGGGCGCGGTGGTCTGCGTCCTAGAGGAACGGGAGCAGGCGCTGCGGCGTGGCGCCCGGATCTACGCGGAACTGCGCGGCTACGGCGCCACGGCGGACGCCTACCATCTCTCCTCGCTGGCGCCGGGGGCCGAAGGCTCGGCCCGGGCCATGCGCGCGGCGCTCCAACGCTCCGGCCTGGCTCCCGGGGACATCGATTACGTCTCCGCCCACGCCACTTCCACCCCGGGCGGCGACGGCGAGGAGGCGACGGCCATTGCGGAAGTCTTTGGCGCGCACCGGGACTCGCTCCACGTGAGCGGGGTCAAGTCGATGACCGGCCACCTTCTGGGCGGCGCTGGCGCGATGGGGGTGTTCGCGGCCACGCTGGCCGTGCAGCACGGGATCATTCCCCCCACCTTGAACCTCGATCAGGTCGACCCGGTCTGCGCGGCGCTGGGCCTCAATTACACGCCGCGCGAGGCGGTGCGGAAGCCGGTACGGGCGGCCTTGGCGAACAGCTTCGGCTTTGGCGGCACCAACGCCTCCCTCATCGTCGCCCGGCCGTAACCCGGCGCGGTCAGTCGATCGTGTAGGGCTCCTGCGGCTCCTCGGCTTCGGCGGGAGTGGTGAGCGTGACGAGGCTGCGCAGGGAGGTGAAGTGCTGGCTGAGGTCGAAATCGCCTCCGAGCCCGCCGATCAGCCGGTCGAAGAGGTCGCGCTTGGAGGCCTTCAGGGCCTGGATGCGTTCCTCAATGGTGCCGGCGGTGATCATCCGGTAGACGAACACCGTGTTGGTCTGGCCGATCCGGTGGACGCGGTCGACGGCCTGGGCCTCGACGGCGGGGTTCCACCACGGATCCAGGAGGAACACGTAATCCGCGGCGTGGAGGGTGATGCCGGTGCCGGCGGCCTTCAGGGAGACGAGCATCACGGCGGCGCCGGGGGCGGTCTGGAAGGACTGCACCGGCTTCTGGCGGTCGAGGGTCATCCCGGTCAGCTCGTACCGGGCGAGGTCCGGGAATTGCGCCGCAAGGGCCTCGCGCACGCGGTCCAGCAGCATCACGAACTGGGAGAAGATGACGGCCTTGTGGCCGCTGCCGATGACCTCGGTGAGCTTCTCCAGGAGCAGGGTGATCTTGCCCGAGTCGCTGAGGGGCGACTTGCGCCAGGGCAGCATGTCCGGATCGCAGCAGGTCTGCCGGAGCCGGGTGAGGAGGGCGAGGAAGCCGAACGCCTTCTCGCGCATCGCGGCGCCGACGTCGTCGCCGAGGCGGTCGAGGCCCTCGCTGCAGATTCGGGCGTACTCGGCGCGTTGGACGTCGGTGAGGGGGCACAGCAGCTCCATCTCGACCTTGGGCGGGAGCTCCTGGGCGACCTCGCGCTTGGTGCGGCGGAGGATGAAGGGGGCGAGCTGCGTCCGGAGGCGGGCGAGGGTGGCCTCGCGGTCGCCGGCGAGGGCGGCCTCGAAGGCGGAGCGGGAGCCGAGCAGGCCGGGGAGCAGGAAGCGGAAGATGCTCCAGAGGTCCAGCTGGCGGTTCTCGAGCGGCGTGCCGGTGAGGACAATCCGGTGGTCGGCCCGGAGCGCGAAGCAGGTCCGGGTGACCTTGGCGTCGGGGTTCTTGATGAATTGGCCTTCGTCGAGGACGGCGTAGCCGAAATCGATCCCGTCGAGGTGGGTCCGGTGCTTGCGGAGCTGGGTGTAGCTGGCGATCCAGAGCACCGCGCCGGGATGCTGCTGGAAGGTATGGCCGGCCTTGAGCACCTCGCAGGAGAGCCCGGGGAAGAAACGGGCCATCTCCTCGCGCCAAACGGGGACGACGCTGGCCGGGCAAACGATGAGGGAGGCCTTGCCGGGGACGGGCCGGGCGGAGAGGAGGGCGAGGATCTGCAGCGTCTTGCCGAGGCCCATCTCGTCGGCCAGGAGGCCGTGGCAGCCGACGTGGCCGAGGTGGAGCATCCATTCGACGCCGCGGCGCTGGTAGGGCCGGAGCAGGGACGCCAGCTCCGGGGGCGCGGCAGGCGGGCCGAGGACCCGCTCCCGCCACGCGGCGATCTCCGGAGAGAGGGAGAGTTTCAGCCGGTCATCGTTGAACAGCGAGAAGATCAGGTAGGGCGAGAGGGGGGCGTGATCGTCGTCGCCTGCCGCTTCGCCCAAGCTCCGCTGCCAGGTGGCGAAGGTGGCCCATTTCTCCGCCGGGACGGCGACGATCCCGAGGTTGGGCAAGATCACCGGCTGGCCCTCCTTGCGCAGGAGCGCGGCCACCTCGGCGTCGGTTAACATCCGCTCGCCGGCCCGGAAGATCCAGCGCAGGTTGAGTCCGACGCCGTCGCCATTCGAACCGCCCGCCCGGGGCACCGCCTCCGCCACCGCCTCGATCTCGACGGTCCGGGTGCCCTTGAGCAGGTTGGCGGCCTTGTCGTCGAGTTCCACCGCGAAGAGCCGCTTCCATGCGGGCACGACGGTGCGGAGGAAGTTGGGGATCTCGATCAGGGACTCCAGCAGGTAGAGCCCCGTGTCCTGCTGGTAATGGAAGTGGGCCTTGCGGGCGTACGCGGCGAGACCGATGAGCTTCGCGCGCTCGGCGGAGGTGGGGTGGGGGTGGCCGGCCGCCTGGGCCTCGGGCCCGAGCGCGGGAAGGCGTTTCCCGCCGTTCCCCTCGTTCCAGACGGCCTGGAAGGTCAGGCCGGCGCTCTTGGTCTTGAAGACCAGCACCAGCGTGCGGCTCGGGGCGCCCGCGGCCGGGGGCGCCGCGGCCGGGGGGGCGGCGGGAGCGGGGCGCGCGACCGGACCGGTGGCTCCGGGCGCCGGCGGGGTTCGCGGCGCCGCGCGAAACGGCGGCCGGGAATCGACCGGCAGCGGGGAAATCTCATCCGCCACCAGCTCCTCGATCTCGTGCAGTCCGGCGACGGCCAGCGCCTGGGCGACCTCCGGGTCGGTGGAGGACGAACGCACGCTGATGCCCTGTTCGGTCCACTCGATCACCGCGTACTCATCGCGCTTCTCCACCCGCCGGTGGACGATGGCGTCATGGTCCGTCAGCTCCAGTTCGCGGACCTGCCCCTCGACGTAGATCTGCCGCCCGCGCTCCAGCTGGTCGGCGGTGAACGCCGGCGCCCAATCCCCCTCGAGCTTGCCGAACCAGAACTCCAGGGACCCTGGGGTATAGACGCGCTTGGGACCGTGCGACTGCATCGATCGAAACGGCGACCGTGAGGGAGCGGGCGCCTGGGGTGCAATCCTGAAGTTGGTGCGCGTCGGCAACGCCCGCGTTCAGGCGCCCGGGGGCGGCGCGAGGAACGGCTGCAGGGCGGCCAAGGTGCGGTCGGCCGCGCCGCGGTTGCGCGCGTGCCACGTTTCGGCCTCGCGGCCGCGGCTGGCGCGGGCGGCGGGATCGGCCAGCAGCCGGGTCGCGGCCGCGACGAGCGCGGCGGGAGTGGCGACCGTCTCCGCTGCCCCGCCGGCCAGCAGTTCCCCCGCCACGGTGCGGAAGTTGCTCATTCCCGGCCCGAACAGGAGTGGTTTGCCCAAGGCCGCGGCCTCCACCGGGCTCTGTCCCTCGGTGTGCGGGGCGAGGCTCTTGCCGACGAACACGACGTCCGCGAGGTGCGTGAGCAGCGCGAGCTCGCCCGTGGTGTCGGCGACCGCCACGTCCACCGGCGCCATCGCCGCGCCGGAGGTGCGAAAGTGGCTGCGGACCCCGGCGGCAGCCAGGGTCTGGCGCACCTCCGCCCGTCGTTCGGCGTGGCGGGGTACCAGCAGCAGCTGGGCGGCGAGGCCTTGGGCGCGGGCGTGGCGCCAGGCCTCGACCAACGCCGCCTCTTCCCCGGGCCACGTCGAAGCCCCGAGCAGCAGCGGCCCGGCCTCCAGCCCCAGTTCCTGGCGCAACCGCTCCCGTTCCCCGGGCGGGCACGCCCGCGGGGTGACGTCGAGCTTGAGGTTGCCGGTGATGCTGACCCGGTCCGCCGCGACCCCGAGGCGGCCGAGCCGCGCGGCGTCCTGGGCCGAGGCGGCGAGGAAGCGGGTGCGGCGCCCGAGCACCAGCGGCGCCAGCCCGGGCACCCGGCTGAGGCGGCGGAAGGACCGGTCGCTCAGGCGGGCGTTGACGCAGACCACAGGCACCTCCCGGCGCTCGGCCTGATACACGTGTTCCGGCCAACGTTCGCCCTCGGCCAGCACCACCAGTTGGGGACGCAGCGCGCGCCACGCGGCCGCCGAGCAGGGCCACGCATCGAGGGGAAAGTAGGCGAGGGTGGCGGCGAGGTTGCCATAGCGCTCGGTCGCGAGCCGCCGACCGGTGCTGGTGGTCGTCGTGAGCACGATTTCCGCGCCCGCCGCGTGCAACCCCCGCAGCACCGGGCCGAGGGCGAGCAGTTCGCCGACGCTCACCGCCTGGACCCAGACGCGGGTCCGGCCGGGACTCGGCGGGGGGAGGGGAGGGAGCCAGCCGAGGCGTTGCGAGAACCCGGGCCCGTAGCCGCCCCGGCGGATCATCCGCAGCCCGTAGCGCGGGGCGAGGGCGACCAGCGCCGGCGTGAACAGGGCCCGGTAGAGCCAGAGCAGCGGCGGGGTCACGCGCTCGGGGCCACCGGGGGCGGTCGGCCCGCGGGCAGGAGCCGGAGGTTCAGCAGCGGCAGGAGGGCGAGCAGGCCCAGGACCGTGCCGCCGAGGACCGCGTAGCCGGCGACGTCGTGCACCGTGCCTTCAATCGCCGCGTGGCCGTAGCGGTACGCCCACGCCGTCAGGAAGAGGCTGCGGCCGAGGTTCGTCACGAAGGCCAGCAGCAGCGCGGCCACCACGAGCGCGACCTTCTTCCAGCCCTGTTGCACGAAGACCGCGGACAGGAACGATCCGGCGAAGAGGCAGGCGGTGAGGGAGCGGATCCCGGAGCAGGCGTCCTCGACCCCGACGAGGTTGGGCTGGCCGTTGACCGGTGGCAGCGCGAGCACGTTGCCGCGTTGCTCGATCGGCAGCCCGAGGGCGTCAAAGACGAACGCCACCACCGCGACCACCCGCCGGAGGAGGAGGAGGTTGAGCTGGGACTCCACCGCCGAGACCATCGGGGCGGAGACGAGCCAGATCAGGACGGGAAAAACGAAAAGCCCGGCGAGGCGCAGGCGGGCGTCCGCGGCGAGATTGGCGCGCCCCGGCGAGGGGCTGGCCGGGGCGTTGAGCACGAGGAGCGCGGCCGTGATGCCGGCCATGCCGAGCGTGATGGCCAGCGTGCCGGGCTGCGAGGTGCCGGCGCCGGCGCGATAGAAGGAGCCGAGGAGGAAGAACGCCGCTCCCAGCAGGAGCGCGGAGCCCGTGAGGGTGGCGAGCAGCCATCCTTGCCACCCGCGGGCGCGCGGGCTGTCCGGCGCGGCGCAGGCGGCCGCGGCGGCGCGGATCCGCGGCCAGCGGTCGTGCACGACAAAGGCTACGAAGAGCGGCACGAGCCACCCGAACGAGTAGTCCTGCTTCACGCGCCACCAGTGCGACTGATCCCACGCGGTGAAGAGCATGAAGCCGCCGGCGAGCAGCAGGGCGAGCCCGAGGGAGCCCGGGAGGTCGGAGCGGAGTTTCATCCAGCCGGCGCGCATTCGGGCGGAGGGAAACCGGCTTCCTCCGGGAAGCGAGCGCGATTTTGCGCTTGTCGGTCGCGGCCCGGGTCGCTGCGCTCTTCCGCTCCGTCGGCCGACTCCGGCCGGCGTTTCCCGCAGTTTGCTCCAGATTGTGCTTGCCGGCGGTTTCGCCGCCGGTAGCGTTTTCCTCTTTTCGTCCCTTTTCCCTCGTAAGAATTCACTCCGCGTATGCCGACCATCAACCAACTCGTGCGCAAAGGCCGCCGCCAGGTGACCGCCAAGTCGAAGTCCCCGGCGCTGGCGGGCAACCCCTTCCGCCGCGGCGTGTGCGTGCAGGTGATGACCCGCACCCCGAAGAAGCCGAACTCGGCCATCCGTAAGGTCGCCAAGGTCCGGCTCACGAACGGCAACGAGGTGATCTCCTACATCCCGGACGAGGGCCACAACCTGCAGGAGCACTCGATCGTGCTCGTCCGCGGCGGCCGCGTGAAGGATCTCCCCGGCGTCCGTTACCACATCGTCCGCGGCACCTTGGACGCCACCGGCGTCGAGAAGCGCCGCCGCTCCCGTTCCAAGTACGGCGTCAAGCGCCCGAAGGCCGCCAAGTAACCCCGTTCGCCCCCCGCCACTTCCGCCATGTCCCGCCGCCACCGAGCCGAGAAGCGTCAGGTTCAGCCCGATATCCGCTACCAGAGCCCCCTGGTCGCGCACCTCGTCAATGTGATCATGAAGGGGGGCAAGAAGAACCTTGCCCAGCGCATTGTCTACGGAGCCTTTGAGAAGGTCTCCGAGAAGCTGCAGAAGGGCGACCCGGTCGACCTCCTGCTGGGCGCGCTGGAAAACGCCCGCCCCCGCCTCGAGGTGAAGAGCCGCCGCGTCGGTGGCGCCACCTACCAGGTGCCGGTCGAAATCTCCTTTGAGCGCCAGGAATCGCTCGCCCTCCGCTGGATCGTGGCCGCCGCCGGCGCCCGCAAGGGCATCCCGATGCGCGATGCCCTCGCCGCGGAAATCGTCGACGCCTACAACAACACGGGCTCGGTGGTGAAGAAGAAGGAAGACACGCACAAGATGGCCCAGGCCAACCGCGCCTTCGCCCACCTGCGCTGGTAACCGCCCGCCCTCCCGATCATGGCTTCCGCCGCCCCCGCCATCACCATCGTCACCGACAAGGCGAAGATCGCCCCGGTCAACGCGAAGGATCGCCCCTTCCCGCTGGAGTGGACCCGCAACATCGGCATCGCGGCCCACATCGACGCCGGTAAGACCACGACCACCGAGCGCATCCTCTTTTACTCGGGCGCCGTCCACAAGATGGGCGAGGTGCACGAGGGCTCGACCGTCACCGACTGGATGGAGCAGGAGCGCGAGCGCGGCATCACCATCACCGCCGCCGCCATTTCCTGCGCTTGGAACGCCTCCTGCGGCCCGTGGAAGGGCATCAAGCAGCGCATCAACATCATCGACACCCCGGGACACGTGGACTTCACCGCCGAGGTGGAGCGCTCCCTCCGCGTGCTGGACGGTGCGGTGGCCGTGTTCTGCGCCGTCGCCGGCGTGCAGCCCCAGTCCGAGACGGTCTGGCGCCAAGCCAACAAGTACAAGGTGCCCCGGATCGCGTTCATCAACAAGATGGACCGCACCGGCGCTGACTTTTTCCGCGCGATCAGCGAGATGCGCGAGAAGCTCAAGGCCAACGCCCACCCGCTGTTCATTCCGATCGGCAAGGAGGAGAACTTCTCCGGCCTCGTCGATCTGGTGCAGAACATCGCCTACGTCTTCGACGACACCACCGATCCGCTCGGGATGAACCCGATCACCTCGGAAGTGCCGGAGGCGTACCGCGCCCAGGCGAAGGAGTATCGCGACAAGCTGATCGAAGCGGTTTCGGACTTCGACGATGTGATCGCCGAGAAGTACCTCGGGGGCGAGGAAATCACGGTCGACGAGCTGATGCTCGGCATCCGCAAGGCGACCATCTCCCTCCAGTTCACCGGCGTGGTCCCCGGCTCGGCCTTCAAGAAGAAGGGCGTGCAACGCCTCCTCGACTGCGTAGTGAATTACCTGCCCAGCCCGATCGACGTTCCCCCGATGAAGGGTGTGAACACGGACGGAGCCGAGGTGGAGGCCGTGGTGGACGACAAGGGCAAGATGGCCGGTCTGGCCTTCAAGCTCTGGACCGACCCGTTCGTCGGAAAGCTCGTCTTCTTCCGGGTCTACACCGGCCAGCTCCGCAAGGGGATGACCGTGTACAACCCCCGCACCCGCCGCTCCGAACGCGTGTCCCGCCTCGTGCTGATGCGGGCCATCGAACGCGAGGAGATCGACGTGGCTTACGCCGGCGACATTTGCGCGGTGGTGGGCGTGAAGGATGTCATCACTGGAGACACCTTCGCGGATGAGGATTTCGACATCCGTCTGGAGCCGCCGTCCTTCCCCGAGCCCGTGATCTCGATGTCCATCGAGCCCAATTCGAAGGGCGATCAGGAAAAGATGGGCACCGCGCTGCAGCGCTTGGTGGCCGAGGATCCGACCCTCCGCGTCAAGACCGACCCGGATACCGGCCAGACGATCCTCGCCGGCATGGGCGAGCTCCACCTCGACATCATCCGCGATCGGATGAAGCGCGAGTTCAAGGTTGAGGCGACCGCCGGAAAGCCGCAGATCGCTTACCGCGAGACCGTGGTCCGCGCCGCGGACGGCGAGGGCAAGTTCATCCGCCAGTCGGGTGGCAAGGGCCAGTACGGCCACGTGATCGTCAAGCTCGAGCCCAATCAGAAGGGCAAGGGCGTGGAAGTCGTCAACGAGGTCGTCGGCGGCACCATTCCCAAGGAGTTCATCAAGCCGGCGACGGACGGCATCCTCGAGGGTGCGAATAATGGTGTGGTCGCGGGCTATCCCGTGGTCGACATCATCGTCCGCATCACCGATGGCACCTTCCACGAGGTCGATTCCTCTGAACTCGCGTTCAAGATGGCGGGCATCTTCGCCCTGAAGGACGCGATGAAGAAGGCGAACCCGATCCTGCTCGAGCCCATCATGGGCGTCGAGGTCACGACTCCTGAGGAGTATCAGGGCGACCTGATGGGTGACATCAACCGCCGCCGCGGTCAGATCCAGGGGATGGAGAACAAGGCGGGCGCGTGCATCATCAACGCGAACGTCCCCCTCGAGACGCTCTTCGGCTACGTCACCGACATCCGCTCGCTCTCCAAGGGCCGCGCCTCGGCGTCCATCACGCCGTCGCACTTCGAGCAGGTGCCCGGTTCCCTCCTCACCAAGATCGTCGAGTCGTCCGTCCGGGCTCCCGCCCGCACGTAAACCCCGTTCCTCTTCCGCCATGAAAGGCCAGCGCATCCGCATCAAACTCCAGGGCTTCGACTATCGCGTGATCGATCAGTCGGCTCAGGACATCGTCGAGACGGCCAAGCGGTCGGGCGCCCGGGTTTCCGGCCCGATCCCGCTGCCCACGCGCATCGAGAAGCTCTCGGTCAACCGCTCCCCCCACGTCGACAAGAAGTCGATGGAGCAGTTCGAGACCCGCACGCACAAGCGGCTGATCGACATCATCGAGCCGACCGCCCAGACGGTGGACGAGCTGAAGAAGCTCAACCTGCCGTCCGGCGTCGACATCACCATCAACGTCTGAGCCCGCCCGGCTGCTCACCACCCTCCACCCTGCCTTTTCCTCCGCCCGGATTCGTCTCTCTACAGTTAGCAGACGCCGATGTTCCCCCCGGGGAACCTCCCGGCCCCGCTAAAGTAGGTCCGTCCAACGGAACCCACTCCACCTACCGCTTAGCCCAATGATCTCCGAAATTCTAGGTAAGAAACTCGGGATGACCCAGGTTTACGACGCACAGAATGTGCTCGTGCCGGTCACCGTGGTCGAGGCCGGACCCTGCGCCGTGGTCCAGGTCAAGACCGCCGCCCGCGATGGCTATCACGCCGTGCAGCTGGGCTTTGCCCGCCAGAAGGAAAAGAACGCCTCCGCCGGCGAAATCGGCCATGCGAAGAAGGCCGGGCTCGACGCCGCTCCCCGGGTGCTGGCCGAAGTCCGCCTCGAGGCCGAAGCCAAGCTCAAGGTGGGTGACGTGGTCACCGCCGCGGCCTTCACCGAGGGCCAGCTGGTCGATGTGATCGGCGTGACCAAGGGCAAGGGCTTCCAAGGCGTGGTCAAGCGCTGGCGGGTCGCGGGCGGACCGGCCACCCACGGTTCGATGTTCCATCGTCGGATCGGCTCCATCGGCATGCGCCAGACCCCTGGCCGCTCGTGGAAGAACCAGTCGATGCCCGGCCATATGGGCTCCGAGCGCCGCACGGTGCAGAACCTGCGCGTGGTGCGAGTCATTGCCGAGCGCAACCTGATCCTCGTGAAGGGCGCCATTCCCGGCGCGAACGGTGACGACGTGCTGGTGCGCACGGCCATCAAGGGCCAGCGCGCGGTGGTCGCCCCTGCGGCCGCCCCGGCTCCCGCCAAGGAGGCGAAGCCGGCCAAGGAAGCCAAGCCCGCAGCCAAGAAGTAAAGGAGAACCCTGAGATGAAACTCGTAGTTTTCAGTTCCGACGGCAAGTCCAGCAGCGAGCGCGATTTCGCGAACGTCCCGACCTTCGAGGGCGACAAGGGCCTGCAGGCGCTCAAGGAGGTCATCGTCGCGATCAACGCGAACAACCGCCAAGGCACGCACTCGACCAAGACCCGCGGCGAGGTCCGCGGCGGCGGCAAGAAGCCGTGGCGCCAGAAGGGCACTGGCCGCGCCCGCGCCGGCTCCATCCGCTCCCCCCTGTGGGTCGGTGGCGGCGTGGTCTTCGGCCCCAAGCCCCGCGACTATTCGAAGAAGGTCAATGCGCGCGTCCGCCGCCTCGCCTTCAGCCGTGCGCTCTTCGACCGCTGCTCCGCGGGCGAACTCGCCGTCATCGAGGCCTTCCAGGCCGGCGTCGCCAAGACCAAGGCGATGAATGAGGTCGTCACCCGCATCGCTCCCAAGGGCCGCGTGCTCCTGGTCGATGCCGGCTTCGACGCCGTGACCTCCCGCGCCTCCCGCAATCTCGAGCGCGTGTCCCTGCAGGACGCGGCCCAGCTCAACACCCTGGATCTCGCCCAGTACGCGAAGATCATCGTCAGCACGAAGGCGCTCGAGGCCATCCTGGCCCGCGCCAATGGAGGAAAGAACTAATGCAAGCCGACAAGATCCTCAAGCTCGTCCGCCTCACGGAGAAGTCGAACAAGCTCTCCTCGACGCTGGGCCAGTACACGTTCGAGGTCCACGGTCACGCCACCAAGGACCAGATCGCGGTCGCGGTGGAGGAGACCTTCAAGGTCACCGTCCGCCGGGTGAACACCCAGAACTACCGCGGCAAGAACAAGCGCAGCCGCCAGGGCCGGCCCAGCGTCGGTTCCGACTACAAGAAGGCGATCGTGACCCTCAAGGCCGGCGACAAGATCGAACTGGTCTGAGCCCGCGCCCTCCCCCGGAGATCCCCCCATGCCCATTCATTCCTTTCGTCCGCTGACGCCCGCCGGCCGTTTCACGGCCCTGAACAAGACGTCGGGCCAGCTTTCCCGCAAGCGCCCCGAGCGCGGCCTCACCCAGTCCAAGAACAAGACGGGTGGCCGCAACGTCTACGGCCGCGTGACCTCCCGCCATCGCGGCGGTGGCCACAAGCAGCTGTACCGCATCGTGGACTTCAAGCGCGCCCGGCTCGACCTGCCCGCCCGCGTCCAGGCCCTCGAGTACGATCCGAACCGCTCCGCGAACCTCGCGCTCATCGCCTATGCGGACGGCGTGAAGGCCTACATCCTCGCCCCCAAGGGCCTGAAGGTGGGTGACACGATCGTGACCTCCAACAAGGCCACGACCAACGACTACACGGTCGGCAACAACTTCCCCCTCTCAATCATCCCGCCGTCGACCCAACTGCATTGCGTCGAGCTCGTGCCGGGACGCGGCGCGCAGATCGCCCGCAGCGCCGGCGCCAGCCTCGAGCTGGTGGCGATCGAGGACGGTCAGGCGACGCTCAAGATGCCCTCGGGCGAGCTGCGCTACGTCAACGCCAAGTGCCGCGCCACGATCGGTGAGGTCGGTAACGGCGACCACAACCAGCAGTCCCTCGGCAAGGCCGGCCGGTCCCGCTGGCTCGGCATCCGCCCGACGGTCCGCGGTATGGCGATGAACCCGGTCGACCACCCCAACGGTGGCGGTCAGGGCAAGTCCAAGGGCGGTGGCGGCCGCCAGCAGCTGGTGTCCCCTTGGGGCCAGTTGGCGAAGGGTTTCCCGACGCGCCGCCGGTCCAAGCCGTCGAACGCCCAGATCATCGTCCACCACAACGGCCGCAAGCCGCGCGGTCAGAAGTAATCCAGCCCCCTCCGCACCATGGCACGTTCCATCAAGAAGGGCTTCTTCGTCGACTACCACCTCCTCGAGAAGATCGAGAAGGCGGTCAAGGCCGGCACCAAGAAGCCGATCCAGACCTGGTCTCGCCGGTCGACCATCACCCCCGACTTCGTCGGCCACACGTTCAGCGTGCACAATGGCAAGGCGTTCGTCGCGGTGTACGTCACCGAGAACATGGTCGGCCACAAGCTCGGGGAGTTCGCCCCGACCCGCGTGTTCAAGGCGCACGGCGGCATGACCCGCAAGGAAGTCTGATTTTCCCGATGCGTCGTTTCCTTTCCCTCTTCCTGGCGGGTGTGCTCCCGATCGCGGCCCAAGCGGCGGCGACGGCGCCCCGCGCCGGCACCGTGCTGGCGGTGGAAGCGGGAAGCGTCGCGGACCTCGTGGTCCTCGATGCCGGGTTCGACGGCGGTCTGCGGCAGGGCATGCTCTGCCGCCTGGTCCGCGAGGGTCGCGAGATCGGCGAGGTCGTCCTCGTCGCGCTCCGTCCCGCGGTCAGCGCCGCCCTCATCACCCGCCTGGCGGGGGACCAAGCGGTCCGCCCCGGGGACGTCGCCCTCCTGAAGCTGTTAAAATCCTAACCCAGATCGACCAACCAAAGGGTAAGGCGCCCCGCGCCGTTATCGCCGGCCTTTCCCGCCGGAATCCTTAAGCCACCATGGAAGTCCAAGCCCTCACTCGCTACGCGCGCATGTCGCCCAAAAAGATGCGCGAGGTCGCCCGCACCATCCAAGGCCGTCCGGCCGCGGAGGCGGTCGAGTTCCTGAGCCTCGTGCCGCGCAAGTCCGCGCGCCTGATCGCCAAGACGCTGAAGAGCGCGATCGCGAACGCCGAGAACAACCGCAACCTCTCGGCGGACTCGCTGACCGTGCGCAGCGCGGTGATCGAGAACGGCCCCGTGCTGAAGCGCTTCAAGGCGGGCGCCCGCGGCACCGCGATGCCCCGGCGCAAGAAGATGTCCCACATCCGCATCATCCTCTCGGACGGCACCGACAACTCGTAATCCCCTTTTCCCATGGGCCAAAAGACAAATCCCGTTGGTTTCCGCCTCGCCGTCCGCCGCAACTGGCAGTCCCGCTGGTACGCGGGCAAGAAGGATTTCGGCCGGTTGCTCGCCGAGGACCAGCTCATCCGCACCAAGCTGATGGAGAAGCTGAAGCAGGCCTCCGTGCCGCGCATCTTCATCGAACGCGCCTCGAACCGCGTGCGGGTCAAGATCTACACCGCCCGCCCCGGCATCGTGATCGGGCGCAAGGGCCAGGAGATCGAGAAGATCAAGGAGGAGCTGGCGAAGCTGACCGGCAAGGAGATCCTCCTCGACATCCAGGAGGTGAAGAAGCCCGAGATCGAGGCCGCCCTCGTCGCCGAGAACGTGGCCCTCCAGCTCGAGCGCCGCATCGCCTTCCGCCGCGCGATGAAGAAGGCCGTCGAGATGGCCATGGCCCTCGGGGCCGAAGGCATCCGGATCCAGTGCTCGGGCCGCCTTGGCGGTGCCGACATCGCCCGCCGCGAGTGGCAGCGCAAGGGCCGCGTGCCGCTGCACACCCTGCGCGAGAACATCGATTACGGGTTCGCCGAGGCCCTCACCGTCTACGGCAAGATCGGCGTGAAGTGCTGGATCTGCAAGCAGGAGTCCGACAACTCCTGAGCCGCCCGCCCAACCCTCTAACCGGAGAATTCTCCCATGGCTCTCGCCCCCGCCCGCACCAAATACCGCAAGTCGCAGAAGGGATCCCGCGCCGGCAATGCCAAGCGCGGCAACACCCTCGCCTTCGGTGAGTTCGGCCTCCAGTCCCTCACCCGCGGCCCGATGACCGGCCAGCAGATCGAAGCGGCCCGCGTCACCATCTCGCGCCACCTCAAGCGCAAGGGTAAGCTCTGGATCCGCGTCTTCCCGCACAAGCCGGTGACCAAGAAGCCCGCCGAAGTCCGCATGGGCCAAGGCAAGGGCCCGGTCGAGTACTACGTCGCCGTCATCAAACCCGGCGCCGTCCTGTTCGAGCTCGCCGGCGTGCCGCTGACGGTCGCCCGCGAGGCGTTCCGCCTGGCCGACGCCAAGCTGCCCTTCCACTGCCGTTTCATCTCGCGCGAGGCCGCCCAGGCCTGAGCGTCCAACCCTTTCCGACCGCCATGACTTCCAAGGAAATCCGCGAACTCGCGCCCGCCGAGATCTCGACCAAGCTCCGCGACATCCGCGGCCAGCTGCTCCAGCTCCGCCTGCGCAAGCAGACCGGCCAGGTCGAGAAGACCCACGAGCTGCGCGCCCTCCGCAAGGACATCGCCCGCCTCGAGACCATCCTGAATCAGAAGAAGGCCCAGGCGCCGAAGGCCGCCTAATCCTCGCCCCCCTAGCCATGTCCTCTCCCGCTCCCGCCGCGCGCAGCACGCGCAAGACCCAGGTCGGCTTCGTTTCGAGCCGCTCGGGCGACAAGTCCATCAAGGTCACCGTCGCCTACAAGACCCCCCATCCGCTCTACCACAAGGTCGTCAACCGCCAGACCGTCCTCCACGTCCACGACGAGGCGAACGAGACCCGCGTTGGCGACAAGGTGGAGGTGATGGAGACCCGTCCCCTCAGCCGCCTGAAGCGCTGGCGGGTCGTCGCGGTGCTCCAGAAGGCGATTGCCGCCGAGGGTACCGCCATCAGCGAGGCGGATGTCGCCGCCGCCGTGCCCACCAAGACCACCAAGCCCGCCGAGGCCGCCCCCGCCGCCCCGACGTCGGCCTGAACCGCCCCGTCCCGAAGGAAGAGCCATGATCCAACTGCGTTCCATTCTCGAGGTCGCCGACAATACCGGCGCCCGCAAGGCCGCCCTCATCCAACGGATGGGGCAGAACACGCCCTATGCCCACGTCGGCGACGTCGTCACCGTGCACATCAAGGAGAGCACGACCGACGCCACCGTGAAGAAGGGTGAGGTCGCCAAGGCCGTCGTCGTCCGCACCAAGGCCCCCATCCGCCGCGCGGACGGAAGCTACCTGCGGTTCGACAGCAATGCCATCGTCATCATCGACGCGACGAACAACCCCAAGGGCACCCGCATCTTCGGCCCCGTCGCCCGCGAGCTGCGCGCGCGGAACTTCATGAAGATCATCTCGCTCGCTCCGGAGGTCCTCTAACATGCAGAAGTTCCACGTCAAACGCGGCGACCAGGTGGTCGTCATCGCCGGGGCCCACAAGGGCAAGTCCGGCAAGGTGCTCGAGATCCTCGCCGGCAGCCAGCGGGCCCGGGTCGAGGGGGTGGCGATGATCAAGCGCCACCTCAAGAAGTCCCAGGAGCACCCGCAGGGCACGATCGCGGAGCGCGAGGGCTCGGTCCACCTGAGCAACCTGATGCTCCAGGCGAATTTCGACGCCAGCGGCCGCCGCAAGGCCGCCGCCCCCGCCGCCTGATCGCACAGACGGCGCTTGCCATCCCCGGTTCCTTCCCGCGACCCTTCGCCCTTTTCCCCCCTCCCTTCGTCCTCCTTCCGTCCGGGGTCGGTAATCCCGGACACCTTCCATGAGCACCGTTCCCAGTCTGAAGAAGCTTTACCTCGAGCAGGTGGTTCCCGAACTCACCCGCACCCGGGGCTACAAGAACAAGCACCAGGTCCCGCGCCTGGTGAAGATCGCGATCAACACCGGCATTGATGCCGATGCGGACAAGAACCAGATCGCGGACATCCAGCGGGATATCGCCCAGATCGCCGGCCAGAAGCCGGTGCTCGCCCGTTCGCGCAAGGCGATCGCCAACTTCAAGCTGAAGCAGGGCCAGGTCGTGGGCTGCCACGTGACCCTCCGCGGCGACGCGATGTGGGAATTCCTCTGCCGCCTCCTGGCGGTGGCGCTCCCGACCATCCGTGACTTCCGCGGCGTGCCGAGCAAGTTCGATGGCCAGGGCAACTACAACCTCGGCATCACCGACCATTCCATCTTCCCGGAAATCACGGTGGAGAACGTCAAGAAGCACATCGGACTGGACCTCACCCTCGTGACGACGGCCAAGACCGATGATGAGGGGCGCGAGTTGCTCCGGCTGCTGGGGATGCCCTTCCGCCGCGTGGAATCCGCCGCCAAGGCCGCCTAATCCCGACCCTTTACGTCATGCCGAAGACCTCCGCCATCGAGCGCAACCAGAAGCGCATCCGCCTCGTCGCCAAGTTCGCCGCGAAGCGTGCCGAACTGAAGGCCGCCCTGATCAACCCCGCCACGACCGACGAGGAGTTCTTCGCGGCGCAGAAGAAGCTGCAGAAGCTCCCCCGCAACTCGTCCCCGGTCCGCATCCGCAACCGCTGCTCCCTCAGCGGTCGGCCCCGGGCTTACAACCGCAAGTTCGGCGTCTCCCGTATCCAATTCCGCGAACTCGCCCTTGCCGGCAAGATCCCCGGCGTCGTCAAATCCTCCTGGTAATTTCCCTGCTGGCCGGCGGGGGTGGGGGCCTTCGGGTCCCCCGGATATGACCCGCCGTCCAACCTCCAACCTTCATCCATCATGACCGATCCGATCAGCGACTTCCTCACCCGGCTCCGGAACGCCTCCAAGGCGCGTCTGGAGGACTGCGTGATCCCGCATTCCAAGCTCAAGGAAAGCATCCTGGGCATCCTCAAGGCCGAGGGCTATGTGACCGACTTCAGCAAGGGCACGGACGCCCAGGGCCACCCCACGCTGGTCGCGAAGATGAAGTATGTGGCGGGAGCCCCCGCCATCACCGGCCTCACCCGCGTCTCCACGCCGGGCCGTCGCCTCTATTACGCCTACACCGACGTGCCCCGGGTCCTCAACGGCCTCGGCATCGCGATCGTCTCCACCTCCAAGGGCGTGCTCAAGGACGCCGACTGCCGCCGTCAGAAGGCCGGCGGGGAGCTCCTTTGCAACGTCTGGTAAGCCGCTGCTCAACCTCAGCCCATCCATTCCATGAGCCGCATCGGCAAACAACCCGTTTCCATCCCCGACAAGGTCAAGGTCTCCGTCACCGGCGGAACCGTGCTCGTCGAGGGCCCCAAGGGCAAGGTGCAGAAGGCCTTCGCCCCCGCCGTCAAGGTGACGGTGGCCGACAAGAACGTCACTTTCGCTCCCACCGAAGAGACCCGTTTCGCCCGGGCGATGTACGGCACCGCGCGTTCCGTGGTTGCCGGGATGGTCAAGGGCGTCACGGAGGGCTACGCGAAGGAGCTGGAAATCCAAGGCGTCGGCTTCAAGGCCAACCTGAAGGGCAACCAGCTTGACCTCGCGCTGGGCTACTCGCACCCGATCCTGATGACGATCCCGGAGGGGATCAAGGTGACCGTGACCGATCAGACCAAGCTGAAGGTCGAGGGTGCGGACAAGCAGCTCGTCGGGGCGGTGACCGCGGAGATCCGCAGCTATTACCCGCCGGAGCCCTACAAGGGCAAGGGCGTGCGCATCGTCGGCGAGCGCGTCCGCCGCAAGGAAGGCAAGACCGTGGCCTAAGGCCGGGAGAATCCAGAATGAAAACCATCAACAAAGCCCGCCTGCTGCAAAACCGCCGCTGGCGCATCCGCAAGAAGGTCAATGGGACGGCCGCCCGCCCCCGCCTCGCGGTCCGTTTCACTTCCAAGCACGTGTACGCCCAGGCGATCAACGACGAGGCCGGCGCGACGCTGGTGTTTCTCTCGAGCCTCGACTCCGCGCTGCGCGAGCAGAAGCTGAAGGCCAACCTGGCGGGCGCGAAGGCGCTCGGCCAGGCCTTCGCCGCCAAAGCCAAGGCGGCCGGCATCACCGCGGTGGTCTTCGACCGCAGCGGCGCCCCGTATCACGGCAAGGTCAAGACGTTCGCCGACGCCGCGCGCGAGGGCGGGCTCCAATTCTAAGCACCGCATGAGCACCGAAAATTCTTCCGAGACTGTTGTGACCCCGGTGGAGGCCGCCCCGGCCGCCCCGGCTGCCGCGCCCGAGCGCCCCGCGCGCGAGGGTCGTGGGGGTGGCGGTGGCTTCCGTGGCCCCGGTGGCGGGCGCGGTCCTCGCCGCGATGGCGGCCGCCGTGACTCGCGGGACAAGCCCCAGGAGGGCGATGGTCCGTCGATGATCGAGAAGGTCGTCTTCATCAACCGCTGCGCCAAGGTCGTGAAGGGCGGTCGCCGCTTCTCCTTCGCGGCGCTCGCCGTGGTCGGCGACGGCAAGGGCCGCGTCGGCATCGGCTACGGCAAGGCCAATGAGGTTCCGGATGCCATCAAGAAGGGCACCGCGAACGCCCACAAGCACCTGGTGAACGTGAAGCTCAAGGGTGACACGATCCCCCACGACGTCTTCGGCCAGTACGACGGCGGCAAGGTGCTCCTGCGCCCGGCCTCGCCCGGCACCGGCCTGATCGCCGGCGGCGGCGTCCGCGCGGTCCTCGAGGCGGCAGGGGTGAAGAACATCCTCACCAAGTCGATGGGGTCCTCGAACCACATCGCCGTGGTCCACGCCACCCTCGACGGCCTGCGCAAGCTCCGCCTCGCCGGTGACATCGCCCAGGTGCGCCAGACCGCCTGAGTCCCCTTAGTCCCTCCCTATCATCCGAGTCGCCCGGCCTCCTCATCGCCGGGCGGCGCCCTGAGGAAAATCCATGAAGCTCCACGAACTGAAGAACGTCCCCGGTGCGGTGCACCGCAAGAAGCGCGTTGGCTGCGGCGAAGGCGGCGGCCACGGCAAGACCAGCACCAAGGGCGGCAAGGGCCAGACGGCCCGCTCCGGCGGCAGCATCCGCCCCGGCTTTGAAGGCGGTCAGATGCCCCTGTACCGCAAGCTCCCGCACCGCGGGTTCAACAACTACAACCACCGGGTGGAGATCGCCGTGGTGAACATCGGGGCCCTCGCGGGTCTGGATGCCAAGGTGACCGAGGTGGACGCCGCGGTGCTCGCCAGCCACGGGCTGATCCGGGCGGGCGAGAAGTCCGTGAAGATCCTCGGCGACGGCGAGCTCGGCCGCGCCCTCAAGGTCACGGCGGCCCGGTTCTCCGGCTCGGCCAAGGCCAAGATTGAAAAGGCCGGCGGCCAGGCCATCGTGGCCTGAGCCCCGTTTCCGTTCCCCTCCCACTCCCTCCGTTCCGGCTCGTAGGGCCTTGACGGGGTGGAGTGGCTCCCAGCGCCCTCCCTCGCAATCCTCCCCGCTGTGTTTTCCGCCTTCACGAATTCCCTGAAGATCCCGGAGCTGCGCTCGCGCATCTTCTACACCCTGTCGCTGCTCTTCGTCTCGCGGGTCGCCTCGATCATCCCGCTGCCGGGCATCGATCCTGCCCCCCTCCAGAAGTTCTTCTCCGAGCAGGCGGCCTCGGGTGCGGGTAACCTCCTGGGATTGTACAACATGTTCACCGGCGGCGCCCTGACCAAGGGCGCGATCGCCGCGCTGGGCATCATGCCGTACATCAGCGCCTCGATCATCTTCCAGCTGATGACCGCGGTGGTGCCGGCGCTCAGCCGCCTGCAGCAGGAGGGCGACGTCGGCCGCCAGAAGCTCACGCAGTACACCCGTTACGCGACGGTCCTGATTTGCCTCATCCAAGGCACGCTGCTGATCCTGGCGCTGAATAATCCCGGCCAGCTCTTCCCCGGTTACGACGTTTCCACCTACGGCCCGATCGTCATCATCAGCAAGTGGAGCTTCATCCTCACGTCCGTGATCTTCATGACCGCGGGCACCATGCTGCTGATGTGGCTGGGCGAGCAGATCACGCAGCGCGGGATCGGCAACGGCGTGTCTTTGCTCATCACCGTGGGCATTTTGGCCGACATCCCCGGCGCCGCCCAGCAGACCTACAGCCTGTTCTTCAAGCCGGTGGGCACCGGCACCAGCCTCGGCGTCCCGCAGGCCGTCGTGATGCTGACCCTGTTCGTGGTCGTCACGATGGGCATCATCGCCGTCGTCCAGGCCCAGCGGAAGATTCCGGTCCAGTACGCGAAGCGCGTCGTCGGCAACAAGGTGATGGGCGGCCAGAGTTCCTTCCTCCCCCTCAAGGTGAACTATTCGGGCGTGATGCCCGTCATCTTCGCCAGCGCCATTTTGCTCTTCCCCCAGCAGATCTTCTCCTGGATCGGGGCGACCTACAATTTGAAGTTCCTGACGGAGTTTTCGCAGAACCTGCTGCGCGGCCACTGGACCTACTACGCGATCTACACGACCCTGATCCTGTTCTTCAGCTACTTCTGGGTCTCAGTGATGTTCAAGCCGATCCAGATCGCGGACGACCTGAAGAAATACGGCGGCTATGTCCCCGGCGTGCGCCCGGGTGAGCCCACGGCGCAGTTCCTCGACTTCATCATGACGCGCCTGACGTTGGCCGGCGCGATTTTCCTCACGGTCATCGCGATCATGCCGGACGTGCTGCTCTTCGAGTTGAACGTGCCGACCCGCATCGCGTACTTCTTTGGTGGCACCGGAATGCTGATTACGGTCGGCGTCATCCTCGACACGATGCGCCAGATCGAGACCTTCCTGCTCCAGCGCCACTACGACGGCTTCCTGAAGAAGGGCCGGATCCGGGCGCGGAGCGCGGGCCCGCAGCAGGCTTCGGCCGGCGAGGCCCTGAGCCAGGAGGCCGTGATGAAGCTCGCCCTGCCGATGCTGGGATTGCTCCTGCTCGGCACCGCGATCTGGGCCTACAAGGCCTTTTTGAAATAAGGCCTTTACTTCCTTGGTCGAGGCTGGCATCTCCGACCCTCCGGTGGGGTTCAGCCCCGTCGCCTCGTCCAAGGTGGTCCTCCTCGGTTTTCCCGCGGGGGCCGAGACCTTCCCTGAATTTCGTTCTTTGAATCTTGAGCACGTCTCTCCCGCTCTCCTGAAGGGGCGGGGGATTTCGCCCCTTGCGGCCCTCCCGGGCTGGAAGGATGAAGTCGCCTTGCTGGCGCTCCTGCGCCGCTGGTTCTTCGCGCGCAAACCTGATGCGGGCTTTGTCCTCACGGACTTCCCGGCTACGCTGCTCCAAGCCAAGGTGTTTGACGAATGGTTGGAAACCCGCGGGGAGGCGCTGAGCGCCGTCCTGACCGGTCCCAGCGCCCCTGCGGCGCTCGTTGAACACTATGGGACGCTCGGTCTCCTCCAGGAGACCGTCGTCCCCGCGCCCCGATGACGATCCCGGTCAAGAATGCCGAAGGGATCGCCCGGATGCGCGCCGCGTGCGCCATCGCCGCCACCGTGCTTGAGGAACTCAAGCCGCTGGTCCGGCCGGGCGTCGCGACCCAAGACTTGGAAGAAGCGGGCCGGGCGGCGATCGCCCGCCTGGGCGCCCGCAGCGCCTGTTATGGTTATCAGCATGGATCCCGTCGTTATCCGGCGCACACCTGCATCTCGGTGAACGAGGAGGTCGTGCACGGCATCCCGTCCCTGCGGCGGGTGTTGCGCGATGGGGATATCGTTTCGCTGGACATCGTGGTCTGGCACGAGGGCTATGTGGGCGACAACGCCTGCACGGTACCCGTCGGGCTGATTTCCCCGGAGCGCGCGCGGTTGCTGCAGGTGAGCCGCGAGGCTCTGGACCTGGGCATCCAGCAGGCCCGGGTCGGCCAGCGCATCGGCGACATTTCGGCGGCGATCCAGCAGCACGTCGAGGCCGCCGGCTTCAACGTGGTGCGGGAAATGGTCGGGCACGGGGTGGGCGTGCGGATGCACGAGCCTCCGGAGATCCCGAACTTCGGCCGCCGGGGCACCGGCGACCGCATCCGCCCCGGGATGACCCTGGCGATCGAACCGATGGTGAATGCCGGCGGTTACCGCACCCGCACCCTCGAGGATGGCTGGACGGTCGTCACCGCCGACGGTTCGGCCTCCGCCCACTTCGAGCATACGGTGCTGACCACCGACGCGGGCCCCGAGATCCTCACCGTGCCCCGCCGCTCCGGCGTCTGAGCCTCAAGATTTTCCCTCCCTTTTCCTTCCCCTGTTTCCACCTAACCCATCCGTTCCTCATCATGCCTCGTCTCCTCGGCGTTGAAATTCCCGCGAAGAAGAAAGTCGCGTACTCCCTGCGTTACATCAACGGGATCGGGCCCACGCGGGCCGATCAGCTCGTCAAGGAAGCGGGCCTGAACCCCGATATGCGGGCGCAGGACCTGACTGAGGAGCAGTTGAACAAGATTCTGCACCTCATCACCGACCACAAGTGGGTGCTGGAGGGCGACCTCCGCCGCGAGATCGCGGCGAACCTGAAGCGCCTGCAGGCGATCAACTGCTACCGGGGCATCCGCCACCGCCGCAGCCTCCCGGTGCGCGGTCAGCGCACCAGCACCAATGCCCGTACCCGCAAGGGCCCGCGCAAGACCGTTGGCGTCACGAAAGCCAAGGAAGCTTAATCCCTTATCGTCATGGCCGAAGAAAAGTCCGCCCCCAAGAAAGAGAAGCCCGCCAAGCCCGCCGCCGAAGGCGCGCCGGCCGCCGCCCCCGCCGAGAAGAAGGCGAAGGCCCCGAAGGCTGCCGCCGACAAGGCGGTGAAGCCCGGCGCCGAGGGTGCCGCCCCGGCGGAAGCCGGTGCGCCCGCCGAGGCCGCCGCCCCCGCCAAGCCCGTGGAGATGGTCCACGGCGTGGCTCGCCAGCCGACCGCCGAGGAACTCCTCAAGGAGGAGCTGGGCGCCATCAAGGTCCGCAAGGCCAAGGGCTCCAAGAACGTCATCTCCGGCGTCGCGAACGTCCTCGCGTCGTTCAACAACACGATCGTCTCGATCACCGACCAGAAGGGCGCCGTGATCGCGTGGTCCTCCGCCGGCAAGTGCAACTTCCGCGGCTCCCGCAAGTCGACCGCGTACGCGGCCCAGGTGGTCGCCCAGGACGCCGCGCGCAACGCGATGTCCCACGGCCTGAAGGATGTCGTGATCCGCGTGTCCGGTCCCGGCCTCGGCCGCGATTCGGCCATCCGCGCCCTCCAGGCGATCGGCCTGGAGATCACCTCCATCGTCGATGTGACGCCCATCCCGCACAACGGGTGCCGTCCCCGCAAGCGCCGTCGCGTCTAAGCCCGCGCGCCTCCTCCACAACCCTTCGCACCAGGATTTACCATGGCTCGTTACACCGGCCCCACCACCCGCATCAGCCGCCGCTTCGGCCAGCACCTGCTCGGCTCCGGCAAGGCGCTCGAGCGCCGCGGCTATCCGCCCGGCCAGCACGGCCCGAAGCTTCGCCGGAAGGTCTCCGAGTACGCCGTCGGCCTCAATGAGAAGCAGAAGCTCCGTTACATCTACGGCCTGCTGGAGCGCCAGTTCCGCCGCGTCTTCGAGATCGCCAAGCGCGAGCGCGGCGTCACCGGCGAGCGCTTCCTGCAGCTCCTCGAGACCCGCCTCGACAGCACCGTCTATCTCCTCGGCCTGGCCAAGAGCCGCGCCGCGGCCCGCCAGTTCGTGAACCACGGGCACATCCGGGTGAACGGCCACAAGGTCGACATCGCGAGCTACAACGTGCAGGCCGGCGACGAGATCGAGGTGAAGAACACCCCGGCCTCCCGCCAGCTGGCCACCCGCTGCCTCGAGGAGAACCGCATCCGGAACGTCCCCGGCTGGCTCACGATGAATCCCGAGGCCTTCAAGGCCACCGTCGTCCGCCTCCCCACGCGCGAGGAGATGACCCAGGAGGTCAACGAGCAGCTGATCGTCGAGTTCTACTCGCGGTTCTAAGCCCGGCCTCCGGTCCCACCCACGTTTCTTCACCTGCAGAACTCCCCCGCCATGCCAAAACGCCTCGGAAAGTTCGAACTCCCCAGCAAGCTCACCAAGGTCGAGGAGGGCGCCACGCCCACCTATGCGAAGTTCATCGCGGAGCCCTTTGAGGCCGGCTACGGCCACACCATTGGCAACTCCCTCCGGCGCGTGCTGCTCAGCTCCATCGAGGGTGCCGCCATCTCCTCCATCAAGATCGACGGCGTGAACCACGAGTTCCAGTCGATCGACGGGGTGGTCGAGGATGTCACCGACATCGTCCTCAACCTGAAGAAGATCCTCATCGTCTCCCAGAAGCGGGAGCCGATCTCGCTCCTCATCCGCGCCACCAAGGCCGGGGCGGTCACCGCGGCGGACATCCAGTCCGACGCCAACATCAAGGTGATGAACCCGGACCAGGTGATCTGCACGCTGGACCACAAGCGGACCTTCGAGGCGGAGATCGAGATCAAGACCGGCCGCGGTTATTTCCCGGGCGAGGCTAACAAGAAGGAAGACCAGCCGATCGGCGTCATCCCGATCGACTCGCTGTTCTCCCCGGTGCGCCTGGTCAAGTACGCCGTCGAGGCGACCCGCGTCGGCCAGATCACGGATTACGACAAGCTGATCCTCGAGGTCTGGACCGACGGCCGCATCACGCCGGACGACGCCCTCAAGCAGTCGGCTTCGATCCTGAAGCACCACCTGGACGTGTTCGACCGGGTGAGCGAGGAGCAGTACGAGTTCGAGAACCAGCACTCCGAGGTCAGCGAGGAGCAGAACAAGCTCCGCAAGCTGCTCAACATGTCGGTGAACGAGATCGAGCTCTCGGTCCGCGCCGCCAACTGCCTGAACAACGCGAACATCACCACGGTCGGTGAGCTCGCGATGAAGACGGAGCAGGAGATGCTCAAGTACCGCAACTTCGGCAAGAAGTCGCTGAACGAGATCAAGGAGAAGCTCGAAGCCCTCGGGCTCTCGCTCGGGATGAAGTTCGACGAGCGCCTCCTCGAGGCCAAGAAGGAAGCCTGATCCCTCCCGTCGTGTCGGCCGGGCCCCGGTGGTCCGGCCGGCGCGGCACTCCCTTTCCCGCCTGCGCGCCGTCCGTCGCCGCCCTACGCTGCGGCCGGATTGCCGATCGGAGGCGGGCTAAACCCAACCCACCATGCGTCACAATAAGCACCACGCCTCCCTGGGCGTCACCCGCGAGCATCGCCGGGCGATGCTCTCCAACCTTGCCGCCTCGCTCATCGAGCACGGGCGGATCGAGACCACCCTGACCAAGGCCAAGGCCCTGCGTCCCTTCATCGAGAAGGCCATCACCAAGGCCAAGCACGCCGCGGCCAAGGCCGAGAAGAAGGATGCGATCCACCTGCGCCGCCTCGTGCTCGCGGACATCCGCAACGAGGACGCCGTCACGAAGCTCTTCAACGAGCTGCACCAGCAGTTTGCGCAGCGGGCGGGTGGCTACACCCGCATCTACAAGCTGGGCGCCCGCCGCATCAGCGACGCGGCCGAGATGGCCCTGATCGAGTTCGTGAAGGCGGACGATCCGGGCTACAAGAAGTCCTCCGGCCGCCGCGCCGCGAAGGGCAAGGGCAAGGTCAAGGCCAAGGCGAGCGCGCCGGCCGAGACCGCCGCCCCGGCCGCCGACGCTCCCGCCACGGGCGAGGCGAAGGCCTGATCCGCAGCAAAGTTTGATTCCCAGGCGCCGGGCCGAAATGGCCCGGCGCCTTTTTTTGGTTCGCGCGGGGAGCGGGGCGCCGGTAGCGGTCCTCGGATGTTTCCCCTCTCCACCGGGATCGCCATCGTGGCTGGCTTGGGCCTCGGCGTCATCGGGGGGCTCTGGGCCTTTTATGAGCGCAGGGATCGCGGGGAGGGTGCCGCGGCCCGACCGGCGGCGCGCCATTGCGTGCGTTGCGATGCCGTCTACGGGGCGCCGCGCACAGAGGGCAGCGCGCCGTGTCCGCGTTGCGGGCACGCGAATCCCGCGCTGCGCTTCTGAAGCGCGGCAACGGGCGTGTTTCGGCTTGCGGTGCCGTGGCCGGCGCGCGACGTTTTCGGCCCCTTCAAG
This sequence comes from Opitutaceae bacterium, assembly GCA_027485815.1. Taxonomy (GTDB): domain Bacteria; phylum Verrucomicrobiota; class Verrucomicrobiia; order Opitutales; family Opitutaceae; genus ER46. Next base: position 36,923 of record JAIXQE010000068.1, read on the forward strand.
GGCGCGGTAGCCAAGTGGTAAGGCCGAGGTCTGCAAAACCTCTATGCGCCGGTTCAATTCCGGCCCGCGCCTCCAATTTCCAGTCAACGAGTTACGGAAGAGTGCCACAGAATTGCCACTCCCGGTAATACACCTACCGTATTGTCGGTCGCCGTTTCGCCTGCTGGATTCTAGGGGTGCAGCCCCGAGATTTCCGCGTCCTCCAACGGCGAAATTCGCCGCGGTGGACCGCGCGTTTCTGGAGCTCCTCCCGCCAGCGACTCGTCGACGTCACCACGCCCTTCCGGGTGGACGACCCTCAAGGCTACCGTCGCGCTGTGGGCCATGCCCGGGGGCTGGTTGAGCGGGAAAATCCCGATCGGTCGCCCTGCGCTGAGGAGTGCTGGGACGTCTGGGTACTGCCCTTTCTGGAAGCGAGGTACGGCAACAGCGCCAAGACGCTGCGCCGTTACCGAGGGGCATGGGAGCAGTGGCGTGCGTTTCTCGAGCTCCGCGAGCTCCGGATACCCAGGGCGCTGACCTATCAGCAGGTCCTTGAGTTCGTCTCCTGGCGCTCGTCGCAGGTGAAGCGCCTCAGCGGGAAGCGCGTCTCCAAGAACACGGCCCTGTGCGATGTTCGGGTTATGGCGGTGGTCATGCGCGAAGCCATTCGCCGGTCCTTCGCCGAGACGAACCACTGCGAGAAGCTGGGAATCACGAAGGACCCCAGTCGGCAGAAGCCGGAGATGACCGACGGCGAGATCGCCCGGATTCGGGCCGCCCTCAAATCCCGCCCGGAGTGGATGACCATCTCCTTCGAGATCGCCCTCCATCAGGGGTGTCGGCTGTCCGAGACCAGCCTGCCCCTGTCTCAGGTCGACCTGATGCGGGACACGATCACGTTCCACGCGAAGGGTAGGGGCGGCGGTCAGAAGCACGTATTTACCACGCAACTACACCCGGGACTTCGACCTCTCCTGTCCCGGATCAGCTCCGAGGGGCGTGAGCAATCGTGCGTCCTGCCGACGATGGCGGCGAAGCAGTGGCACAGTTTTTTTCGCGAAATCGGACTCTCCCACCTGTGCTTCCACTGCACGCGGGTGACCGTGATCACCCGCATGGCCCGCAACGGGGTACCGATCGCCCAGGCGATGCGGTTTGTCGGCCACGCCTCGGAGACGATCCACCGGATCTATCAGCGGTTGGCCGCGCCCGACTGCGCGATCGCGATCAACGCGCTCCGGTTCGGAGGTAGTGAGACGCCACGAACTCCGGATGCCGCTTTAGCCATTCGTGAATCCGTGGCAGCGTAGAATACCGACCGGTGAAGGGGGTGTCGCCGAAGCCCTTTCCCGCCCGCTTAATGCCCTTCAGGACGAAGGGTGAGACCCCAAGCCGGGCGGCGATCTGCCGGGAGTTCATCAACGGCGCTGACACGGTACCGGGCTCGCTTGTGGTTGGGGTGAACTGCATGGGATATTCTGGGGAGTTTGAGGCAATGGAGTGGAGCGGATTGCCGCGCCCGTTGGGCTCCGGCGGAGCTGCTATGCGAGAGTCACTTTTCCTGAAAGGGATGAGTTGCGATCTGATGAGTGATCGGAGACGGCGGTCGCTTTGTATGATCCTGAAATGTTTGGTGCTTCTTGTGGCCTGGATTTGCGGTCACGTAAGCTCGAGTTGTGGCCAGGGAATCACGTTGAAGTATAATCATACTGATGATTTCGTCCGGCGGAAGA
>JAIXQE010000117.1 GCA_027485815.1 Opitutaceae bacterium
ACGCTCACGCCCTACCTGCGCGAGAACGCGATGGAGCTGAACGCCTCGTTCACGCTGAGCTCGGATCCCCGGATCGACCGCGGACAGAACCGCTCCGCGGGTCTGCTCGCGAAGTGGCGGCAGGACTTCGCGCCGGGCCGCACGCGGCTCATCGCCGGCCTCGACCTCGACCGCAGCCCCGGTTCCCGCCGCGAGGACAACCTCCTCGTCACCCGCACGGGCAGCGGCGCCAGCACGGTCTACACCAGCTACGTGCGTGGCACGCGGATCTACGACTACGCGGTCACGTTCCGGAGCGCCGCGCCCTACCTCCACGTGGAGACGTCGCCCCTGCCACCGCTGCGCCTCACCGCGGGCCTGCGCCACGACACCCTGGAGTTCGACCTGAACAACCGGCTGCCCGCAGGCACGGTCGCGGCGAACGTCTACGGCGCGACGCGCCATTACGGGCAGATCGCGAGCCACGCCGCCCGCTACAATCGCGCCAGCCCCAAGCTGGGCGCCACCTGGGCGCTGAGTCCGGCGCTCCACCTATACGGCTCACTCAACGAGGGGTTCCGCGCCCCCTCCGAGAGCCAGCTCTTCCGCGCCGGCGGCGAAGCCCAGCCGGCGAACGCGCTCCACCGCGCCCGCCTCGCCCTCGCCCTCCAGCCCATCCGCGCCCGCCAGGCCGAACTCGGCCTCCGCGGGGACCTCGGCCGCTGGTCCGGCCACGTCGTGGCCTACGACCTCGTCAAGCGCGACGACCTCGTGAGCCAGCGCGACCTCGCCACCAACCTGACCACGAGCGTCAACGCCGGCCGCACCCGCCACCGGGGCGTCGAGGCCGGCCTTGGCGGGCCGCTCCCCGGCCGGCTCCGGCTCGACGTCGCCTTCTCGCACGCCCGGCACACCTACGAGGACTGGGTGACCGCCACGGCCAACTTCAGCGGCAAGGAGATGGAATCCGCCCCCCGGCTGCTGACCAACACGCGGCTCAGCTGGACCCCCGGCGGCCGCGTCTTCCTCCAGGCGGAATGGGTGCGCCTCGGCGCGTACTGGCTCGAGGCGGGCAACTCGCCCTTCTTCGGCCGCTATCCCGGCCACGACCTGGTGAATCTGCGCGCCAGTTGGCAGGCCACGCCCCGCTTCAGCCTCTTCGCCCGCGTCCTCAACGCCGGCGACCGCCGCTACGCCGACAGCGCCTCGGTTTCCTCCAACACGCCCGTGTTCACCCCGGGCCTCCCCCGCTCCGCCTACGGCGGCGTGGACTACCGCTGGTGACCCCTCCCGTCCCCCGATGACCGCCCGTTCCCTGCTGCTCAGCCTCACGCTCCTCCTCGCCGGCCCCGCGTCCGCCGCCGACGCCCCGCACGCCCACGCCGCCCCCCCGCCGACCCCGGTCGACGGCCCCGACCTGCGCGCGTCCGCCACCGTGGACCCGCAGGGCCGGCTGTGGGTGGTGACCCACGAGCACGGGCGGGTCTTCGTGCGCCGGTCCGACGACGCGGGCGCCTCGTGGACGACGCCGGTGGTGGTCAACCCCGTGGCCGAGACGCTCGATCCCGGCGCCGACGCCCGGCCCAAGGTGCTGGTCTCCGCGGGCGGCGAGGTGTTCGTGACGTGGACCCAGGCCCTGGCCAAGCCCTACAGCGGCGCGATCCGCCTCGCGCGTTCGCTCGACGGCGGGCGCACCTTCACCGCGCCGCTGACCGTGCACCGGCACCGCGACGAGATCACGCACCGCTTCGATGCGCTGGCGTTCGACGGCCAGGGGCGGCTCTTCGTGGCGTGGATCGACAAGCGCGACGCCGTCACGGCGGCGGGGGCCACCCCGAAGTACCGCGGGGCGGCGCTTTACTTCGCGGTTTCCGAGGACCGCGGCGCGACCTTCAAGGGCGACTTCAAGGCGGCCGACCACGCGTGCGAGTGCTGCCGCATTGCGCTCGCCACCGACGCCACGGGCCGCGTCCACGCCCTCTGGCGCCACATCTTCGCACCCAACGTCCGCGACCACGCGACGGCGCGGCTCAACCCCGACGGGACGGCGAGCGGCTTCCGGCGGGCGACCAGCGACGACTGGCGGCTCGACGCCTGCCCGCACCACGGACCGTCGCTCGACTTCGACGCGGAGGGCACGGCCCACGCGGTCTGGTTCACCGCCGACGCGGAGGGCGGCATCGCCGCCTACGGCCGGCTCGGGGCGGGTGCGGCTCCGGAGGGGCGGCGCCGGCTGGGTGGCAAGTTCGCGGCCCACGCGGACCTGGCCGTGGCGGGGCGGCGGATCGCGGTGGCCTGGCGGGAGTTCGCCGAGGGCCGGATGCACCTGCGCGCGGCGCTCTCCGAGGATGCCGGCGCGACCTGGCGGGAGCAGGCGGTGACCTCCGTCGCCGGACCCACGGGCCAGCCGCGGGTGCTCGCGCGGGGCGGCTCCTTCCTGATCTTCTGGCACACCGCGGAGCAGCCGCTGCGGGTCCACCCGCTCGAGGCGACCGTGGCGCCCCCGGCGGCGGCCGCGCCGCGTTACGACCTCCGCGGGGAGGTGATCGCGACCACTCCCGACGGCAACGGCCTGATCGTCCACCACGAGGAAATCCCCGGCTACATGCCGGCGATGACGATGGAGTTCCTCCTGCAAGGGGCGAAGGCCGCGGACTTCCGCGAGGGGCAGAAGATCCGGGCGCGGATGTACGAGTCCGCCCCGGGCGAATTCAAGCTGGAGGACATCCGGACGGAAAGCCCGGCCCCCGCCGGAGCGGCGAAGAAGGGTGTCGAGCACGAGGCCTTCGTGGAACTGGGCGAGCGAGCGCCGGAGTTCGAGCTGCTGAACCAACTGGGGGAGAAGGTCGGGCTGGAGCGGTACCGCGGGAAGCGGATCGTCCTGAACTTCATCTTCACCCGCTGCCCCGTCGCCACGATGTGCCCGGCGGCCACCGCCCGGATGATCTCCCTCCAACGCCAGGCGGCCGCGCGCGAGATCAAGGACTTCCAGCTGCTCTCGATCTCGATGGATCCCGTCTACGACACCCCCGCGGTGCTGCGCGAGTACGCCGAGGCGCGCGGGGTCGATCCGTCCAACTTCCAGTTCCTCACCGGCAGCGAGGCCGCGGTGCGCCGGATGCTCGCGCAGTTCGGCGTGATCGCCGAGCCCAGCGAGAACATCTGGAAGCACACCCTCGCCACCGTGCTCATCGACCGCGACGGCCGCATCAGCCAGCGCGTCGAGGGCGCCAGCTGGGACCCCGAGATCTTCCTCCGCCTGCTCCAATGAACGACCTTTCCAGATTCGCTTCCCAATGAAAACCATCCGCCTCCTCCCCCTCCTCCCCCTCCTCCCCCTCGCCGCGGCCGCCCTGTTCGCCGCCGAGGGCAAGAACTGCGGCTGCGACTGCTGCAAGGACCGCCCCAAGGGCACCGCCTGCTGCTGCTTCGAGGACACGCCCGCCGCGCCCGCGGCCGCCGCCGCCAACGACGGCATCAAGCGCCACGATCTCCGCGGGGTCGTCACCAACGTCTACGCGGACCGCTCCGCGCTGCTCGTCCGCCACGAGGAGATCCCCGGCTTCATGAAGCCGATGACGATGCTCTTCAAGGTGGACGCCGCCACGCTGCAGGCAGCGCGGAAGGGCCAGACGATCACGGCCCGGATGTCCCGCCAGGGCAACGACTGGGTGCTCGAGGACGTCAAGGTCGTCGCGCAGCCGTGATCCGCTCCGGGGCCGCGTTCCTCCTGGCGGCCCTGCTCGCCGCCCCTTTGCCGGCCGCCGCGCCGGTGGCGGTCGCCGCGGCCGCCAACCTGGCCCCCGTGCTCGGGCCGCTGGAGGCCGCGTTCCGCGCCGCGCGGCCGGCGGTGCAGCTGACGCTCACCGTCGGCGCGTCCGGCAGCCTGCACGCGCAGATCCGGCAAGGCGCCCCCTTTGACGTGCTGCTGGCGGCCGACGTGGACTACCCGCGCGCGCTGGTGGCGGCGGGAGACGCCGACCCCGCCACCTTTCGGGTCTTTGCCCGCGGCCGCCTCGTGTTCTGGACCCTGCGCGGGCCCCTGGCGGGCGACGATCTGCGCGCGGCGCTGTCCGGCCGTCCCTGGGCGACCCTCGCCCTCGCGCAGCCGCGCACGGCGCCCTACGGCCGGGCCGCGGAGGCGGTGCTGCGGGAGCTGGGTTTCCCTCCCGATGCCGGCACCCGGCTGGTTCTGGGCGAGACGGTCGCCCAGGCGGCGCAATTCGTGGAATCCGGCGCCGCGGAGGCGGGCTTCGTGGCGCTGGCGGCGGTGCTCTCGCCGCGCCTGGCGGGTCGCGGGCACTGGCGGGAGGTGCCGGCGGACCTGCATCCGGGGGTGGTTCTGGATCATGCCGCCGTGCTCACCCGTCGCGGCGTGGCACGGGGCGAGGCGCGCGCGTTCCTCGACTTCCTCGATGGGCCGGAGGCGCGGTCCATCCTGCACCGGTTCGGCTACGCGACCCCTGCTGCCCCGGCGGCGCCCTGAGGGCGCGAGGCCGGTGCCTCGCGGGGTGGCCCACCCCTACGCAATCGATGCACGCCAGTGCGTAGAAGATGAACGGGCCGACCGCTGGACGCCGCCGCACCTCCCGCTAGCCTCACGGTCACCAACCCGGGCCCTTGGTCCGATTCAACCCGTTCCCGCCATGAACCTTCTCCGCCGCATCCTGCCCGTCTTCCTGGCCGTGGGAGCCCTGCCCTTGGCGGCCGCCACCGCCCCGCGCCACGACCTCACCGGCAAGGTGGTGGCGGTCGATCCGGCTCGCCACGTGATCCGCGTCCACCACGAGCCGATCCCGGGCCTGATGCCGGAGATGGCGATGGACTTCACCGTGCCCGGCGCGGATCTCGGCGCGTTCCAGCCGGGCCAGCGGGTGAAGGCGCGGCTCTACGCCGTGGACAAGGGGGAGTTCGCCCTGGAGGGCCTGCGGGTCGCGGACCCGGAGCAGGAGCGCCTGCTCGCGGACGCGGCCTTCATGCTGCAGTCCGACACCGCCGCCCGCGAGCCGCACGTGTTCCGCGAGATCGGCGAGGACGCCCCGTACTTCAAGCTCTACAACCACCGCGGCGAGGTGGTCTCGCTCGAGTCCTACCGCGGCCAGCGCGTGGTGCTGAACTTCATCTTCACCCGCTGCCCGGTGCCGACGATGTGCGCGGCCGCGACCGCGCGGATGATGGAGATCCAGCAGCAGGCGCGCCTGCGCGGCCTGCGGGACATCCAGTTCCTCTCCATTTCTCTCGACCCCGACTACGACACGCCAGCGGTCCTGCGCGCCTACGCGGCCGCCCGGGGCATCGACACCAGCAACTTCAGCTTCCTCACCGGTCCCGCCGGGGCCGTGCGCAGCCTGCTCGCCCAGAGCGGGGTCTTCGTCGTGCCTTCGGCCGGCCTGTGGAACCACACCATCTCCACCCTCGTGATCGACCGTACCGGCCGGATCGCCGACCGCTACGAGGGGGCCAACTGGGACATCGGGGCGATGCTGCAGCGGCTCTCGCCCGAGGCCGAGGGCACCACCGCCGCGCGCTGAGCGGCCGGGTGTTTGGGCGTTGAGCTGCGCCGGGGCGCCCGCGAGGCTCCCGGCGCTTGCCCGACGCCGCCTCCAGCTTCCTCGGGCTGCCGGCCCCGCTCTGGCAGTCCCTCTGGCTCACCCTGCGGCTGGCCGCGCTCACGACCTTGGTGCTGGGCCTGATCGGGCTGCCGCTGGCGCACTGGCTCAACACCACCCGCTGGCGGCTCGCGCCCGCCCTCGAGACGCTGGTCGCGCTCCCCATCGTGCTCCCGCCGACGGTGATCGGATTCTACCTGCTGGTCGCGTTCTCACCGCGGCATCTTCCCGGCAGCTGGTGGCGCGACGCCACCGGCGCCCCCCTGGCGTTCTCCTTCACCGGCCTCGTCATCGCCTCGGTGATTTACTCCCTCCCCTTCGCCGTGCAGCCCTTCCAGGCCGCGCTGCGGGCAGTGCCGCGGGATCTGCTGGACGCCGGGCAGGCGCTGGGGGCGGGACCGCTCCGCGTTTTCCTGCGCCTGCACCTGCCGCTGGCGCGGCGGGGCATCACCGCCGGCCTGACCCTCGGGTTCGCGCACACACTGGGCGAGTTCGGCGTGGTGCTGATGATCGGGGGCTCGATCCCGGGCGTGACCCGCGTGGCGAGCATCGCGTTGTACGACGAGGTGCAGGCGCTCGACTACCCTCAGGCCCACGCCTTCGCGGCGGTATTGCTGGTGCTCTCGTTCGCCCTGCTGCTGGTCGTGACCCTGCTGCAGCGGCGTCGGGGCTGACGGTTGTCGGTGGGCGGTGGACGGGGGGCAGATGACGGGGGTGTGGGAACGGTCACGACATAGTATCCACTACCCCGAGCCTTGTCGCGCGGGACTGCCCCTTACCGACACTTGACGCCCGCGCCTCTTTCACGTCCTTCTCGCTCTGATGCCGCCCGTCCGCCGAGTCGAACCGTCCCTCCCGTGCCGCTTGGGCGCCGGGTTGGCGGCGGCCCTCGTGCTCATACTGACGCTGCTGGCCGCGAGTCCGGCCGCGCACGCCTGGCTCCACGCGGAAACCGCGGAGTGCGCCGGTCACGCCCACGCCCCCGCGCCCGAGGACCACGACGCCGACCGGGGTTGCGCGGTGGTGCTGATGATGTCCGGCGTCGAGCTCCCGCTGGAACCCCTCTCTCCCCTGCCGCCCCGGCTGATCGCCGGGAGCGACCTGCGGGCCACGGCCGCCGCGCCGGACCTGCGCCGCCCGCGCTACCTCCGCCAGCCGGAGCGTGGTCCGCCCGGGTTGAGCTGAAGCCTGCGTTCCCGCGCCCGGCCGGACGAAACCCGGCGGGCTCCCTGCCTGGACGGTGCCCACCGTCCCGCGTCCGGCGTCCCCGCTGCCGCGTCCCTTCCGCTCCTCCCGTCATGCAACCTTTCCTGCTTCCTTCCCTTCCCTCGTTCCTTGCCTGCACCGCATTGGCGGTCGCCGGTGGCCTCGCCCCGCTGCGGGCCGCGGCCCCGACCGCCCCCGCGGCGCCGGCCCACGCCCACGATCCGGTCGCCCTCGACCAGTTCGTGACCTCCGCCACCCCGTTCCCCCGCAACCAGGTCGACCTCGCCCAGTCGACGACCGTCCTGAGCGGCCGGCCCCTGCTGCTGCGCCAGCAGGCGACCCTCGGCGAAACCCTCGCGCAGGAGACCGGCATCCACGCCTCCGCGTACGGACCGGGCGCGAGCCGGCCCGTGATCCGCGGACTGGACGGGGAGCGCATCCTCATTTTGGAGAACGGCACGGCGCTCCTCGACGCGTCGACCGTGAGCCCGGACCACGCCGTGAGCGTGGAGCCATTCCTCGTCGACCGCATCGAGGCCGTGCGCGGCCCGGCCTCGCTCCTCTACGGGAGCACCGCGGTCGGGGGCGTCGTCAACGTGATCAGCCACCGCATCGAGACCGAGCTCCACGAGGAGACGGTGCGCGGCGGAGCCGAGGTCCGTTACGACACGGCCACGCGGGGCTTCGCCCGCGGCGGGGTCCTCGATCTCCGGCTGCTCGGCGGTCGCGACCACGCGCTGGTGCTGCACGTCGACGCCTTCCGCCGCGGCGGGGAGGACCTGCGGATCCCGGGCTACGCGGAGTCCGCGGCCGTGCGCCGCGCGGAGACGGAGGAGGCGCGCCGGGAAGGCAAGCCGGCGCCCGACTTCGACCGGTATCGCCTGCCGAACAGCGCGCTGACGAGCGAGGGTGGCGCCGCCGGCCTCTCCCTGGTCGGCCGCCAGGGCTTCGCCGGGTTCAGCCACACGCGGTTCAACACCGAGTACGGCGTGCCGGGCCACGCGCACGCCCATGAGGGGGAGGAGGAGGGCGGCGTCCGGATCCGCCTGCGCCAGCAGCGCAACGACGTGCAGGCCGAATGGCGTGGCGAGCCCACCGCCGCCGTGCAGGGCTTCCGCTTCCGCCTCGGCCACGCCGACTACGGTCACGATGAACTCGAGCCGGACGGCGCCGTCGGCACCCGTTTCACCAATCGCGGCCACGACGCGCGGGCCGAACTGCTCCACGGCGGCGCGCCCGGCTGGAGCGGCGCGGTCGGCGTGCAGTCCACCCGCAGCGCCTTCACCGCGGAGGGCGAGGAGGCGTTCCTCCCCTCGTCCACGACCCGCGGCGCCGCCCTCTTCGCCTTTCAGGAAGTCGCGCGCGGCCCGCTCACCGGGCAATTCGGGGCGCGCGTCGAGGAGACCCGGCTCGCCGCGGAACGCACCCGTGCGCGCCGGGACCGCGAGTTCAGCGGCTCCGCCGGCCTGGTCTGGAAATGGGACGCGGCCTGGTCGTTGGCGGCGTCGGTTTCGCGGACCGGCCGTGCCCCCAACGCGCAGGAGCTCCACGCGGATGGCGCGCATGCCGGTACCCAAGCCTTCGAGCTCGGAGACCCCGGGCTGGACTCCGAGGTGTCAACCGGGATGGAGGTCAGCCTGCGCCGCCGCGCCGGGGACGTGACCGGGGCGCTCACCCTGTTCGCCAACCGGTTTCGCGGCTACATCTTTGAGCGCCCGACCGGCGAGGTGGCGGTGGAACACGACGGGGAATGGGAATTCGTCGCGGCGGATGATCCGGAGGCGAAGGAGCACGGCGGCCTGCCGGTTTACCGGTTCGTGCAGCGGGAGGCGCGCTTCCGGGGCGTGGAGGCGGAGGTGCTGTGGCACCTGCACGAGGCGCGCGACAGCCAGTTCGACCTGCGCTTCAGCGCGGACCTCGTCCGGGCGACGGCGGACGGCGAGCACCTGCCGCGCATCCCGGCGACGCGCGTGAGCGTCGGGGCCCTGTGGGCCACCGAACGGTGGAGCCTTGGCGCGGAGGTGCAGCGCACCTTCACCCAGGAACGCACCGCGCCCGGGGAACCGACCACCGCGGGCTACGGCCGGCTCGGGGCGCACGTTACCCGGGTGCTCACCACGGGCCGGATCCGCACCGAGGCGTTCCTGCGCGGCTCGAACCTGACGGACCGGGAGGCGCGGCCGCACCCCTCGTTCCTCAAGGAGCTGGCGCCGCTCCCCGGCCGGTCGTTGACCGCCGGCGTGCGCCTCACCTTCTGAGCGCGCGCCGGGCCTCCGCGCCGGTGCGCAGGCGCCGGTGCGGGCGGCCGGCTCACTCCAGCCCGAACACGGCGCGGGCGTAGTTCTCCGCGTTGAAGGGCTGGAGGTCCTCGGGCTGCTCCCCGAGGCCGAGGAAGTAGATGGGAATCCGCAGCTGGCGGTAGATGCCGACGAGGGCGCCGCCCCGGCTGGTGCCGTCAAGCTTGGTGACGATCAGGCCGGTAAGCCCGAAGCTCTGGTGGAACACGCGCGCCTGCTCCAGCGAGTTGCTGCCGAGGGAGCCATCCACCACCAGCCACCGATGCTGCGGGGCGGCGGGGTCGTGCTTCTGCAGCACGCGCCGGATCTTCGCCAGCTCCTCCATCAGGTTGCCCTTGGTGTGGAGGCGGCCCGCGGTGTCGACGATGAGGAAGTCACGCCCGCGGGCGGCCGCGGCCTGCCACGCGTCGAAGGCGACGGCGGCCGAGTCGGACCCCGTGTGGCTCGCGACGATATCGAGTTCCAGGCGCGTGGCCCACGCGCGCAGCTGCTCCACGGCGGCGGCGCGGAACGTGTCGCAGGCGGCGAGGAGGACCGAACGCCCGTCCTGCCGCAGGCGCCAGGCCAGCTTGGCGGCGGAGGTGGTCTTGCCGGAACCGTTCACGCCGATGAGGGCGATCGTCACCGGCCGGCCTGGGGTGGTGGCGGCGGCGCTCTCCCAGCGGCCCTCGCTGCCCTCGAGCACGCGGCGGAGGACGGCCGCGCCGATCTCCGCGGCCTGCCGTCCCTGCAGTTCGGGGTCGCGGGCGTAGGCGCGCTTGATCTCGGCGAGGATCTCGCCGGTGGTCTCGACGCCGAAGTCCGCGGTGTAGAGCGCCTCCTCCAGCTGCTCGAGAGAGGCGGCGTCGATCTTGCGCCCGCCGAAGAGCCCGCGCGTCTTCTGGGCGATCGCGGCGACGGTCTTCGCCAGACCGTCCTTGAACTTCCGGAAGAGTCCCAGCATCGGCGCCTACTCCGCCTTGCGCGCGTCCCGGCCGAGCTGGTCCTTCAACCGGTCGAGGATGCCGTTGATGAAGCGCTTGGAATCCGCGTTGGAGAACTGCTTGGAGAGGTCGATCGCCTCGTTGATCGAGACGACCGGCGGAATGTCGCGCCGGTGGATCATCTCGAACATCGCCAGCCGGAGGATCGCGAGGTCGATCTTGGCGATGCGCTCGAAGTCCCAGTTCTGGGCCAGACCCTTGATGCGCGCATCAATGTCCACCTGCTGGGCGATCACCCCCTGGATCAGCTCCTCCCCGTAGGCGTAGTGCGCGCGGGGCTCCGGACAGCCCTCGAAGAACACCTGGAGGTCGTCCTGGAGGTTGCGGGGCGCGTTGATGCTCCACGCATAAAGGAACTGGAGGGCCGCGACGCGCCCGTCGCGCCGCTGGGCAAAGATCGCCTTGCTCATCGGGCCAGCTGGCGGCGCAGGGCCGCCATGGTCAGGGCGGCGGCGGCGAATTCCGCCCCGCGGTTGATCCGGCCGACGCAGCGCGCGCGGCCCTGCGCCAGGGTGTCCACCACCATCACCCCGTTGATGACGGGGATCCGGGTTTCCAGGGCCACCTGCTGCAGGGCGTGCGAGACGCTCTCGCCCACGAGCTCGTGGTGGTTGGTCTCCCCCGCGATCAGCAGGCCGAGGCCGATCACGCAGTCAAAGCGGCCGCTCGCGGCCAGGGCCTGCGCCGCCCACGGCACCTCGTGGGAACCCGGGACGCGCACCACCCGCAGGCGGTCCGGCCGGACCCCCGCGGCGCACAACCCCTCCTGCACCCGGGCGAGCAAGGCGTCCACCAGCGCGGCGTTGAAACAGGCCGCGACGATCCCGATGCGGAAGCGGGCGCCGTCGGGCGACGGCGCGGCCGGGGCATCGAGGCTCATCGGGAGAGCCCCTCCGGGGAGGGGCGGCGGAGGTGGGCGGCGCGTGGCGAAGGCATCTCGGACCCGCAAGCGTGCCGCACCGCGCGCCCGGCCGGCAACCTGATTCTTGCCCCGACGGCGCCGTCAGCCCCCGTCCGCCCGGAACTCCGCGGCGTGCACCTCGACCGGCTGCTCCGCGCCCGCCGCGAAGAGCAGCACCGTAACCCGGAATACGTGGGGCGGCCGGACGATCCGCGTCGACTGGAGCGCCTTGCCGTCCGCCGACAACTCCAGCAGGTGCGACTCGGGGCCGGTCTTCCGGCCGGCCGGCGTCCAACGCACCACGGCCCGCGGCACCTCCGGCACCAGCGGCCGCCGCTCCGGCGAAAAGAAGCGCAGCTCAAAGCCCCCGCCCGCGAGCCGCAGCGCGAGGAAGCCCTTCTCCCCGCGCGGGATCAGCACGCCCTCGATCCGCGCCTCCGGCCGGGCCGGCTCCCCGCCCGCCAGCACTCCGGCCAACAGGAGGAAGAAGGCGCACCACCGCGGGATCATGACCCCAGCCTGCCGGCCCGCGGCGCCCCGCGCAAGGCCGCTCCCGGGGTTCTCATTGACCCCGGCGGCCGCCCGCGCCTCCCTGCCGGGGATGGACGAGACCAAGGAACTCTTCGCCCGCAACGTCGCGTGGTCGGAACGCATCCGGCAGGAGACGCCCGACTTCTTTGTCCAGCTGGCCCGGCAGCAATCCCCGGCCTACCTCTGGATCGGTTGCGCCGACAGCCGCGTCCCCGCCAACGAGATCGTCGGGCTGCTGCCCGGGGAACTGTTCGTTCACCGGAACATCGCCAACGTGGTCGTCCACACCGACCTGAACTGCCTTTCGGTGATGCAGTTCGCGGTCGATGTGCTCAAGGTGCGGCATATCATTGTCTGCGGGCACTACGGCTGCAGCGGCGTGCACGCGGCGCTGACGCGGGACCGGATCGGGCTGGCCGACAACTGGCTCCAGCACGTGCAGGACGTCCGCCAGAAGCACGAGGCCAAGCTGGCCTGCGTCGCCGGGGAGGGCACCGCCCGCTGCGACCGGCTCTGCGAACTCAACGTGGTGGAACAGGTGGCCAACGTCTGCCGGACGACGATCGTGCGCGACGCGTGGGCGCGAGGGCAGGACTTGCGGGTCCACGGCTGGATCTACGCGATCCGCGACGGCCTGCTCCGGGACCTGCGGTGCTCCGCCGGCACGGTAGAGGAAGCGGCCGCCGCCTGCCCCCGCGCGATCGCCGCCCTCTGAGGGCGGCGTCAGCCGCCGCGTTCAGCGGGGCAGCGAGCCCACCGGGCCCTCGCCCGGCGGCAGCGAGGAGGGAACCCGCGGCACGGGTTCGGGACCGAGGTGGAATCCAGTCTCATCCTCGAAGCCGTCGTCCGCCGCCTGCACCGACCTGAGGATCATCCATCCGCCCAGCCCCAAGGCCGCCAAGGCGGCCAGGGAAAGGACGAGGAGGAGGGGATTCATCAGGCGGGCGGAGGAGAGCGGACTCAGGCGGGCGGCAGGCCCCCCCGGCAACGGCAACGCCGACTCAGCGCCACCTCGATCCGGGACCAGCCAACCCGCGGTCTCGTTCCCCTTAACATTGGAGCGACGAGAACTTCGCGCGGCGCGGGTGATCAAGCCTAATACAGCAAATGGCCCGACTTTTTCCACGCGCGGGCAAAGTCGTTACAACAAACCGCGGTTATTGAAGGATCCTTGTATTTAACGCGGGGAATGGGCGCCGCCGCGCTCCGCCTTCAGGGCCCGCCAGCGCGCGAGGCGCTCGGCGATCTTGGCCTCCCAACCCGCCGTCTTGGGCGTATATAAAGTCACCGGCCGCTCCAGGTAGTCCTGGCCGGAGATGTTTTCCGGGAAATCGTGGGAATAGTCATAGCCGACGCCCTGGCCCAGCCGGCGATTGGCCTCGCCGCCCTTGGAGCGCAGGAAGGCGGGCACGGGCTGGACGGGCCGCTCCTTGAGTTCGCGGTGGGCGGCGGCGAGGGCGAGCGTGGCCGAGTTGCTCTTGGGCGCGGCGGCGACGTAGAGCGTCGCGTGCGCGAGGGTCAGTTCCGCCTCAGGCAGGCCGACGAAGTCGACCGCGTGGTGCGCCGCCACCGTCAGCGGCAGCGCCTGCGGATCCGCCAACCCGATGTCCTCGCTCGCCAAAATCACCAGGCGGCGGGCGATGAACCGGGGGTCCTCGCCCCCGGCCAGCATCTTGGCCAGCCAGTAGAGGGCGGCGTCCGGATCGCTGCCCCGGCAGCTTTTGATATAGGCGGAAATGGTATCGTGATGCTCGTCCTCGTCGGCGTCGTACCGGATCCGGCGCTCGCGGGCGAAGGTCTCCAACTCGGCGGCGGTGATCTCGGCGCCCTCCGGCAGCCCCAGGGCGATGACCTCGAGGGCGTTGAGCGCGCGGCGCAGGTCGCCGTCGGCCAACCCGGCCAGGTCGAGCAGCACCGCCTCGGCGGCCGTGTTCCCCCGCCGGCCCAGACCGCGCTCCGCGTCAGCCAAAGCCCCGCGCAACACCGCGGCGATGGTCGCGGGGGCGAGGGGTTCCAGCCGGAACAGGTGGCTGCGCGAGAGCAGCGGCGGGTTCACGTAGAAGCCGGGGTTGTGGGTGGTGGCGCCGATCAGCCGCACCACCCCCTCCTCCACGTCCGGCAGCAGCAGGTCCTGCTGCGCCTTGTTGAACCGGTGCAATTCGTCGATGAAGAGGAGCGTCCCCGCCTCCGGCCGCCGCCGGGCGCCCGCGAGGATCTCGCGGAGTTCCGCAACGTTCGACATCACCGCGTTGATCCGCAGGAAACGGCTGCCGGTCTCCCGGGCGATGGCCTCGGCGAGGGAGGTCTTGCCGCAGCCGGGCGGCCCGTAGAAGAGGAGCGAACCGAAGCGGTTCTGCGCCACGAGGCGCGGGAGCAGGCTGCCCGGCCGCAACAGGTGCTCCTGCCCCACCACCTCCGCCAATCGCCGCGGCCGCATCCGCGCCGCCAAGGGCGCCGGAGGCGCGGAGACGGACGCCGGCCATTCCGCGCCCGCCTCCGGGGCGGCGAACAGGTCGGACTGCTCGGACGACGCCATCCGGGAATCCTCGGCTCCCCCGCCCCGCGTGGGAAGGGCATTTTGCGGCTGCCCCGCGAATCCGGGACACGCGCGCCTCGCGGCGACGCCGCCACGACCTTGGGTTGCCGCCCCGATGTCCCTCCTGCTCTCGACCGATCCTCCCGTCACCCCGGAGTCCCCGGCCCGCAGCCTGGGCCATCGCGCCCCGCTGCTGCACCTCGCGCTCCCCTACTTCGCCGGGCTGGCGGCCGGCCACGCCGCGGGGTCCATCCCGGCCGGACCGCTGCTGGCGGTGGCCCTCGCGCTGGGCGCCGCCGCGATGGGGCTCGCCGCGCGGCCCGCCCCCTGGGCCCTCCTCCTGCACCTCGCCCTCGGCGCCGCCGGCGCGGCGAGCCACGCGCTGCATCGGGATTGGCTGGGCGACTGGGACCAGCTGCCGCCGCGGGAGGCGGAGCTCGAACTGCGCGTCGACCGCCTTTACTCGAGCCCGGGCGAACGTCGCGCCACCGGACTCGGCCGCATCACCCGCGCCCCACCCCACCTCGCCGACCTGACCGGCCGGCGGGTCTCTTTCGCGCTGACCGTCCCGCCGGGAACCGACCCGCCGCTCCGCGGAACCGAGCTGGCTGTGCGGGCGATCCTCACGGCGCTGCCCCGCGCGCCGCCGCCGGGCGGATTCGACGCCTACCTCACCGCCA
This sequence comes from Opitutaceae bacterium, assembly GCA_027485815.1. Lineage (GTDB taxonomy): Bacteria > Verrucomicrobiota > Verrucomicrobiia > Opitutales > Opitutaceae > ER46. The sequence goes on from JAIXQE010000117.1 coordinate 14,723, forward strand.
TCGGGGTCCAGTTCCGCCTCCAGCGCGGGACCATCACCACGGAAACGCGCCCGGCCGGCGTCTACGCCCGGTTCTGCGCCGCCGCCGCGGAACGCTTCCGGCGGATCCTCGACCTCGGTCTCGCGGATCGCCGCCCGGAGCTCGCCGCCCTCCTGCGCGGGATGATGCTCGGGGACACCAAGGAACTCGCGGCCGACCAGCGGGATCGGTTCCAGCGTTCCGGCACGATGCACCTCTTCGCCATCAGCGGCCTTAACATCGGGGTCATCGCGGTGGCCCTGCGCTCCCTGCTCTCCCTCGCCCGCGTCCCGCCCTGGCCGGCCCTCGCGCTGGGCAGCGCCACCCTCTGGTTGTTCGTGGACATCACGGGCGCCTCGCCCTCGGCGGTGCGGGCCTGGGCGATGGCGACCTTCCTGCAGGCGGCGCAAGTCGGCCGCCAGCCAGGCAACCTCGTCGCCGCCCTCGCCGCCTCCGCTCTCGGTGTGCTGGTCCTGGAGCCGCTCGACGCCTTCTCCACCAGCTTCCTGCTCAGCTACGCGATCGTGCTCGCGTTACTCGTGCTGGGCCTGCCGCTCGGGGACTGCTGGCAAAAACGGTGCCGCCTCTGGCCCCTGCGGCCGGAGGCCGAACGCCGCCCGTGGCACCGCGCGGCGGAAGCCGGTTTGCGCGGGCTCGCGCTGGCCGGGGCGGTCGGGCTCGCGACCACGCTGGTCAGCCTGATCACCGGCGTGCATTTCTTCGGGCTGCTGACTCCTGGCTCCTTCGGGACCAACCTGCTGCTGCTGCCAGCCGCCACGCTGGTGACCCTCGCCGGGTTCACGGCCCTGCTGGCGGGACTGGTCGGAGCGGACCTCGCCGCGGTGGTCGCCAACCACGCCGCCGCGCTGGTGCTCGCCGGGATCGACACCGTGATCTCCGCCACGGTCGACCTGCCGGGCTTCTGCTTCCCCGCGCGCTTCACCGCCCCCTGGATCGGTCCCGCGGCGCTGACGCTGCTGCTGGCCACCTTGCTGGCGGGTTACGCGCTCGGCTGGCGACGGCGGTTTGGCGGTTGGTGGCCGCCCTTCGGCATCGTCGCGGCATTCGTCGTGCTAGGGGTGGAGGCGGAGGCGGCCGGATCCGCGATGAGGGTTGAAGTCCCGCCCGCCGTGCACAGGTTTCACGGCATGAAAAGCGCGTACGAACTCGCGATGGAGCGCCTCGCCAAGCACGAACCCGCCCCCGGCCGGGGCCTGACCCCGGAACAGAAGTCCCGCCTGGCGGACATTGACCGGGTCTACCAGGGTCGCTGGGCGGAACGGGAAATCTTCCTCCGGCAACAGCTGGACGCCGCGCTCGCCGCCTCGAACTTCGAGGAGACCCGCAAGATCCAAGAACAGATGGCGAGCGAGAAGGCCCGCCTCGAGGAAGACCGCGAGACCGAGAAGAACAAGGTGCGCCGGGAAGCCGAGGAGGGCTGACCCCTTCGACTGGCTCAGGGCAGGCCCTTCGACGGGACTCAGGACTAGCCCTTCGACGGGACTCAGGGTATCCGTCCGCCCGCCGGCGTCACCGGCGCCCCCGGCAGCGCTCCACCCGCCTCGGGCGGATTCTTGCGGAAGACGAAGCGGTTGAGCTTCACGGTGGTCGCCTGATCGAGCGCCGGGAACCGGGCCATGTTGGCCGCGCTGGCCGCGTCCAAACTCTCTTGGAACCGCGCCACCTTGGGCGGGGTGACCTGCTGGCTGGTGGCGATCTCGGCGGGACGATGATCCAAGGCGCTGCGCCGCGGCTGCGGCGCCTGCGGTCGGGTCGAGACCTTGTCCTGAACCTCCTTCGGCCTCGCCTCCTGCACGTCCAGAGGGGAGCGCCGCCCGTCGAGCGGAGATTCCTTCCGGGGCACGACCTCGGTCCCGAAGCGGCGGGCCTGCAGGGAGTCATTGGCCTCGTCCGTGGGCGTCCGCCGGGCGGGGGTCACGGTACCGCCCGGGGCGAACGCCTCGTTGCGCCGCGCCGGGTCGACCGGGCTGGTGGCGTCGGCCGCCGCCCCGCCGGTCGCGAGGACCAGGGCAAGCAAGGGGGCGAGGCGCGACTTCACGACCGCAGTTGAAGGGACGGGCCTGGCGGCGGGCAACGGCAAAGCCGACGCCTACTCGGGCTCGGCCGTGCCTTCGACGACCCAGTCCCGCGCCTCCGGCACCTGCGCGCAGAAGGCCCGCAGGGCGGCACTCAAGTGTTCGGCGTACCGGAAATGCGCGCCCATCCCGGTCCGCAACTCGGCCTCGTAGATGAACTTGTCGGCGTGGGTGCTGTGCTCGAACGGGGTCTGCGCGCCCAGCAGCAGCGAGTACACGTAAGCCGGGCTGCCCCTCGCGAGCAGCTCGCGGGTGAGCTCCAGTTGCTCCGCCAGCAGGGCGGCGTGCGGCGAGCGGTCGATCTCGGGCGGCAGATAGAAGCCAGCCTGAATGAGCGGCGTGTACCGGTGGCCGGTGCGGTGGCGGTTCAGGTCGCGCAGCTCCGCCAGCGCCATGTTGTTCCACGCGAAGGTCACCCGCATCCGCCGCGTGGCCAGGCCCTGCTGGCCGTAGCGGTTCGCCCGGTGCCGCAGCGCCTCCGCGACGGGCTGGGTCTCCGCCAGCCACGGCGGCGCGGCGCGGTCCACGTGCACCCAGACGTCATCCGCCAACGGGGCGTGCGACAGGCGTTCGCGCCCCAGGGCGAGGGAACGCGCCAACTCCTGGGTCGCCTGCTCGACGTGCGAGGCTTCGGCCTGGCTGTGGCGCATCAGGCGCGGGGACTGCTTGAGCAGTTCGCCGCGGATCAGGTCGGCCGCGGCCCGGGCCTCGGGGTGCGGGAGGGATGCGAGGTGCTTGACCGTCGCCGCCCACATCCGCGCCGTCTGGACGAGACCGACGTTGGTCCGCGTGGCGAAGGGGATGAAGTAGCGGGCGCGATCGAGCGCGTAATTCTTGCGCAAACGGCCCGCCACGGCCGGCGTCGCCCCCGCCGGCAACCGGACGCGCTGCGGCTCCGCCGTTGCCAGGGTATCCAGCCGGGCGTACTCGGCCTGGTAGGCGGCGAAGGCCCGCGCCATCACGTCACGCCAGCGCGGCGCAAGGTCGGCGGGCACGCCGAGCTCCTCCGCGGTCGGCAGGTTCTCCGGGGCCAAGGTGATGTAGCGGGAGCTCGACTCCTGCCCGTCCGCCATCGTGGCGAGCTCGAACAGCTTGTAGGCGAGCCACATCGAGACGTCATCGAGGGCCACCGCGAGGCCGCCGGTGAGCCCGCCGATCGAGGCGTGCCCGTAATCGACGAACTTGAGGATCCGGTCGATCGAGGCGTCCGGGTTCACCGGGTCGACCTTGGCGAGGATGGCCCCAAGCCCCTCGTTGCTGCGCGAGTAGCGCGCGAGGACGGAGGCGAGCAACTCCGGCGTCACCCGGGGCAGGTCCGCCGCGCCGGGAGGGGGAACCAGGGCGAGGCCGGTGATCTTCATGGGGCGGTTAAACCGGCGTCCGACCTGCGGGGCAACGCGCTCACCGCATCGCCAGCCAGTGCCCGAGCGGGCCCGGATAGAAGCCGATCACGATGGACGCGAGCGCGAGCGCGCCCAGGGTGACGCCGGCGAGCAGGCCAACGGGGGTGCGGGCAGGCCGGGTCGGACCCGCGGCGGCATCGGCAGGGGGCGTCCAGGTTTCGAAGTAGGCCGCCCGCAGCCACCCGAAGTAATAGTAGATGGAGATCACCACGCCGACGATCGCGACGGCGAGCAGCGCCCGCGCCCCGGCCTGGAAGGCGGCGAGGAAGATGAAGAGTTTCCCCATGAAGCCCGCCAGCGGGGGAATCCCCGCCAAAGAGCCCAGGCCCACGGTGAGCACGCCGGCAAGGAAGGGGCTCTCCTTCGCCAAGCCGGCGTAGTGGTCGAGTTCCTGGTCGGCATCGTCGGGACCCGCCACGTGCGCCATCACCCCGAAGACCGCGAAGGCCGCGAGCAGGTAGGCGAAGAGGTAGAAGTAGATCGCCCCGAGGGCCATCGGGGTGGCTCCGGCCGCCACCACGCCCAGGAGAAGGAACCCCGCATGGGAGACGCCCGAAAGTCCGAGCAGGCGCTTCACGTTGTGCTGGGTCAGCGCCGCGAGGTTGCCGAACAGCAGCGAAGCGGCCGCCATCGCCGTGAGCACGGGGGTCGTGAGCCACGCGTAAGCCGAGAAGACCGCACCGGGCCCGCACAGGCCGAGGAGGACCGCGAAACCCGCCGCCTTCGAAGCCACGGCCAGGAAGGCGGTGACGGGCGTCGGGGCCCCCTGGTAAACATCGGGCACCCAGATCTGGAACGGGAACGCACCGATCTTGAAGGCCACGCCGGCCAGCACGAGCACGATGCCCAGGCTGGCGAGGAAATGGTTCGGGTTGGCGGTCAGGAACGCCGCGAGGTCCGCGTAATGGAAAGGCCGCGCCGCGTGGCCCGCGAGCGACGGGTTGCCCGCCACGCCGTAAAGCAGCGTGATCCCGAACAGCAGCAGGCCGGAACTGAGCGCGCCCATCAGCACGTACTTCAGGCCCGCCTCAAGGGAGGCTGGGCTGGTGCGGTGGTACGCCACCATCACGTAAAGGGCGATCGTGAGCGTCTCGACCGTCACGAAGAGCATCAGCAGGTGATTGGTCTGCGCCAGCAGCATCATCGCGGCGGTGACGATCAGCAGGAGATGGTAGAACTCGACCCGCGGCATCTTCTGGCGGGCCAGGGTCAGCCTCGCGATCACGCAAGTGAGGAAGGCGGCGATCAGGAAGAAGGCGCGCAGGAGCTGTCCGGAGGTGCTGTGGTAGAGGAGCCCGCCAAAGGTCTCCGCGCCGAGCATCCCGGAGTCCCAGTTAAGGCAGAGCCCCAGCAGGGTGCCGAGGATGCCGGCGCTCGCGAGGTCGGGCAGGACGGCGTGTTGCCGGCGCGGCAGGAAGATCTCGAGGGCCAGCAGCAGGAGGGCGACCCCGGCGAGCATCAGCTCGGGGAGGATGGCGCCCCAGAGGTTGTTGGCGGCGGCGAGCTTGGCGGCTTCGAGGGTCATCGCGCGGAAGGGGCGGCGGCCGCGGTGGCCGGGGCGGCCAGCGCCGCGTGGATCGGATCGGAGATGGCCCGCGGCCAGAAGCCGAGGCCCAGCAGGGCCAGCAGGAGCACGAGGGCCGGCACGCGCTCGGACCAGCGCAGGTCCACCGGAGGCTGGCGGGCCGCGACCTCCTCCATCCGGGGCGTCGCGGGACCGAAGCACACCCGCGCGAGCGCGCGCAGGCCGTAGATGGCGGAGATCACCACGCCGGCCACGGCCACGGCCGTGACCGCCGGCGAGAACTGCCAGAGCGCCACGAACACCGCGAGTTCACCCCAGAAGTTCGCGAAGCCCGGCAGGCCGATGCCCGCGAAGGTCGCCGCCACGAGGAACGCCGCCAGCACGGGCGCGGGCCGCGCGAGGCCGCCCATCTCGTCGAGGGCGAAGGTCTGGGTCCGGTGGTGCACGCTGGTCGCCAGCAGGAAGAGGAGCGCCACGGAAAGCCCGTGCGCCACCATCAGGAACACCGCCCCGCCCACCCCCACCGCCGTGCCCGTCGCGATGCCCAGGAACGCGTAGCCCATGTGCATCACGGAGCTGTAACCGATCATCTGCTTCAGGTCCCGCTGGGCCAGGGTGACCAATCCGATGATCAGGACGTTGCCCAGCACCGCGAGCCACGCGAGGGGCGACGCCCACGCGGCGTGACCCGCCGGCAGCAGGGGTAGCGCGACCTGGATCAGGGTGTAGAGGCCGAACTTCTTGAGCACGCCGGCGTGCAGCATCGCGTTGGAACTCGGCGCCGCCCCGTACCCGAGCGGCGCCCACGTGTGCAGGGGGAAGAGGGACACCAAAATCCCCAGCCCCACGAGCAGGAGGCCGAACAGGTTGCCTTGGAGCGCCTGGTCCAGGGGGAAGCGCGACAGGTGCTCGCGCAGCGCCATCAGGTCGAACGAGTTCGCTCCGCTCCGGGCGTAGATCGCGATCAGCCCCGCCAGCGACAACATCGCGCCGAGGGTCAGGTAGATCGTCAGCTTCATTGCCGCGTACGCGCGGTCCCGCCCGCCCCACACGCCCACCATGATGAAGGTCGGGATGAGCGCGAGTTCGTGGAAGAAGTAGAGGAACAGGATATCCACGCTGGCGAACACGCCCATCAACCCGCCCTGCATCACCAGGAGGAGCAGCAGGTAGAGCTTGAGCCGCTCGGCCTGCGATTGCAGGGCGTACAACCCCGCCGCGAAGCCCACCAGCCCGGCCAGGAGGAACAGCGGCATCGCGATGCCGTTGAGGCCCAACTTCAGGGAGATGCCCACCGCGTCCAGGCCGGTGGAATACTGGGTGAGGAACGCGTAGCCGGCCACCTTGGGCGAGGCGTCGAAATGCCACCAGGTGTGCAGCGCGAGCAACAGGGGCACCGCGAAAGCGACATAGGCGAGCCGCACGGACCAGCGCTTCGGCAGGCCGCAGGCAATGACGAGCGCCGACGCCAGCGGGAAGGCGATCGCGGCCAGCAGGGGATCAAAGGGCAGCGTGCGCATCGATCAGAAGGACAGGAGACCCGCCGCAAAGGCCCACAGGGCGAGGAGGCCAAGCAGGAACCAGTAGGCGTAGGCGTTGGCGTTGCCGACGTGCAGGGCCCGGGCGCCAAGGCCCAGCAGGCCCACCACTCCGGCGAGGCCGCGGACGATCAGACCCGCGAGGAAAATCTGCTCCAGGAAGTTCAGCAGCATCGCCAGCCGCTGCTGCACCTTCGCCACGTAGGCGCCGTAGGCCCGGTCAAACGAGGCCTGCAGGCCCCCGAGCAGCCCGAAGAGCCCGGGCGCACGCCGCGCCAGCGCATCGTCGCCCGCCGCGGGATACAGCAGCCACGCGCCGAGCGCGCCGGCCACCAGCACCGCCACGCTGGTGAGAAGAATCACGGTGTGGTCCGCCCCCGCGGGGTGCACGACTGAGTCGATCACGCCGTCGAACCGGCCGCCGAGCAGGCCGCCGTAGAACCAGCCGTAGCCGCCGATGACCGACAGCACCGCCAGCACCAGCAACGGCCCGGTCAGGGCGAGCCCGCCCTCGTGCGCGTGCGCCGCGCCCTCGCCGCGCGCCGTCCCCAGGAAGGTGATCCGCCAGAGCCGCACCATGTAGAACGCGGTCAGGACCGCGGTCAGCGCCAGCACCGCGAAGACCCCCGGATGCTTCGCCCACGCGAGGTACAGGATCGCGTCCTTCGAGAAGAACCCGGCCAGCCCGGGCATCCCAATCAGGGCCAGCACGCCGATGGTAAAGGTGATGAACGTCACCGGGATCCGGCGCGCGAGCCCGCCCATCTTAAAGATATCCTGCTCGTGGTGGCAGGCGTGAATCACCGAGCCGGCCCCGAGGAAGAGCAGCGCCTTGAAGAACGCGTGAGTGGTGAGGTGGAACATCGCCGCCCCGACCCCCGCCGCGATGAGGTGATGATGATCGCCGTGGGCCACCTTGAGGGAGCCGAGGCCGAACGCCGCCACCATGTAGCCGAGCTGCGAGAGCGTGGAATAGGCCAGGACCTTCTTGATGTCCCGCTGCGTGACCGCGCACAGCGCCGCATAGAGGGCGGTCACGGTCCCCGTCCAGAGGATCACCTCCAGCGCCGCCGGAACCATCAGGAAGTGGATGCGGCAGAGGAGGTAGATGCCGGCCGCGACCATCGTCGCGGCGTGGATGAGGGCGGAGACGGGGGTCGGGCCCTCCATCGCGTCGGGCAGCCAGACGTGGAGCGGCAGCTGGGCGGACTTGCCGACGGCGCCGCAGAACAGCAGCAGCGGCAGCCCGGCCGTGACGACCGCGCCGCCCTCGACCGCCTTCGCGAGGGCGTCGAGCTGGGTGGTGCCGAACTGCGCCTGGCACCAGACGAGACCGAGCAGGAAGCCGAAGTCGCCGACGCGATTGACGATGAAGGCCTTCTTGGAGGCCTCGGCCGCGGCATTCCGATCGAAGTGATGGTTGATCAGCAGCCAGGAGCTGAAGCCGACCAGCTCCCAGAAGATGAAGAGCATCAGCAGCGAGTCCGCGAACACGATGCCGAGCATCGAGAACATGAAGATCGCGAGTCCGCCGAAGTAGCGCGCGCGGTCCGGATCCTCGTGCATGTAGCCCACCGAGAACACGTGAACGCAGAGGCCGACCACGCCGACGATCGCCAGGAGCAGGGCGGCGAGGTCATCGAACTTGATCCCGAGCGAGAGCCCGAAGGTTCCCAGCCGGAGCAGCTCGACGGACGCGGTGAAGTCGCGCGCGGAGCCGAGGGCGAGCATCAGCGAGCCGCCGGCGACGACGGCCGCGGCGAGGAGGGCCACGGCGGTGGCAGCCCCGGGCGCGCGGCGCAGGCCAAGGGCGATGATCGCCGCCGCGAGGAGGGGCGCCAGCAGGACGCCGGAAGCGAGGAGGGCGGGGCTCATCTCAGTTGCGCAGGGAATTGAGCTCGTCCACCTGGACGGTCTGGCGCCGCCGGAAGAGGGCCACGATGATGGCCAGCCCCACCGCCACCTCGGCGGCGGCCACGGTGAGGATGAAGAAGACGAAGACGTTGCCGTCGAGGATCCCGTTGTACCGCGAGAACGCCACCAACGCCACGGTCGAGGCGACGAGCATCAGCTCGAGGCACATGAAGACAACCAGCGTGTTGCGGCGGAGCAGGACGCCGAGGAGACCGAGGGCAAAGAGCGCCCCGCTCACCAGCAGATGACCGTCCAAGGTTGCGGGGATCATTTCACGTCCTCCAGGCCCTCGAACTTCTTACTCAGGACAATCACCCCGATCATCGCGGCCAGCAGGAGGAAGCCGAGCACCTGCACGGGCAGCAGGTAGGTGGTGAACAGCTGGTAGGCGTAGGGTTTGAGGGCGCCGCCCACCCCGGGCGCCGCCGCCACGGCCTCGGACACCGGCAGTCGCGCCCGCGCCGAGAACGAAAGCACTCCGCTGGCCACCAGCCCGCCGGCCAGCACGCGGGCCACCAGCGGAAGGCGACGCGGCAGGGACCGGGGCGCACCCGAGGTGTCGAGCAGCATCACGATGAAGAGGAACAGCGCCACCACCGCGCCCGCGTAGACCAGCAGGAGGACGAAGGCCAGGAGGTAGGCCTCGAGCACGACGAAGAGCCCGGCGACGCCGGTGAGGCACAGGAGCAGGCAGAGCGCGGCGTTGACCGCGTTGCGGTTGATCACGACCCCGGCCGCGCTCAGCAGCGTGAACCAGGCGAGGAGGTTGAAGGTGAGCTCGCCCATTTTCAGTGCCGGTCGTTGCCCGCCTGTTCCGCCGCGGCCTTGCGGTCCCACTTCAGATGCTGGTCCGGCAGGGTGCCGCCCAGCTCGTAGAGCCGGTCCTTGCGGTTGACCATCTCCTCGCGCGAGGTGCCGGTCATCGAGAACTGGTTCTGCAGCCAGATCGCCTCCTCCGGGCAGACCTCCTGGCACATCCCGCAGTAGATGCAGCGGAGCATGTCGATCTCGAACTCCCGGGGCGCCTTCTCGACGTGGGCGGTCGGGGCGTCCGGGGCGATCTCGCCCGGGGTGATGCGGATGGCCTTCGGCGGGCAGACGAACTCGCAGAGCTGGCAGGAGACGCACTTCTCGCGGCCGTGCGGGTCGCGGACGAGGGTCGGCACGCCGCGGTAGCCCGCCGGCAGCGCGGGCCGCTGCTCCGGGTACTCGAGGGTCTGCTTCGGCCGCACGAGGTGCTTCCACGTCGTGCGCAGCCCGGCGGCGATCTGCGGCAGGTACGTGCGCTCGGCGAGGGTGAGCGGGGGGCGGGCGACGGGGACGACGGCCATGGCGGGTTTACGGCGTGAGCGCGGCGATCGCGCCCAGGTAGAAGAGCAGGTTCACGATCGAGAGGGGAAGCAGCTTCTTCCACCCCAGCTCCATCACCTGATCGTAGCGGAAGCGGGGCACCGTCCAGCGCACCCACATGAAGAAGAAGACCAGCGCGAGCACCTTGCCGAGGAAGATGCCGATCGAGAGCAACCCCACGGCGATCGGGTGCGCGGCCAGCGGGGTGAGCGCCCCCAGCCAGCCGACGAGGGTCGCCAGCGGCACCCACGGGAGCGGGTTCCAGCCCCCGAGGAAGAGCAGGGTGAACACCGCCGAGCCGATCAGCATGTGGGCGTACTCGGCCACGAAGAACAGGCCCCACTTGAAGGCGCCGTACTCGGTGTGGAAGCCGCCCACGAGGTCTGACTCGCCCTCCGCCATATCGAACGGGTGACGGTTCGTCTCCGCGAACAGCGCGATCAGGAAGATCAGCGCCGACACCGGCATCAGGAACAGGAACCACACTCCGCCCCACGAGGCCGCCGTGAGCCCCTGCCAGGCCCCCGACTGGAATTCCACCGCGCGCGAGAGGCTCAGCGAGCCCGGCGTGCCCGGCGCGTTGATCCACAGGAAGACCGGCACCACCGAAAGGGTCAGCGACAACTCGTAGGCGATCAGCTGCGCCGAGGCGCGGATGCCGCCGAGGAACGGGTACTTCGAGTTCGAGGCCCACCCGGCCAGGATCAGCGCGTAGACGCCCAGGGAGGACACCGCGAAGACCGCGAGGATGCCGATGTCGACGTTCGCCAGCACGAGCGGCACCGCCTTGCCCGCCGCGTCGAGGTAGGCCCCCACCGGCACCGTGGTCACGGTGGTCAGGGCGGGCATCATCGCCACCAGGGGGGCGAGCACGAAATAGAACTTCCGCACGTGCCCCGGCAGCGCGTCCTCCTTGAACAGCATCTTGCCGCCGTCCGCCATCACGTGGAACACGCCAAGCCGCTGCAGGAACGGGCCCACGAAGGGGATCCACGATACCCAGGGCACGACGGCGCGGTTCGGGCCCGGCCGACCCTGGATCCAAGCCGAAACCTTGCGCTCCGCCATCGAACAGGCGCCACCGATGGGGAAGATCACCATGATGACCGCCAGGCCCTTGAGGAGGCCCTGCACGAGGGGGGGAAGACTGAGGTAGAGGTCGACCATCTCAGAAGAGGAAGAACAGGACCAGCGCCAGGCCGAGGCCCGCGCTCACCGCCGCTGCGATCCGCATCTTGCGCATCTCCACCACCCGGGCCGCCTGCTCCCGCAGCTGCGCCTTGGTCGGCTCCGCCGGCGACGCCTTGGCCTTGGTGAGGGTGAGGGCGTAGAGGCCCGCGCCCATCAGGACAAAACCGAGACCGACCGCGATGAAGGCTTGGGAGACCATGGGCAGCAGGGATCAGGCGCGCGCCGGGGTGAAGTGGAGGCCGGGGCCCTCCACGAAGGGCAGGCCCGCGAACGGCGCGGGATCCAAAGGTAGACCGAGGTCGGGTACGCTCGTGAAGGTGCGCCCCGCCAACGCCGGCACCGCCGCCGCCAATTCGCACCAGACTCCGGCCAGGTCGGCCGGGGCCGCCGCGCCGCCCGCGGCGCCGATCAGGCGCGCGAGCGATTCGAGGTCGTCGTGGGTGCCCGCCGGGCCCGGCACCGCGCGCTGGAAGCGCTGCAGGCGGAACTGCTGGTTCACGAAACACCCGGCCTTCTCGAAGACCGTCAACGCCGGCAGCAGCACCGCCGCCGCCTGGCTGGTCGGACTCTCCGCCGTTCCCAAGTGCACCACCTGCACCTTCGCGAGTTGGGCCGGCGTCAGGCCGGCGGCCGCCAGGTCCTCGCCCACGGAGACCACGGTCGTGACCCGGCCCGCGTCGATCGCCGCCGCCAACTCGTCCAAACGCTGCGCCGGCAAGGCCCGGAGGAGGCCCGTCACCAGCGCGCCGCGCACGTTCGGGTTGCGGTCCGCGGAGACGAGCAGGCCGTCGCCCTCCCCCACCCGGCTGACGAGGTACGCCGGCGCCTGCAGGGCCTCGGCGAGCCGGCGCGTGAGCCACTGCTCCTCCACGGAACTGCGGCCCGAACCGACCACGGCCACGCGGCCCGCCGCCGCGCGGAACAACTCACCCGCCCGGGCGACCGCCGCGTCGAGCGTCGCCGGAGTACCCGCCACGCGCACGCCCGCCAACCGGCCGGGCGCCCGCACCTGCTTGTAAAGCTCGCGGCCGCTGTCGGCCATCCACGCGTCGTTCACCGCGTCGTTCTCCCGCGGGGTGATGCGGTAGATCACGCCCTCGCGCGACCAGACCACGGTGTTGGCCCCGGCGCTCGACTCGGGATCGATCCCCGGCGTCTGCTTGAGGAACCACACCCGCATCTTGAAGCGGAAATCCGTGCTCGTCAGCGCGCCCACCGGGCACAGGTCGACGGTGTTGAGCGAATAATTGTTGGTTAGCTGCCGGCCCGGGTAGCAGGTCAGCGTCGAGTAGCTGCCACGGTCGGTGAAACCGAGGACGTCATCCTTGGCGATCTCCTTGCAGAACCGGATGCAGCGCGAGCAGAGGATGCAGCGCTCGTCGTCGAGCATCACCCGGGGCCCGAGCTGGGTCCGCTTGGGCTTCACGTTCTTCTGCTCGATGAAGCGGGAGTAGCCGCGGCCGTAGCCGGTCGCCTGCTCCTGCAGCTTGCACTCGCCCGCCTGGTCGCAGATCGGGCAGTCCAGCGGGTGGTTGATGAGCAGGAACTCCATCACGCCCTCGCGGCAGGCCTTGATCTGCGGGGTCTGGGTGCGGACGTGCAGGCCGGGGGTGACGGAGGTCGCACAGCCGATCTGGGGTCGCGGGATCCAGTTGATGCGCTGGCGGCCGGTGACGGGATCCATCACGGGCGCCTTGGTGGCCGGGTCGACCGCGGGCTGGCCGAGCTCGACGAGGCACATCCGGCAATTGCCCACCACCGAGAGCTTCGGGTGGTAGCAGTAGAAGGGGACGTCGACGCCGACCCGCCGCGCGGCCTCGATCACGTTCGTGCCCTTGGGCACGGCGATCTCCTGGCCGTCGATGGTGACGGGGACGAGGTCGGTCGGGGGGGCGGCGCTCATGCGGGAAGGGCGGGCTTCAGGCGAGGGGCACGGACTCCGGCCGCGGCGTGGCCTTGGTCCCGGGATAGGCGCGGAACTCGTCGCCGAACTTCGCGAGGAAGCTCTGGGTGGGCCACGAACAGGCCTCGCCGAAGGCGCAGATGGTGCGGCCAGCGATCTGGTCCGCGACGCCCAGCAGCAGGGCGCCATCCTCCGCCCGGGCCTGGCCGTGGACCATCCGCGTGGTGATCTTCTTCATCCACAGGGAACCCTCGCGGCAGGGGGTGCACTGGCCACAGCTCTCGTGGGCGTAGAACGCGTTGATGTTGGCGAGGGCCTCGACCATGTTGACCGAGTCGTCCATCACGATCACCCCGCCCGAGCCGCCCATCGTGCCGCAGGCGGCGAGGGTGTCGAAGTCCATCGGGATGTCCTCGACCGCGAGGGTGCGGGTGGAGCCGTCCTTGTTCTTCAGGGTAAAGGTCTCGCCCCAGCGGAGCACCTTGGCGGAGGAACCGCCCGGGATGATCGCCTTGAAGGTGCGGCCCGGCAGGGGCCCGCCGCAGACCTCGTGCAGCAGCTGCCCGAGCGTGATCCGGCCGACCTCGAACTCAAAATAACCCGGCCGGCGCACGTGCCCGCTGACGCAGAGGACGCGCGTGCCGGTGTTGCCCGGCGTGCCGATCTTGGCGAACTCCTCGCCGCCCACGTCGACGATGTGCTTCACGTGACACAGCGTCTCGACGTTGTTCACGATGGTCGGGCACTGGTACAGTCCGAGCACCGCCGGGAAATACGGCGGCTTGATGCGCGGGTACGGCCGCTTGCCCTCGAGGGACTCAATCAGCCCCGTCTCCTCGCCGCAGATGTAGGCGCCGGCGCCGCGGTGGACGTAGATCTCGCAGCTGTAGCCGCTGCCAAGGACGTTCGGGCCGACCAGATTCGCGGCGCGCGCCTCGGCGATCGCCTTTTCCAGGATCCGGGCCCCGTGCGGGAATTCGCCGCGGATATAGATGTAGGCCTGGCGGACGTTGTTCGCCCAGCTCGACACCATGATGCCCTCCAGCAGCTGGTGCGGGTCCTGGTGGATGATGTAGCGGTCCTTGAAGGTGCCGGGCTCCGACTCGTCGGCGTTCACCACCAGGTAGATCGGCTTGCCACTCTTGCGGTCGACGAGCGACCACTTGAGCCCGCAGCCGAAGCCGGCGCCGCCGCGGCCGCGGAGGCCGGACTTCTTGACCTCGTCGATGATGGCCGCGGGCGCCATCGCCAGGGCCTTGCGCAGGATGGCGTAGCCGCCGTGGCGGAGGTAGCACGCGAGGTCGGGCGTATAGCCCGGCTCGTCGATGTGCTTGAAGATGATCCGGCGTTCGGCGGGGGCGGGCATGGCGGGGCGGTTCAGCGGCGGGCGGCGGCCTCGGCGCGGAGGCGGGCGGAAAGTTCCCGGGCGCGGGCGCAGTCCACGTTCTCGTGCAGGTCGTCGTCGATCATCACCACCGGCGCGGTGCCGCAGCTCGCGAGACACTCGACGAACTCGATCGTGACCTCGCCGTCGGCGCTGACCTCGCCGCGGTGGACCTTGAACTCTTCCTCGAAGGTGGCGCAGGTCTGGTACCCGCCGCGCAGCGCACAGGACAGGGTGCGGCACACCTTGATGTGCCGGCGGCCGATCGGCTGCTGGCGGAACATCGGGTAGAAGGTGACGACCTCGAGGACATTGATCGGCTGCAGGCCCAGCCGCGCCGCCACCCACTCGGCGGCCTCGGCGGAGATGTAGCCCGCGTCCTCCTGGATCAGGTGCAGCAGCGGGAGCACGGCGCTCCGGGCCACGGGGTAGTGCGGGATCACTTCCTCGATGCGCTGGAGGGTTTCCGGTTTCAGGTTCATCGCGCGGCGGATTCGGTCAACGGGCCCGGGGGCTCAGCGGTCGCATTCCCCCATCACGAAGTCCATCGAGCCCAGCAGGGCGACGACGTCCGAGATCAGGATGCCCTGGCAGGCCTTGGGCAAAATCGAGAGGTTGCAGAAGGAAGGGGAACGGATCTTCAGACGGTAAGGCACGCCGCCGCCGCGGCTCACGATGAAGAAGCCCAGCACGCCCTTGGGGTTCTCCGCCTCGAAGTAGACCTCGCCGGGCGGAATCTGCGGCCCCTCGGTGACGATCATGAAGTTCTGGATCAGCTCCTCCATCGAGGTGAGGATCTTGTCCTTGGGCGGCGCGAAGATCCGCCGCGCGTCCGGCGCGTACCACGGGCCGTCCGGGAACCGGGCGAGCACCTGCCGGATGATCCGCACCGACTGGCGCATTTCCTCGCCGCGGACGAGGTACCGGTCGTAGCAGTCGCCCGTGGTGCCCACCGGCACGTCGAACTCGTACTGCTCGTAGCCCGAGTAGGGCTTGTCCTTGCGCAGGTCGAGGCCCACGCCGCTGCCGCGCAGGTTCGGGCCGGTCAGGCCGTACGCCAGCGCATCCGCCCGCGAGATGACGCCCACGCCGACCGTGCGGTCCATGAAGATCTTGTTCCGCGTCAGCAGCTTCAGAATCTCCTCCAAAATGGGCAGGAACTGGTCGCAGAACGCGCCCACGCGGCCCAGCCAGCCCTCGGGAACGTCGCGGGTGACGCCCCCGATGCGGGTGTAACTGGTGGTGAAGCGCGCCCCGGTGAGCTCCTCGAACAGCTTGTAGAGTTTCTCCCGCTCCTCGAGGGAGTAGAGCAGGACGGTCCACGCGCCCACGTCGAGGCCGAAGGCCCCCAAGCCCATCAGGTGGGCCGAAATGCGCGCCATCTCCGCGGTGACGACCCGGATCGCCTGGCAACGCGCCGGGACCTCGAGCTTGGCCAGCCGCTCCACCGCGATCGCATAGGCCATGTTGTTGGCCAGCGGGGCGAGGTAATCCAACCGGTCCGTGTACGGCACGAACTGGTTGTAGGTCATGTTCTCGGCGATCTTCTCGTCGCCGCGGTGCAGGTAGCCGAGCACCGGATCCGCGCGCGTCACCGTCTCGCCGTCCAACTCGAGCTGCAGGCGGAGCACGCCGTGGGTCGAGGGGTGCGAGGGTCCCATCGCGAGGGACATCTTCTCGGTCTGGAACTCCGCGGGCGCCTCCTGGGCCGCGGCGGCGGCGCGGGCGGCGGAATCGGGGAAATTGTAGTCGGTGGCCATCGGCGTGCGGTTCACTCCTTCACCTGGCGCAGCGGGGTGTGCCCGGGCTGCGGCGCGCGGTCACTCCAGCTCTCGTCCTTGGCCCGCGGCTCAGCCTCGGTGAGGTTGATCTCGCCTGCGGACGCCACGAACGGGCCGCCGGCCATCGGGGCGGCCACGACCCGCGCGCCCGTCTCCGCCGCGACATCCTCCGCCGGCAGTTCGGTCTCGATGCCCGCCAGCGGGAAGTCCTTCCGCAGCGGATGGTAGGGATAACCGTCCCACATCAGAATCCGGCGCAGGTCCGGGTGACCCTCGAACCGGACGCCCATCAGGTCGAAACACTCCCGCTCGTGCCAGTCCGCCCCCGCCCAAAGGCTCGTGACGCTCGGCGCCACCGGAGCCTCTTCCGTGCCCGCGCAGGGCGCCGCCACCCGCACGTAAGCGCCGGCCCGCGTCGTCGACAGCAGGTGGTAGACGACCGTGAAGCGCGGCGCGGCCCCCGGGGCCCAGTCGATCGCGGTAACGTCCGTCAGCAGGTCGAACCCGTGCTCGTCGCGCAGGCAGCGCAGCAGCGGCACGACCTCCTCGAGCGGCGCGTTCACCGCCGGGTGATCGGCCGAGGGCCGGGGCGCCAGCCGCGGGAATCGGGCCTGCAGGGTGGAGACGAGGTCGGCGGACATCGGTGCGGGGGACTTCAGGCCGAGAGCAGCCGCCGGGCCGCCGGCTCACGGCGCACCTGGCCCTGGAGTTTCATCAGCGCGTCGAGTAGCGCCTCGGGCCGCGGGGGGCAGCCGCTCACGTACACGTCGACCGGCACGATGCGGTCCACCCCCTGCAACGTCGCGTAGGACCGGTACATGCCGCCCGAGCTGGCGCAGGCGCCCATCGCGATGACCCACTTGGGCGACGCCATCTGGTCATAGATCCGGCGGACCTGAGGGGCCATCTTGTAGGTGACCGTGCCGGCGACGATCATCACGTCGGCCTGCCGGGGCGAGAAGCGCATCACCTCGGCGCCGAAGCGGGCGATGTCGAACCGGGCGCCGCCGACCGCCATCAGCTCGATCGCGCAGCAGGCGAGGCCCATCGGCATCGGCCACATCGAGTTGGTGCGGATCCAGTTGATGGCCGCATCCGCGCGGGAGACGATGACGCCCCCCTCAACCTTGCTGTTGTAGCCGAGTTCGGTGTTGGCGGTGACCATGGTGTGTGAGCCGTCGGCGGGAAAAAATCCGGAGCAGGCTTGGGTTCGGCCCGCGCCCGCGCAAGACGCATTTCCATCCGACTTCCCCTTTTAACGTCCGAACGCCCCCCGCGGGCGCGCGGCAGAAGGCCGGCGAATGTCACGCATCAGCTGCCGTTGTGGTCCGCCCCCGAGCGTGGCGAAAGGCGTGGGCGAGGCGGATTTGCGGGTTGACCCGCGGACGTCGCGCCCGTTGCGTGTCCCCTCGCCCAGCGGACGGACCCGGAAACGGGACCGTCCGAGCGCCCCGGAGAGGTGACAGAGTGGTCGAATGTGCATGATTGGAAATCATGTGTACGGGCAACCGTACCGGGGGTTCGAATCCCCCCCTCTCCGCCATCCTTCGCTCTACGAGCTTCGGATGGCGCGGCCATCCTAACCGATGGTTCACGCTCCCCTCGAGACGCGCGTCCTCCTTGGGCGAAGGATGCCCTGCGAAGCTGCAGCGCAGCAGGGCCGCCCCGGCTCAGAAGAACTTCTTCGCCTTCTCGAAGAAGGAACGCGAGGTCGGCTCGTTGGCATCGCCGCTCACCTTCGCGAACTCCTCGAGAATCCGCCGCTGCTCGGCACTCAGGCTCGTCGGCACCTCCACCTGCACCC
>JAIXQE010000178.1 GCA_027485815.1 Opitutaceae bacterium
CCCGCCGGCAAGAAGACCGAGAAGAAGGCGGACGTCGTCGATGCCGACTTCGAAGTGGTCGACGAGGACAACAAGAAGAAGTAAACTCGCCCCTTTTGGTCCACCGACGGCGCTTCCGCGCCGCCGGCGGGCCATTTTCCAACCCACTGAACCCTTCCGTTCAAACCCAACCAAAACCACATATGGCTAAAGTCACCATCAAGCCCATCGGCGATCGTGTTCTCGTGGAGCACATCGAGGAAAAAGAGCAGGTCCGCGGCGGGATCATCATCCCGGACAGCGCCAAGGAAAAGCCCCAGGAGGCCAAGGTCATCGCCCTCGGCACCGGCAAGAAGGGCGAAGACGGCAAGGTGTTGGCCTTCGAAGTGAAGGTCGGCGACCGCGTCCTCATCAGCAAGTACGGCGGCACCGAGGTGAAGCTCGACGACAAGAAGTACACCCTCGTCCGCGAGGATGACATCCTCGGCGTCATCGGCTGAGCCCCCCTCCCCTCACTCACCAACTAAAACCCAATCCAAGTCACAATGGCTGCTAAGCAACTCCTCTTCGACGAGAGCGCTCGTCACAAGGTCCTCCGGGGCGTCGAGCTCCTCTCCAAGGCCGTCAAGGTCACCCTCGGGCCCAAGGGCCGCAATGTGGTGATCGACAAGAAGTTCGGCTCCCCGACGGTCACCAAGGACGGTGTCACCGTCGCCAAGGAGGTCGAACTGCCGGATCCCTACGAGAACATGGGCGCCCAGATGGTCAAGGAGGTCGCCTCCAAGACCAGCGACGCCGCGGGTGACGGCACCACCACCGCCACCGTGCTCGCCGAGGCCATCTACAAGGAAGGCCTGAAGAACGTCACCGCCGGCTCCAACCCGATCTTCCTCAAGCGCGGCATCGACAAGGCCGTGGAGGCCGCGATCGCCGAGCTCGGCAAGATCTCGAAGCGCGTCTCCGACCGCGAGGAGATCCGCCAGGTCGCCACCGTCTCGGCCAACTGGGACGACAAGATCGGCAACATCATCGCCGACGCGATGGACAAGGTCGGCAAGGACGGCACCATCACCGTCGAGGAGGCCAAGTCGATCGAGACCACCCTCGATGTCGTCGAGGGCATGCAGTTCGACAAGGGCTACCTGTCGCCCTACTTCGCCACCAACATGGAGGCCCAGGAGGCCGTTCTCGAGGACTGCTACGTCCTGATCCACGAGAAGAAGATCGCCAACCTCCAGGAGTTCCTGCCCCTGCTGCAGCTGGTCGCCAAGAGCGGCAAGCAGCTCCTCGTCATTGCCGAGGAAGTCGAGGGCGAGGCCCTGGCCGCGCTGGTCGTGAACAAGATCCGCGGCACCATCAACGTGTGCGCGGTCAAGGCGCCTGGCTTCGGTGATCGCCGCAAGGCGATGCTCGAGGACATCGCGATCCTCACCGGCGGCAAGTGCATCACCGAGGACCTCGGCATCAAGCTCGAGAGCCTCCAGATCAGCGACCTCGGCCGCGCCAAGCGCATCGTCGTCGACAAGGAGAACACCACCATCGTCGAGGGTTCGGGCAAGTCCTCCGAGATCCAGGCCCGCGTGAAGCAGATCCGCCGCCAGATCGAGGAGACCACCTCGGACTACGACCGCGAGAAGCTCCAGGAGCGCCTGGCGAAGCTCGCCGGCGGCGTCGCCGTCATCAACGTCGGTGCGTCCACCGAGGTTGAGATGAAGGAGAAGAAGGCCCGCGTCGAGGACGCCCTCCACGCCACCCGTGCGGCGGTCGAGGAAGGCATCGTCCCCGGCGGCGGCGTCGCGCTGCTCCGCACCGCCAAGGCCATCGACAGCCTCAAGCTCGAGGGTGACGAGGCCATCGGCGCCCAGATCGTCCGCCGGGCGATCGAGTCCCCCATCCGCATGCTCTGCGCCAACGCTGGCGTCGAGGGTGCGGTCGTGGTGGGCCAGATCGCCTCCAACAAGGGCAACTACGGCTACAACGTGGCCACGGGCGAGTACGAGGACCTGGTCAAGGCCGGCGTCGTCGACCCGACCAAGGTCACCCGCACCGCCCTCCAGAACGCGGCCTCCGTCGCCGGGCTCCTGCTCACGACCGAGTGCATGATCACCGAGATCCCGGAGAAGAAGGAAGCTCCGGCGGCCGGCGGTCACGGCCACGGTCCGGGCGGGATGGACTACTAAGTCCAAGCGTCCCAGCCTGATTCCCACGGCGCGCCACCCCCGGGTGGCGCGCCTTCTTTTTGGCCCCCGGCGAACGCAGCGTTGTCAGCGGCCCCCGCGCCCCCATCCTCCACCAGATGCGCCTGTTCTGTTGTCTGGCCCTGCTGCTGCTCGGCCGCCTGATCGCCGCCGAGACCACCCCGCCAGAAGCGCCGGCCAACCCGCCTGACCTGTTCTCCGCGCCCGCCGTGACCCGGCCGCTGCGCATCGCGATCTATCAGGGGCCGGGCGCCGGGGAGTCGGGGGTGGCGACCGTCACCCGCCGCGCCCAGCAGTTGCCGGGGGCCACCGTGACGGCGCTGACCCCGGCGGAGATCGGCACGCGGGACCTTTCCGGGTTCGATCTGATCGTGTTTTCCGGGGGGAGCGGCAGCGCCCAGGCCAAGGCCATCGGCGAGGCCGGGCGGCGGCAGGTCCGCGCCTTCGTGGAGAATGGGGGTGGCTACCTCGGGATCTGCGCCGGCGCCTATCTGGCCTGCGCCGGCTTCGATTGGGGCCTGGGCCTCCTGAACGCCAAGACCGTCTCGAACAAGTGGCAGCGCGGCCGCGGGATGATGCGGATCCAACTGTCGCCCGAGGGGCAGCAGCTGTTCGGTGCGGTGGCCGATCCCTTCACCATCCGCTACGCCAACGGTCCGATCATCAAGCCACTGGAGCGGAAGGACCTCCCGCCGTACGAGGTGGCGGCGTGGTTCCGGACGGAGATCGCCCGCAATGGAACCCCGGAGGGCGTGATGATCCACTCGCCGGCGGCGGTCCACGCGCCCTTCGGCCGGGGCCGGGTCCTGACCATTTCCCCGCACGCCGAGGATACCCCGGGGCTCGAACACTTCATCCCGCGGGCCCTCGCCTGGCTCGCGACGCCCCGTTGAGGTCCCGCGGATGGAGCTGATCTTCCTCGGGACGGGCACTTCCCAAGGGGTGCCGATGATCGCCTGCGACTGCGCGGTCTGCCGTTCGCCGGATCCGCGCAACCGGCGCTCCCGGGCCTCGGTCCACGTCGTGATGGACGGCCTGCACGTGCAGGTGGACGCCGCGCCGGAATTCCGGCTCCAGTGCCTGCGCGAGGATATCCGCCAACTCGACCTTTTCATCCTCACCCACGGCCATGCGGACCATGTGGTGGGCATGGACGACCTGCGGCGCTTCTGTGACCTGCGGGATGGCGCCGCCCTGACCGTCTACGGGACCGAGGAGGGGCTGGGGCGGGTGGCGGCCATCTATCCCTACGCCTTGGGGGAGCGGCCGCGGGCGCGCGGGTATGCGGCGTTTCGCCTGACGCCGATGCCGGCCCGACTGGAGCTACCGCAAGGGACCATCGACGCGACCCTGTTGCCGCACGGCGGGATCAACACCCTCGGCCTCGTCTTCACCGAGCGCAGCTCCGGCCGGCGCCTCGCCTACTATACGGACTGCAAGACCGTCCCCCCGGAGGCGGTGGCGCTCGCCCGCGGCGCGGAGGTCCTCGTGCTCGATGGCCTGCGGCCCTTGCCGCACCCCTCGCACCTTTCCCTGGACGAAGCGGTGGTGGTGGCCCGGGAGATCGGCGCCCAGCGGACGCTGCTGACGCACCTGACCCACTTGAGCGATCACGCGACGCTGGCGGCGAGCCTGCCCCCAGGCGTCGCGCCGGCCCACGACGGCCTGCGGCTCACCCTGTGAGCCGGGAGGGCCGGCTCAGGGGGCCTGCAACGGCCAGACCCGGGGAATGACCACCAGCGCGACGATCAGGCAAAGCAGGTTGAGCGGCACCCCGATGCGGACGAAATCGCGGAAGCGATAGCCGCCAATCCCGTAGATGTAGGTGTTCGTCTGGTAACCGATGGGAGTGGCGAAGGCGGCGCTGGCGGCGATCGTGACCCCGATGATGAACGGGCGGCTATCGAGGCCGGCTTCCCCGGCGACCCCGATCGCGATCGGCACCATCAGGGCGGCGACCGCGTTGTTGGAGAGGATTTCCGTCAGGAGGAGCGTCAGGACGTACAGGGCGGCCAGCATCACCATCGGCTTGCTCGGCCCGGAGACCACTTGCCCGACCCCGGCGACGACATTGCGCGCGAGCCAGTCGGCGGCCCCGGTCTGCTGCATCGCCACGCCCAGCGCGAGCATCCCGAAGATCATCATCAGCAGGGGCCATTCGATGGCTTCGTAGGCCTCCTTCGGTTTGATGCAGCCGGTGAGGCACATCACCAGCGCCCCGGCGAGCGCGCCGAGGTGGATGGGCACCAGATCGAGCGTCTCGAGCGCGATGACGCCGACGATGGTCGCCAGCACCAGCGGGATCCGGCCGTGACGGGACACGGAAGGCAGCGGCGGACGATCGAAGAGGATGATGTCGTCGCCCCGCCGGAGCACGTTCACCGCCTGTTCGGTGCCCATCATCAAGAGGATATCGCCCATCTGGAGCGGAATCGTCTCCAGCTTGTCGCGGACGTTCTCCCCGCCCCGGTGGATGGCGAGGACGATGACGCGGAAGCGCTGGCGGAAATTCAGTTCGCTGATGCTTTGGCCGATGATCTCCGAGTTGGGGGCGACGGCGCCCTCGACCACCACGCCCTCGTGGGAGGCAATCTGCTCCAGTCCCGCCTCGGCGGTGAAATCGAATCCCGGCATCGAACGGACTTGGGCGATGCCGGAGGGGAGGCAGGCGAGCACCATCCGGTCGCCCTCCTCCAAGGGGGTGTGATCCGGGTCAATGTCGATCCCCACCCCGTCGCGCACCACCTCGATCACCCGGAACCCCCGGGCGCGCGTCAGGCCGGCGGCGCGCAGGCTTTTGCCGTTCAGGGGGGAACCGGGCGGCACGTAGGCCTCGGCGAAGTATTCCCGGCGCTCGTCCTCGCTCAGCGTGGCGGTGAGGGGTTCGCGGTTGGGCAGGAGGCGCCGCCCGGCCAGACCGAGATAGAGGGCTCCAAGGAGTGCCGCCGGCACCCCCACCGCGGCGAGTTCGAACATTCCCAGCCCGG
Source organism: Opitutaceae bacterium (assembly GCA_027485815.1). Lineage (GTDB taxonomy): Bacteria > Verrucomicrobiota > Verrucomicrobiia > Opitutales > Opitutaceae > ER46. The sequence goes on from JAIXQE010000178.1 coordinate 5,165, forward strand.
GCAAGTCACGCTCCAGCAGGATCCCGTTCGCCACCAGATTGGTGCTCGTCCCGATCAGGGTGCAATTGCCCCCCAGCACCGCAGCGAACGACACCGGGATCAGGAACTTCGATACCGGCAGGCCCATCCGGCGCGCGAGGCTGATGGCCACCGGCACAAAGACGACCACCACCGGGGTGTTATTGATCCAGGCCGAGACGAAGGCCACCAGCAGCACCAGCAGGAAGATCACCAGCGGATAGGGCAGCCCCTGCACTCGCTCCAGACTGCCGGAAAGGTAATCGAGCGCCCCACAACGCAGGAGCGCGGCGCAAAGGACGAAGAGGGCCGCGACCGTGAGGGGAGCCGGGTTCGCGAAGACCGCGAACACATCCGCCACTGGAACCAGGCCGGAGGCCGCGATCACCACGAGCACGCCGAGCGCCACGACATCGGGCGGGAATTTTTCCCACACGAAGCC
>JAIXQE010000003.1 GCA_027485815.1 Opitutaceae bacterium
CCGTCTGGTTCGAGCGGACCGGCATCGGCGCCCAGGGGGCGGAGTTTGAGCAGGGGCTGCTGGCGCGGGGCCTGCTCGCCGGGCGCAACCTCTGGTTCTACCTCGGCACACTGCTCTGGCCGGCGAACCTCGCGTTTCATTATCCGCCGTGGTCGGCCGACCCCTCCCGGGCCGCGCACTACCTGCCCGCCCTCGCCGCGCTCCTGCTGCTGGCCGCGCTCGCCTGGCACGCCCGCCGGCAACGGGGTCCGCTCGCGGCGGCGCTCCTGTTCGGCGGGATGCTGTTCCCGGCGCTGGGGTTTTTCGACGTCTACCCGTTCCTCTTCTCGCCGGTCGCGGACCACTTCCAATACCTCGCCTGCCTCGCCGCCTTCGCGCTCCTCGCCGCCGGCCTGACGCGGGCCGTCCACGGGGGGATCCGCACTTGGAGCCGCCCCCAGGCCCTCACCGCGGGCACGGCCCTCGTCGCGGGGCTCGGCGCCCTGACCTTGGTGCAGAGCCGCCACTACGCGGATTCCGTCGCACTTTACCGCGCGACCCTCGAGCGCTCCCCGGACAGCTGGATCGCGCACCACAATCTGGCCGTCGAACTGGCCGCCCGGGGCGACCCCGACGGGGCGCTGCCGCACGCGCGGCGCGCCGTCGAGCTGAAGCCCGACTTCCCCGCGGCGCTGAACAACCTCGCCGACAACCTGGCGCGCACCGGCCAGCCGGCCGCGGCGTTGCCCCTGGTGGAACGCGCCCTCCAGCTGCAACCGAAGTTCGCGCGCGCCGAGAACACCCACGGCGTCGCGCTCGCCCTGCTCGGCCGCCGCGAGGAGGCCGCCCGGCGTTTCCAGCGTGCGATCGAGCTCGAGCCGGCACTCGCCGAGGCCCACCACAACCTCGGGCTGACGCACGCGGAGTCCGGCCGGCTGGAGGCGGCGATCGCCTGTTTCGCGCGCACGCTCCAACTGCAGCCGAACCACGCCGGGGCGGAACTGAATTGGGGCCTGGCCCTCGCGCTGGGGGATCGCCTCGGGGAGGCCCGCGGCCATTTCGAACGCGCGCTGGAGCTCGAACCGGACTCCGCCGCCGCGCGGCAGCTTTACGCCCGGGTCCTGCTGCGCGCCGGGGAGCGCGACGCGGCCGCGGACCAGCTGCGCGCCGCCTGGGAGCTCGACCCCACGCTGCCGGGCCTGCGGGAGGAGTTGCAGGCGACGCTCCCGGGTCCCGGCCGGCGGTAGAAGCGGCGCAGGCCCGCCCCTGCTACGCGGATGAGCGATTCACGGCCTGAACCCAGCCTTCTGGAGACCCCAGCCTTCTAGATCTCCCTTGGAGCAGGACGGTGCATGGAAGTTGGTCGCGGTACGGCGCTTCGTTAGACGGTGAGCGGTGGTCGGTCGACGCATGGATCTCGATCACCGTCCACGGTCCACCGACGCCGCCAATGGCGGCGGGCTCGAGCCCCCCGCCACCGGCCAGCCCAAACCAGTTCAGGGCGCCGCCTGAACCGCCAGGAAGAGCGACTTCTCGAGCGCCGAAAAGAAGTCCTGATAGGGCTGGGGGTCCTCGATCGCCTTGAGCCCGTTGAATTGGGCATTCGCCCGCACCATCACCTGGCCCGGCCCGCGCGCCAGCACGCTCACGGTCATCCGCACCTCGTAACCCGCCAGCTTCGTGCCGCTCACCGTGCCCAGCACTGCGTCCGCCTTGTCGATCACGAAGCCCAGATCCTGCAGCGTCGCAATCGTCGCGCGCAGCACCCTCTCGGGGTCCGGCGCCGCCAGGGTCCGGGACTGGACGCTGCGCAGCTCCGCCGGCCCGCTGCGGGCGTCGAAGATGCGTTCGTTGGGGTTGGAAAGGCAGCCCGGCAACGCCGCCAACCCGAGCCCCGCCAGGATGATCGCCCCGCGGTTCACGAGGGTTTGGCCTCCAGGTACAGCCCTTGCGCCAGCTGCGCGAAGAAGGTCGTGTACAGCTCCTCGTCGTTCAACTGCTCCCGGCGGATGATCCGCTGCGCGGCATCGTAGACGACCCGCTGGAAGGTCGCCCGGAGGAACACGCGCCCCGCCGGCCCGGCCTCCGCGGGACGCGTGACGATGGACACGCGGATGTTCTGGGCCTCGGCCCACGGCGGCGGCCCGGGCGGCGCCAGGATCCCGAGCAGCACCTTCACCGCGATCTCCCCGGCATTGCGCGCGCTCCGCCGCTTCGACGCCACGATCACCCCGAGCCGCGTCTCACTCTCCTCGAGGACGAAGCCCAGGTCCTGCAGGACGGCCGCGGAAGCCGCGAGGAGGGCCGGCTCCGCGATCCCGTCAAACGCCCGCGTCTGCCGCTCGCGGTTGGCGCTGGACTCGGGCGGCAATTGCAACGCCGCGGCCGGGATTCCCCCGCACCCTGCCAGCAGCAGGACCACGGCGGCCATCGTGCCCCCCACTTCCGCCCGGAATGCCTGACCGACGGGTTTCATTTCAGAATTGCGAGGCATGGTAGCTGAAATCCCGCACCCTGCGCTCCGCATCGAACCGCAGGATCACCGTGAGCGTCCGCTGCGTGCGGACCTCGGCGCCCGCGGACTGGGTGACTCCGGGGGCCACGCCCCCGAGCAGCGAGCTGCCGAGCCCCAGCACTAGGGCGGAGACGCCGCCGATGCTGGAGGAATGGACCGTTTCCGTCGCGATCCGGTCGTAGGTCCAGACCTCGCGGCGTTCGGGGTCGGTGGTGACGATGTTGGGCGGCCCCAGCGCCGCGATCACCTCGGCCCCGCTCATCCCGACCCGGATTTCCCGCTGCACCGTGCCCACCGAGAGACGTCCGGCCGACTCGTCGCGGACCGCCGCCCGGTGTTCCGGCGCCGAGACGCATCCGGCGACGCCCAGCGCGGCCGCGGCCGCCAGCCCGCCCGGACCGAAGCCCCTGGAAGTTGAATTCCTCATGCCCCCAAGATGCCCCAAATCCCCATTCCGACTCCGCGGCGCTTGTCCAGGGGCACGCTCTTCTTGCGCCCATCGCAGGGGTCCGCACGCCGCCAGGGACCGGGAACAGGCTCCGCGGCTGGGGTGGACGGGATCAGGGCGGCAGGGCTCAGGCGGAAACCTGCAACCGTGTTCCGGGAGGCCGCGCTGGGGTTGCGGGTTACAATCTGACCCCGCCCAGCCCGTCGAATCGAACTCATCCATTGCCAGCGGCGTGGGCGCCCTTCACTGGTCTGAATCGAAACCCGTTGCTCCCCCGATGTTGTCCCGCCCCCGCCGAGTGCTGCCGCCCGCTTCGTCCCTAGGGACGGGAATTTGCCTTCCGCATCGGCGCCCGCTTCCACGCGTCCGATGGCAGTCCTGTACGTTTCGGAGCTGTTCCGTCGCAGTAGCCCCCGCGGCCGAACCCGTCGTGGGCGGATCCGGGGCGGTGGGCTGGACGGGGTCAGGACGAAACTTGCCATCCCAGCGCGGCGCCCCGGACCACGGCTGCCGGTTTCCGCGTGATCCCTTGCCACCCGCACCCCTTGCCGCCCTCCGATCCCTTGCCGCCCTCGCCTAGCTCGGCTGATTCTACAGACGCGGGCCGATGCCGGAGCTTGGTGCCGCGCCCACCCGGCGCCTCCGGCCCCGGATGCACCGCGAAACGGCCTCACCCCGCTTGGCCGCCCTACCGCTGAAATCGAGTCCTGAACCCCGGAAGCCTCGCGAACAACCCGCCGTCCGACCGACCCCGCAGAAGCAAAGCGGAACCAAATTCCCCATTAGGACCGCGATTGTCCCAGTCCGGGCGCCATACTCCCAGATTCCAGCCCTTTCCCCATGACCGTCGCTTCAACGCCGCTGACCTTATTCGTCTCCGATCGTGCCCGAGCCTCGGACGGTGGTCTCGGGTTCTTCGACGGTTTGGTCCAGCAGCTGTCCCGGCTCCAGCGCGAGCGCGCGGGTGCCGCCCCAAAACGGATTCCCGTACTGATCAACAGCGCGCAGATCTCCGACCGGCTTCGTCTTGAGCTCACCCGAACCAACGGGGTGTGCATGGGCTTCGAGTTCGTCACCCCGAACGAGTTTTTTGGCCGAACCCTGCGGGGCGCCGACGGCGAGGCCCGGCTCCGCGAAGCTTGCTTGCAGTGGGCCCCAGCCGCGCTGCGCTGGCGCCTGCTCCCCCGCATCGGGGACGTCGCGCCGCAGCTGGGCTTTGCCAGCGGAGCCGCCAACGCCATTGCCGAGCGAGAACGGTTTGCCGCCGCGGTGCTTCTGGCCCAACAGCTCGACCGCACGTTACGCCAACGCCCAACGTGGGCGGCCAACTGGAGACAGGGCAGAACCATGCTGCCCGCGGAATTCGCCGGCGTCGAAGCGTGGCAACGCTCGCTCTGGTGCGACTTGGCGGGTGAACCGGGCATGCCTCCGCATCCGGCGGAAGTCTTGGCGGAGATCGCCGCTCCGGACGCGCCTTCACTTTCCGGGGAGCCCGGTGACCTGGTCTATGTTGCCACGGACGCCATCGATCCGCTGACCCTGCAGACGCTGCAGGCGATCGCGTCCTGTGGCTGGTCCGTACAACTGCACGCGATGCTCCCGTCGCTCGGCTACCTGGGCGACTTACCGTCACGTTTGGGTAAGCGCGCACAATGGAGTAACGCCTCGGACGAAATCGAGGCCGGCCATCCGCTGCTGGTGTCGCTCGGGCAGCAGGCGATCGGCACCTTTCTCCTTTTGGGGACCGTCGACGCGGACTACGCGGCCTGGCCATCGCAGCCGGAAGAGGTCCGTCCCGGGCACCCCAAACTGCTGAACCTCCTCCAGCACGACGTGCGATCCCAATGCACTCCGGCGCCATCCTCGCGGCCGGCGATCGCCAGCGACGACGAAAGCCTGCGGGTGCACTCCTGCCACAGTCCGCGGCGTGAGCTGGAGGCGCTGCGGGATGAACTCCTGCGCGCCTTTGCCGATCCGCAACTGGCAGGCTTGCGGCCGGAAGACGTGGTGGTGGGGGTGACCGACTTCGACACTTACGCTCCCCTGGCCGAGGCGATCCTCAAGCGGCCCGGCAAAGACTTGCCCCATGGGTTGCCGGTGCGGCTGACGTCCATCACCGGCCGCGAAGCAAATGCGGTGATGGTGGCGCTTCTCGCCATCTTGCGGGTGGCCACCGGCCGACAAAGCGCAAGCGAACTGCTCGGCCTGCTGGCCTTGGAGGCCGTCCAGGCAAGGCTCGGCGTCGCCGATGATCCTGACGGCCTGGATCACCTGTGCCGGAGGCTGCGCGCGTCCGGCTTGACCCATGGACTGGACCAAAACGGCGGGGATCCGACCCCCGGCACCTGGCGTGTCGCCTCAGATCGAATCCTGGCCGGCTTCTGGTTGGGTACTGAACCAACGGTTTCTTGCCCGCAGGTCGAGGAGGGCTGGGTGCATCCGCTCGCATCCGCGCTCGCGGAGGACGACTCCCGACTGCTGGGTTTCTGTGATTGGCTGCACGACCTGCGGACGCAGCTGATCGCATGCACGGTCGCGACCAGGGCCAGGGATTGGGCCGAGCGCCTCCGCACGCTGATTGAGAAGACGCTGAGCTCAGCGTCATTCGACGACGAGGCGCGGCAATGCCGCGATGTCATCCACGAATTGGCGTCGGTACAGGCGGACACCACGTTGGATTCTGGTGCCATCATCGATTGGCTCGCCCCCCAGCTGGAAAACGCCACGAGCCTGCGCAGCTCACTTGACGGAAAGATTCTCGTCGGCCGGCTGGAGCAGGTGCGGGGGCTGCCGTGCCGCGTGCTGGCCATCCTGGGCCTGGAGCATGGCCGGTTTCCGCGGGTCGGCGGGAACCCCGCCTGGGACCTCGTCGGCCTGAAACCCGAACGTTGGGATCCCGAACCCCGCCGGCGTGACCGTCAGGTTTTCCTCGATGCAATTCTCACCCCCACCGATCGCCTCATCCTGACCGCCGCCAATCGCAATCGCGTCACGGGCGAGGATGGGCCCTTCTCCGCCTGCGTGGACGACCTGCTCCGGGCGGCCGCCCTCGCGGTGGCTCCGGAACCGGGCTCGAAGCAGTCGCTCGAGGAAAGCATCGTGATCCGCCATCCCCTGCAGCCCTTTGCCGCGGATTATTTCACGCCGAACCCCGAGCCGAAGCTGCCGCCTTCTTTCGATGCGGAGGCGGCAGCCACCGCGGCGGCGATCGCCGCCGGCGTTGCCCGCGCCAACCATGTCCGTTCCTTCGCTCCTCCGATCGACTCGAGCGGAACCGACGCTTCCCCCCGTACCGATCTGCCCCGCGAGCTCCGGCTCGACCTCACCGAGCTCATTTCTTTCTGGCGCGACCCCGCGAAGGCCTGGCTGAAGGCGATGCGCGCGGAGGCCCCCTGGGCCGAGGCCGACGAGCGAACGCTGGACGACCACCCGATCGAACTGGATGGACTGGAACGCTACGCCGTGGCCTCGACCCAAATGGAGGAAGCCCTGCAGAGTGCCCCCCCGCATCCGGGCCTTCTGTTGTCCCGGCTGGTGGCGAATCGCGAGATGACCCCAGGCGTTCTCGGCAAACTGCACTGGGAGTTCCTGCGGCAGCAAAATCGTCCATTTTTGGCTCGGCTCGTACCGATCTATCGCCAATCGACCACGCGGCAGCTGGAAGTCACCCTCGACGTTGCGGACTCGCGCCTGGGCGCGACCCGCCGAGTCACTCTGGTGGGACTACTGCGCATCCTCGCTGGGACGGAGGCAGGACCTCCGCGCGTGCTGGTGTATCGGCCCGGCAAGTTCGACTCGGAAAGATATCAGCTGGATGCCTGGGTGCGCGTCCTGTTGGCGGCGTCGGCGCATGTGGATTCGCGCGGCGCCGGGGGCGTGGCGTACGGCACGGGGCCAAACCTCGAACGCGAGCTGGCGGTCATCACCCCGGAAGAAGCCCGGCAGCGGCTCGGGCAGCTCGTCGTCGGCTACTATCTCGGCCAGCAGAATCTCATCGCGTATGCCCCCGAGACCAGCGGCAAACTGGCGGCGGAACCTGATCCGGGCAAGGCGCTGGAAAAGGCGGCGGAGGCTTGGGCCAGGGAGTCGTCAGCGCGGCAGGGCAGCAGCCCGGGGGAAGGCACCAAGCCGGCGGCCATGCTGGCCTGGCGCGAACAGAACCCGTTCTCCGGCGGAGCGAGCCACCAGTGGCGGGCGTGGGCCGACTCGGTCGCGAAGCCCTTGCAGGAGTGGTGGCGGTTACCTGCCGCCGGCTCGGCGCCCGCCGCCAATGACGCTGGAGCGACCGCCCATCAATCAGCCTCGTCCAAGAAAAAGGCCGCCCCGACCTCGCGATGAGCACCCATACCGATGAACGCCCAAAGGTGGAGGAATTCGACCTCCTCACCTCTCCAATCAACCCGGGCCTCACCGTCATCGAGGCCAGCGCGGGAACGGGGAAAACCTACTCGATCAGCCATCTGGTTCCTCGCCTGCTCATCAACGGCACCCTGTCGAAACTAAGCGAGTTTCTCCTCGTGACCTTTACGAATGACGCCGCGCGGGAACTCGCCGAGCGCGCGCGCCTCGTCCTCGTTCGGTTAAGCCAGCCGCCGGACGAAGGGGAGATGGCCGCGCCAGACGGTCACCTCGCGCGTTTGCGGAGAGAACTCGCTTCGCAAGAAGGTGCCCCCGCGCGTCTCGCCGCCGCCCTGCGGGATCTCGACCAGCTGGCAGTCTCCACCATCCACTCGTTCTGCCAGCGAACGCTCCAACAGGAAGGCGCCTTGTGCGGCTTGCCGGTCATGCCCGATCTCACGACGGATGATGCGGACCAACTTGAGGTGATGCTTCGCGAGGCTTGGCTTGAGCAACTGAGCGCCCGGCCGAGGCTGGCCGCCCTCGCCGCGGGAGATGAATGGCAACTCCACGATGCCGCCGGGTTCATCCGGGCCTTTCGCACAGGGGAAAATGCGGGCGGCGCGACCTCCCATCCGCCGCCCGGGGATCTGGATTCTCTGCTTGAGCAAATCCGGGAGCGCTCCTCGCGGCTCACGCGGAGTACGGCGAACTGGAACGAAGTGCACGCCCTCCTCGCGGGGGAAGGGGTGGTGTTTACCACGGCCGCCCTGGGGTCGGTGGAGGGAATTGTCGCGCAGATTGACTGTGTGCTGAGCGGGCAGCTCGAGTCTCCAGTCTTTTGGCACCAACTGAACGCGGCGGCCACCTTGTCGGATTTCGTCAACGGCGTCCGGTCTCGCGCGGTTAAGGGACAGGTGGCCGCCAGCGCTTGGGTGACGGAGGCCAAGGCCACCCTGGGTCTCGTCCAAGGCCTGAAGTGGAGCTGGCATCACTTCCTCGCGGGGTACGTCCTGCCCAAACTGGCGGAACAGACCAAGAAGCGGCGACTGATCACCCAGGACGGGCTCGTGGCGACGCTGCACGCGGCCCTCACCGGAGGAGGAGACCCTTCGCGGGCCCTGGCGCGCCGATTGGCCGGCCGTTTCAAGGTCGGACTGATCGACGAGTCGCAGGACACGGATCCCAGGCAGCTCGCGATCTTTGAGGCGATCTTCCTCCGGGAACGCACGGACGGAAGGCTGCTTCTGATCGGTGATCCTAAACAGGCCATCTATCGCTTCCGTGGCGCCGATCTCTCCACTTACCTGCAGGCCCGCCGACGAGCGGGGTGCCATTACTCGCTGACGCAAACCTTCCGCGCCCCGGAACGGCTCGTCCGAGCGCAGAACGCGATCTTTTCCCGGCCCGGTGCGTTTCATCATCCGGAGATGCGGTTCACGGCCGCCAAATCCGGGCTCAAGTCCGAGCGGACCCTGATGGTGAAAGGAAAGCCCGCCGCTCCCGTGCAGGTGTGGCTCGCCGATTCCGACCGCAAAGACCTGAGTTCCGGCGATCGTCGGATCCGGACCTTCGGCGGGTGCATTGCGGACACCGTCATCGAGTTGATCCAGCAGGGCGCGGAAATCAGGTCCGAGGAGGGCGATGAGGTGACCGCTCGCGCCGTGCGGCTGGACGATTTCGCCGTCCTGCTGCGGAGCAACCGCCAGGCCGCCAAGATGGCCGATGTGCTGGAGGAGCGAGGGGTACCCGTCATCCTCAACTCAGGGGCGAGCGTCTTCGCCAGCGATGAAGCCACGGAACTGCGCGACGTCCTTCACGCCGTCCTGGAACCCGCGCGGACCGTCCGCCTGCGCTGGGCGCTCGCGACGCGTCTGTTGGGGCTCAACGCCGAGGATTTGCGCGCGTTCGACGAGCAGCATGCCGCCGAGGACCGCTGGCGCCAGTTGTTCTCGCAATGGCAGGGAATCTGGCAGCGCCAGGGTTTGGCCGCGCTGTGGGCCGCGTTGGACACGCCCGGAGAAGCCCTTCCGGTCGGAGTCAGCCAGCGACTGGCGCAACAGGTTCCCGGAGGTGAACGACGGGCCACGAACTACCGGCAGCTGACCGATCTGCTGCTCGAAGCGGGGCGCGACCAGTTTCCGCGGCCCGCGGACCTGCTCCGCTGGCTGCATCAACGGATCAGCACGGCGGATGAAACGGACGTGCCCGATGAGCACCAGATCCAGCTCGCGAGCGAGGCGAATGCGGTGCGCGTGCTGACCATGCACAAGTCCAAGGGGCTCGAATACCCGCTGGTGTTCTGCCCCACGCTGGTCGAACCGTTGAGGAAGCCGGACACCGCCCAAGGGATCACGGTCGGGGCAACGCGGATGCTGGCCAATCTATCGCAGTTGGAAGCAACGGACCCGGCGCACGATACGGTTTTGCATGCTGATCTCGAGGAGAACCTCCGGTTGGTCTACGTCGGGCTCACGCGCGCCCAGATCGGCGTCTGGATCACCTCCTATTCGGCGAAACCAGGATCCTCGAGTTTCAGTGCTGGACCGCTGGATTGGATCTTGCGGCCGAGGGAGGAGCAGGCGGTCCACCCGACGTGCAGTGCGGAGTGGATGAAACGGGCAGCGGATGACCGGAGCAACCGCCATCGCGGCGCTCTGGCGGAGATGAAGGAAGCCGGCATCGAAACGCGGGAGGTCCCGGCCCCCCTGAATCTGCACTGGCAAAGCGGGCCCACCGCCGCCACGGGGGACGGCGACCGAAAACTCCGGGCGCTCGACGCGCCCGCGCTGCCCTCGGCTTGGAACGTGACATCGTTCAGCCGCCTCACGCAGAAGGCGGACGCGGCCCATCTGCCGAGCGATAAGAGCGACGTGGTCTCCACCGCGGAGTCCGCGGAGAGCAGCGGACCCGGCAACCCAGCCATCGCGCAGGCGGAAACCGGCACCGCACCAGCCATTAACTTCATTCGCGCTGCCCGCGGCGCCAGCGTCGGCACTGCGGTGCACGATTGGCTGCAAGACTGGGACTTCCAGCCCCTCGCTCCGCCCGGCGTCGAACCGACGCCGCTTGCGCGCCATCTCGCGCGGGCGGGCCTCCCCCAGCCCAAGGAGGGGCAGCCGGAGTGGGAGAGCTGTCTGGGCGAACTCTGCACGGTGCTCCGCGACGTGCGGTTGCCGTTCCGCGACTCGTGGTCGCCGCCGCTGCACCAGGTCACCCCCGATCCCGGATCGTCGGAGTGGAATTTCGACCTTCCCCTGCGCGATTGGCAGAAATTTCCCGATTCGCTCGTGGCGTGCTTCCAGCACTCGACGGACGAAGATGCGGCTTATGCGACCGCCCTCGCCGAACTGCCCCCCAGTTCGGTCTCCGGTCTCCTGACCGGATTTATCGACCGAGTCGTCTGCATCGACGGCGCCTGGGGCGTCATTGACTGGAAGACCAACTGGCTGGGCGACGAGCCCTCCGCGTACCAGGAGGCGTCACTGCGCGCCTACGCCTACTCCTCCCATTACTGGCTGCAGATGCACCTCTACCTGGTCGCTTTGCGCCGGTGGCGGCGCTCGGTGGGCGATGACACCCCTGTTCTGGCCGGCGCATGGCTGGTGTTTCTCCGTGGCATCGAGGCGAACACCTCTCGAGGGGTCCTGGCGGTACGTCCGTCCGAAGGGCTGCTCGACGCCTTGGAAGAGCTCTTCATCGCCCTCCCCGACCAACGCGCGTCGTCGGTCGGCCAGCCCGTCCGCCCATGAACGACACTCCTTCCCCCAACTCCTCCTCGGTCGATTACTTGATCGACTCCTGGTCCTTGCCGCGGGAACGAAGTGCAGAGGTGGCCAGTCTCCTGGCGGCACAAGCCGAAGGCGGCACCGCCGTCTGCCTCGCCCGCAACGTCACCGCCACCCCGGGCGACTGGGGAAAAGCCGCCACCCTCTCGACCGGAAACGAAATCCGTCCCCTTGTGCTCGACGCCGATCCGGAACCCGGAGCGACCTACCTGCAAAGCTGGCGCTATTTCTCCGCTGAGCGTCAGATCGCCGCACGACTGCAAGCTTTGGCGGCGGCCTCCCCCAGGCTCGGCCGCTCGCCCGTTGATTCGATCCCCCTCGCCGCTGATTTGGGGCTGAACGAGGAGCAGCAAGCGGCTGTCCAATGCGGCCTCTCCCGCCGTCTGACGGTGATCACCGGCGGCCCAGGTACGGGCAAGACGCACACTCTCGCGCGGCTCCTCGCGCTGATGATCGCCGCCGAGCCCGCTCGGCCGTGGGTGGTTAAATTGGCGGCGCCGACCGGCAAGGCGGCGGATCGAATGCGCGAAGCGATCAACACCTCCGTCCAAAATCTTCCCGCGACCTTCGACGAACCGATCCGGAAGCGGCTGCTCGAATGCGCCACCGATGCCGGAACCCTGCACCGGATGCTCGGTTACAATCCGGCCACCGGAAGGTGCCGAGCAGACGAAGCTTCGCCGCTCCAGGCCGACGTCATCATCGTGGATGAGTGTTCGATGGTGGACACGCTTCTCTGGCAGGCGCTCCTTGCCGGACTGGGGAGTGAAACGAGGCTGATCCTGCTGGGCGATCCGAACCAGCTCGAAAGCGTCGCCGCCGGCGATGTCCTGGGCTCCATCGTTCGCCATGTGCGGGCTTCCGCGGCCGACGACCCGCTGCGATCGGCGTGGACGGAATTGCAGCACGCACGACGCTTCGATCCCAACTCTGCGCTCGCGAAGTTAGCCAGCCTCGTCGTGGCTCCTGGGCACACGCAGGAGACGCTGTCCATCCTGCGCGAGAACACCTGCGCTAATCCTGGCCCGGCCGAGTCGAGACGCGGCTCGATCGCGTGGCTGCCTGAACCTGGCCCGACCCCGACCTGGGGCCAGCTTCCGGAACCCGTGCGGGCGGCGATCGAATTGGCCGCCCGCGAGCCGGATCCGACGCAAGCGCTCGTAGCCTTGGATCGCATCCGCATCCTGGCGGCCAACCGGAAGGGCCCCTGGGGAGTGGGAGGCTTCAACCGGCTGATTGAACAGCATCTCAAAACTGCGGCCATCAGTGGTCGACGGCCCAACCTGCCGATCATCATCAACCGCAACGATCCGGAGACTGGGCTTAAGAACGGCTCCGTCGGGGTCATGATTTCCACTGGCGAGGGGGAATCGCTTCAACGGTACGCCTATTTTCCGCCGAAGGACGCGGGGGGAAAACCGCAGAAGATAGCTGAAGGCCGACTCCCTTCGGACCGCAGCACGGCCTGGGCGATGACCATCCATCGTTCCCAAGGCAGTGAATTCGATCAGGTGCTGGTGGTGCTGCCCACGGATGAGGAAAGCCCGCTCGCCAGCCGTGAACTGCTATACACCGCGATCACGCGAACCAAGGTGACGGCATGGCTCTGGGGCCGCGAGGCGGTGGTCCAAGCCGCTCTCGCCTGCAAGGCTGGGCGACCGACCCGGCTTGCGGCGAGATTGAAGGAGACGCAACGCAAGCCGGGGCAGCCCGCCGATCAAAGGCATCTTCCTGATGCATGAACTTGGTACCGGCCAGGATCCACTGCCTTCATGATGACGCCCCGTCGCGCGGCACCGTGCAACGGACGCAAGGCGCGGAGCCGGCGTGGTTGCAAGTTGCGGCCTGACCCTTGGTGCCCACTCCCGTGCGGCCGGCCCCGCATCCGGGCGGCTCAGGCCGCGGATTCGAGCGGGCGGGGCGCGAGGAATTCATCCCGCCGCCGCCGCACCTCCCGGAAACTGACGAGCCGGCGCCCCTGCTCATCCCACAGGTGCAGGTTAATCGCCCCCAAGCTCCGCCACAGCGTGAGCGGAGGCACCGCCGCAAAGACCGGATGCGAACGATGGCAGCGCTCGAGGTTATAGTTCGGAATCCGCGGGCTGAGGTGGTGGATGTGGTGGAACCCAATGTTGCCCGAGAACCATTGGCACACCCGGGGCAGGCGATAGTAGGAGCTGCCGGCGAGCGCCGCCGCCGTGTAATCCCAAGTCTCTCCGCGCTCCCAATAGGCGCCGTCAAACTGGTGCTGCACGTAAAACAGCCAGACGCCGATCGCGCCGCCCACCACCGAGATCGTGAGCTGGATCAGGAGATAGGTCTGCCAGCCAAATAACCAGATGAGCGAGCCGACCATCACCGCCAGCGCACCATTCATCAGCCAGACCGAACGGCGTTCCTGCCGCCTCGCCTTGGCCGAGGGGAACCGCTCGCGGATCAGGAACAGGGGGGCCGGCGCCAGGAGGAACAAGACGAGGGGATTCCGGGCCAACCAGTACGCCAGCCGCCGCCAGCGCGAGCCCGCGAGGTACTCGCGCACCGTCATGGTCCAGATGTCGCCCACGCCCCGCCGATCGAGGTCCCCGGAACTCGCATGGTGGAGGGAATGCTCCCACCGCCAGTGATGGTAAGGGGTGAAGGTGAGCAGCCCGCAGACGAAACCGACCGCATCATTGGCCGCCCGCGACGGCAGGAACGAGCCGTGCCCGCAATCGTGGAAGATGATGAACACCCGGATGAGCAGCCCGCCGGCCAGCACCGCCAGCGCGGCGGTCAGCCACAGGGAAACCGACTGGCTCCAGTACATCAGCCCCCACAGCAGGCCGTAGCCGCCCACCGTGTTGACGAGCTGCCAGATCGCCCGCGGCCGCGACGGCTGCTGGAACCGCGCGACGATCGCCTTCCATTCCTCGACGCTCGGCACGGAGGTCGGCGGTCGCTCGGGAGCTGCTGCTTGGGTCGTGGACACACCAGACCACGGCTCGGACCAGGCCGGCATGCAAGACTCACCTTGTGGAAAAACGACCAAGCGAGGGCCGCGTGCCCGATCTGCATAAGCTCCACGGTGCGCCCTGCCCCTGCTGAAACCACGCGGATCGATGTAGCCGGGGATTCCTTCCCCGGCCGACAAGACGGGAACCCATCCGCCACGCGCTCGACCCTGCGCCGCTCCGCTTGGCTCCGCAGGTCTGGCCTGCCGCCTGCCACGACCGGGGCAAGATGCCCCGGCTACAACGAGCCCACGGACCGGCGCTGGCGCCGGCACCCGCCGCTGGCGGCTAGAACCGCAAGGTCGTGGTGAGGCTCAAGGAGGTGGGGGTTTTGTAGCTGAAAACGTTGGCCACGGTCTCCCGGGCGGGGCTGGTGAGGTCGCCGTTTTTCGGACGGAGCGCCGTGCTCACCCCGTAAATCGGACCCTGGTCGTTGAGCAGGTTGTTCACCCGGAAATCGAACCGCACGGTGCGGCCCCTTTGGAGCCTCAGCGTGTAGCTCATCGTCATCACGACGGTGTAGTAGGACGCCGGGGAATAAACCGGCGAATAGGCGTCGACGTTGGGATCGTCGATGGCGGTGAGCGGGTTGGCGGGATTCACGATCGTGTCGGACGCGCGGTAGCCGATGATCTGCTTGCCGCGGTAGTTGACCCCGGTGCCGAGGCGAAGGCCCTTCAGCGGGGTGCTGCCGATCGTATAGTCGGTGAACAGGTTGATCGCAGGCTGGTCCTGCGTGATACGCTTGTTGGCGACGGCGTTTTGGCGGGCGATCCGGAGATTATTGTAGGAATTCACGGCGCCGTTCACGTCGGGCGAGCGGTTGTTGGTCGGGATGCTGGCATCAACGGTGGCGTTGTCGGCCGCGTCGACGAGGCCGCCGGCGTCGATCACGATCTGCTTCAATGCGTCCTTATTGGCCGCATAGTATTTGATGAAATCGCGCGCGGCGTTGGTCTGATAAACCTTGGGCAGGCCGATATTGCCGGAGAGGCGCCATTGCTTCGTGACGTTGGCGACGACTTCGAGCTCATACCCCTTGGCTTCGCGGTCCTGGACATCGGTGATCACGCTGGGGATGCTGGCGAAGCCGCGGATGTTGCGCCCGGCGGCGGAGGTGTCGCCAAGGGCGTTGGCGGCCGCGATGGCGTTGATGTCGCCGACGCCGGTGGGACCAAAGGAGGCGTCAATCTGGGTGTTCTTGTAGTACAACGCGGAAACGATGAGCCGCCCGTCGAGCAGGGTGCCGCGCAGACCGAGATCGACGCCCTTGGCCACGGTGGTCGGCAGGAAGCTCGAGTCGATGCGCTGGATGGCGGAAGGCGGATTGAAGGTTTCCGCGTAGTTCACGAACGGGCTGAGCCACTTCGTGAGATGGAACACGGTACCGACGGTCTTGGTGACCTTCTTTTCCTGCACGGCGGGCGCATTGTAATCGTCCTTGAACGTGTCGTTGGCGTATTGGGCCAGCCGGTTGCCATTGCCGTCACGGGGACGGGTGTCGGCGGGGGTGGCGGGACCGGTGGCGACGCCATTGGTGGCCTTCGGAACATAGGAGAGGGTCGCCCAATTGGCCGGCCCGTCGGGCTTCCACAGGACCGTTTTGCCGTTCCACGCGACGGGATCGTAGTCGCCGCCGTGGGCTTGCTGGCGGTTATAGTTGAAGAAGTCGTCCCCGCGGACGGCGCCGAGGAAAATGAGCCGGTTCCGGAAGAACTTCGCGTTCACCGAAGCGATGCCGTAGGTGAACCGGGTCTTGGTGTATTGCTGCGAGTCGCTGCGGTCATTCTCCAGCGCCCAGAACGGATTGATCGTTTTGTCGATGTTGTTGATGGGATCGATGAAGCGGATGCTGGTGGGCTCGTAGTAGGCGCGGGAGCTTTCGTTCCAGTACCGGCGGACGCGGATGCGGTCGGTCTCCGTCAGGGTCGAGCTGGTCGCGCCCCACCGCCGCCGGTCGGCATTCTGCGCGATGGTCAGGTTCTCGGCCTGGTTGAGGTATTCGTTGGCGGAGATGCCGCCCATGAAATTGAAGGTGAAGTTCCCCCAGTTGCCGGCGTCGCGGACGTAGCCGGCGGCGAAGCGGACGCCTTGGGAATGGCGGTAGTTCAAGTTGCGGCGGAGAATACCGTCCGCGTAGGGCTGAAGGAAATGGGTGTTGGGGGCGCCGTTCGGCAGGACCCGGTTGATGTCGACATACATGATGTTCGAATTGCGGACATCGATGTTGTTGATGCGCTGATTGGCGCGGTTGATATCGGCGGCGGCCTGGAGGTAGAGATCGCCGATCCGGTGATCGAAGGTCAGCTGGAGATCCTTGAAGCGCTCCTGGATGACCGGAGCGTCGGAGGCCAGGCTGAAGCTTTTCGCCGGCAGGCGAAACGCCGATCCGGCAATGGCGTTTTCGAAGCGGTTTCCGGGGAGGTTCAGCGCATAGAGAATATTGGCGTTGGCGCTGGCAAAGGACGGCAGCGAGCCCTGCAGAAATCCGGCCAGGGGAGTCTGGGAGTTGGCGCCGCCGGCGAGGGTGATGGGGTCGTTCTGGTAACTCATCACGGCGTCCACGCCGGAGAAGGGATTCAGGACGTGGTAGCCGGTGCTGCGGCGTGAGACCCCTAGCGCGTTGGAATTGCTCGGCAGCGTGTCAACGCGACCGCTGAACGTGGTCTTGCCGTCCCAGCCGCTCAGCTGGTCGGTGAGGTTGGTGAAGGTTTGGTTGCGCTTGCTCTCCCCGTATTCGCCCTCGGCCCGGACCGTCGTGTGGCGCGAGAGCTTGAAGGTCGTGGTGAGGAAGGCGGCGCGGATCTTTTCGAACTGCTTGTCGCGCCAGCCCTCGGTGTCGCCGTAGACGGCGGCGGTGCGCACGGCGAGGCGGTCGCTGAGCGCGCGATTCACGTCGAGCGTGGTGCGGGAGTTGTTCCAGGAACCGAACGTCTGGCCGATTTCGGTGAAGTTATTGCCGAAGCGGGCTTGCTTGGTCGTGACCGTGGAGACGCCGCCGAGGCCGCTGTTGCCGAACAGGATGGCGTTCGGGCCGCGACCAAAGTCGAACCGCTCGACGACGTAGCTGTCGTTGGGCGAGAAATAGATGAAGAAATTACGCTGGGCGCGACCGCCGCCGGCGCCGCGGACGTTGTAGGTGCCGGGGGCATTGGAGACATCGTCGCCGTAGCCCCCGCCGTTGGCGGCGATGCTCTTGACGCTGTTGGGGGCCCAGTCGGAGGCGTCGAACTGATTGGTGATGCCGAGGGCATCGATGAAGTCGCGCGTGAGGACGGAATAGGCGACGGGCGTGTCCTTGAGGTCGGTGGCCAGACGACCGCCGGCGAGGGAGCTGGCGGCGACGAAGCCGTTGTCGCGGTCGGTGCTCACGCTGAACGGGGAGAGCACGATCGCTTCACCCTTCGCGGTTGCGGGCGCAGGTGCGGGTGCGGTCTGGGCGTGCAGCGCGGCGGCGGCGGCAAGCCAGCCGGCGAGGGAGGCAAACAACGGGCGGGGGGCTTTCATCGATTGGGTAAAGAGGTCGGGTTAAACGTCGGATCCAGAGGCGGCAATTCCGGTTTTCTGGCCTGCCGCGTCGGGGGTACCCAGACACGTTCCGCCTTCCGCCTATTGCATCCGGGCAGATCGCCGAAGGATCCGCCCACCTTCCGGGCTCATCCGGCCGCCGGCGCCGCTGATCACCGACAACCGGCCACCGGAGAGCCTGCGGCACCGGCCCGTCGGACCGGGGAAAGATTCCCCGGCTACATCGATCCGCTCCGATCCAGCCCGGGCGGCCGTTCGCGGGGGCTGGATGGGTTCAGGCCGAGACCCGCAACGCCAGCGCGGCGCCGCCGTCGCTGGTTGCGGGTTTCAGTCTGCCGCCGCCCCCGCGGGCTTCCCCCTATCCTCCTTCGATCATCCTACAGTCATCCTTCGGTTATCCTTCGGTTTTCGCCAACTTTTTGTTGTTTATGAACATTTTAGCCAAAATTAACCGAAGGATGACCGAAGGATACATATTGGAGCGCTGGGGCCGGACTGGACGGGGTCAGGCCGTTGCACGTTGCGCTTCGCGGTGGCTCCCTATTCCGGGGCGGAGCGTGGCAGGTAGACCTAGCCACCGGACGCAAGCCAGCCAAGGGTAAGGCGAGCCACCTGTTCGCGCAGCTGCCGGCGCCTCCCGCCCCGGCTGCAACGCGCAACGGCCTGACCCCGTTTGGCCGACCCCGTCCTCTGAGGCCGCCACGGCAGTTCAGGGGTCGAGGTCGTAGATCTCAACGAGGGCGTTGCCGGTCGTGTTACCGACGCCAGTGACCAGAACCGAGTAGGTGCCTGGGGGCAGGGTCACGAGCACCGCCGCGTCGCGACCGGCATCGGGTATCGTGAAGGCGCCGGCCGCGGTGGCGGCGGCCTTGAGTTCCGCCGTACCGGCCCAGTCGTTGTTGCTCGCGAGGGCGCTGGCGGCATCCAAGGTATGGACCGCGAGCTGCGGATCCGCCAGCAAACCCGGCACGCCGAGGCCGGCTAGGCCTGGACCGACCGCGCGGACCAGCAGCCGCTTGGTGCCGGTGCCCGCGATGACGAACCCGGCGGACAGGGCGTTCTCGGCCGGGCCCACGAAACCGAGGGTCGAACCATTGATGAGGCGCACGGGCGCGCCCGGACCGTCGGCGTCAAAGATTTCCGCCAGCACCAACCCCGCGGCCGTAGGGGACGTCGCGGTGACGCTGACCGTGTAGTTCGCGCGGCCGGGTACGGTGAGCGCAGCCGTCAGCGCGGCGTCTCGAGATCCAGTGGCAAACGGGAAGGCACCCACGGCGGCGATCGCGGCGGAGTCAGCGGCGAGCCAGTTGTCATTGGAAAGCAGTGGGCCGGACACGGCAGGGGCGGACAACTCGAGTTTCGGATCGGGCAATCCTGTGGCCAGCCCGAACGCCGCGAGGCCGGGCCCGGCAGCACGGAGTAGCAGCCGCTTCGTGCCGGTACCTCGAGCGATAAATCCCGAGTAGAGTCCGCCCCCGGCGGGAACGAACCCGCGGGCCGACAGGTTGGTCAGGCACGCGGTAGTCGGATTAACCGAAGGCACCGGAGAGGGAGTCTGGTTGGATCCGTAGCGGATGGCGACGTCCCGGATCACCCCGTTCAGGGGGAACGGCGCCTTTTCGTGGTACTCCGTGGCCACCGGAGAGCCCAGGTCCACCCCGAGATCAAAGGTTTCGCCGGCCGTGAAGGCACCAGAACTGGTCCGGGCCACCGCCACGGTCGCCACCACCACACCATCCACGCTGATCACCACGGTGGCCGGTCCCCGGACTTGGCCAACGCGGGTGTCGACCTCGATTACGTGACGACCGGCCGGGAGCGGCTGGCTGGAGCGCCCCCGGTAGCGTTCGATGATGAAAAGGTTGTACTCATAGTTGAGGTAGCCGTTCTCGAGGAAGAGGCTGACGCCGCCCGAGGCCCCCCCCAAGGCGTAGAGGACCCCCGACGCGCCGGCAGGAACGTCCACCTCCATCCGCACGTGATTGCTCTGCCGGCCCAGCGCGGGCGCGGTGCGTTCCGGCATCCGGCTGAGGGCGGATTTCCAGTTCCAGCTGGTATCGGGCGCGGTCGGCCCGTCCAAGGGATCAATTCGGGTCCACAATCCCCCCCCGATCGGGAAGGCCTTGTTCACCTCGGCGACCTCGAGAAACAGGCGCTTCATCGCCTCCAGCCGACCGGGCTCCTGGGCGGCCAGATTATTCGCCTGCGAGAAGTCGTTCGTCAGGTTATAGAGTTCCCATACGTCGCGTCGCGAATCCCACGCGACCAGTTGCGCGGGACTCGATACCTGCCAAGGCGTCAAAGGTCCGAAGGTACAGGCGTACCAGCCGTCCTGATAGATCCCGCGGCTGCCATTATTCTCGAAGTACTGTACCCGCTTGCGGCCGGGCTCCCGGGCGCTGGCGAAGGAGTAAGCCATGCTGACCCCGTCCATCGGGTCCTGTGGGTAGCCATCCACGATCGCCGGCGGCGGAATCTTGAGCAGGTCGAGGATGGTGGGCGTCACGTCGTTGACGTGATGAAACTGGGGGCGGGGCGCGCGGTCCGGCGCGATATTCCGGGGCCACGAGACGACCAGCGGATTGCGGGTGCCGCCGAAGTGGGACGCGACGAGCTTGGTATGCCGCATCGGCGTGTTGCCCGCCCACGCCCACCCGGCGTGGTACATATTGTCCACCTTACGGCCGCCCAACGCCTCGAGCCCGCCAAGCGAATTCAACGCGGCGATATGCTGTGGGACCGTGCTGGATAAGCCGTTCTGTGCCAGCAGTTCACTAACGGATCCGTTCAGCCCCTCGGCACTGCTGCCATTGTCACCCCAGATATAGAACACGAGGGTGTTGTCGCGGATCCCGAGGCGCTCCAGCTCGTCGATAATCTTTCCCGCCTGGACATCAACGTGCTCCGCGAAACCGGCGAACACCTCCATCAGGCGAGTCTGGAAGGCGCGTTCGGAGGACGGGATGCTTTCCCAGGACGCCATCGACTCGGCGCGCGGGGTGAGCTGCGTGTGGGCTGGAATCCAGCCCAGTTGCTTCTGCCGCTGGAAGATCTCGGTACGCAAGGCATCCCAGCCGCCATCGAACCGGCCCCGGTACCTGTCCGCCCACTCCTTGAATATTTGGTGGGGCCCGTGGGCGGCGCCGGGAGCCCAGTACATCATGAACGGCTTGTCTGGGGTCAGCGCCTCGTGCTTGCGGATCCAATCCACGGCTCGTTCCGCCAAGTCCTCGCTCAAGTGGTAACTGGGGTGCTTCGGCGGCTCGATCGGGTTTCGATTCTCGTACAGCCGCGGCTCCCATTGGGAAGTCTCAAAGGCCATAAAGCCGTAAAAGTAATCGAAGCCGATGCCTTCGCCGGTGGGCCAGAGGGTAAAGGGGCCCATCGCCGTCGTATCTGCCGTGGGCGTATTGTGCCATTTGCCGAAGGCGGCGGTCTTGTAACCATAATTACCCAAGATCTTGGGCAGCGTGGCTGCCGTCCGCGGGATTACCCCCGTGTAGCCGTCCCAATCCATCGCCCGTTCCGCGATCGTGCCGGCACCGACCCGATGGTGGTTTCGACCGGTGAGGAGGGCCGCACGCGTCGGAGAACAGATGGAAGTGGTATGAAACGTGTTGTAGCTGATGCCAGTCCGGGCGAGCCGGGAAAGCGTAGGGGTGCGGACCGGCCCGCCGAAGGTGTCGGCCAGGCCGAAACCGACATCGTCCAGCAGGATGATGACGATGTTCGGCGCGCCCGCCGGCAGACGGCTGGGCACCTTGCGTCTCACCATGGTGGACTCCTGCAGGGAAGGCCCGGCCACGCTGGCGGTCGGCGTGGGCGGAAACGGAAGCACCGAGCCATCGTTGGCCTGGGCCAAGGCGGATGCTAACGCGAGCGGGCAGAGGAGCAGGAGTCGACCCGCGCTGCCCAGCCGGCGGAACTTGTGGGTAACGAAACCGGCGAAGGTGGCGTTGCGATGAGCGTAGGTTGACATAGGGCGTCGGTTCTTTCGCGCAGCCGTGCGCTGACCGGACTCACGATGCTGGACCACCTCAGGTGAGAGTCTGGGCGGGTTGTGGGTTGAGTGGAGGGTTGTTGGCAGAGTGGGAACTGCAAGCAAGCTCCGGGCGGAGGAAAGGTACAGCGTGGCGGGCCTGACGGGAGCCTGGAGCGTGGCGCTGAAGCCTGGGACCCGATAGCGGGCTGGACGGGGTCAGGCCGTTGCACGTTGCGCATCGCGGTGGCTCCCGATGCCG
>JAIXQE010000032.1 GCA_027485815.1 Opitutaceae bacterium
GAAGTCCTCGAGTTCGGGGGTGTCCGGGTTGGCGAAGTTACCGACGGCGGCGTGGGTGACCGACGCATCTCGCGCCCCCGCGTAGGTGAGGAACTGCTCGCACTGGTGGCTGCCGATGTCGCAGAGGATGCCGCCGTACTTCTCGCGCTCGAAGAACCACGCGGGACGCGTCGCCTTGTTCAGGCGGTGCGGGCCGAGGCCGACGACCTGCACCACCCGGCCGATCACGCCGGCCGCCACGAGATCGGTGGCGAACATCCCGGCCTCGGACGTCAACCGCTCCCCGTAATAGGTGAAGTACTTGCGGCCGGTGCTCGCCGCCACGCGCCGGACCTCCGCGAGCTGGTCGAGCGTCGTGCAGGGCGCCTTGTCGGTGAAGTAATCCTTGCCCGCCCGCATCACGCGGACGCCGAGGGCGGCGCGCTCCGACGTGACGGCGGCGGCCGTGACCAGGCGGACCTCCGGGTCGGCGAGGATTTCGTCGAGCGAGCGCGCGACCTTCACGCCCGGGTAGCGCTGGAGGAAGGGCGCGTGCTTGCGGGCGTCCGGCTCGTGGAGCCACTTGAGCGTGGCGCCGGCGGCGGCGAGCGCGCTGCATTGGCCCGCGATGTGGTTGTGGTCGAAGTGGGCGGCGGCGAAGACGAATTCGCCGGGCTTGACGACCGGCCCCGGCTTGGGCCCCGGCGCGTAGGGGCCCTCGCCCCCGGCGGCCTTGGCGGCGGGACTGGCGGCGAAGGCGGGGGCGAGCGCGGACCCGGCGGCCGCGACGGCGGAATGCGTGAGGAAGTGGCGGCGGTTCATCCCGCCCGTTCAAGCGCGGCGCGGGCAAAAGGCGAGGCGATCCGCCGGCGGCCCCGCCCCCGGGAATGCGCTTGCCGCACCGCGGATGCGACCGGTTTCATCCGCGCCAACACCTCCCGCCTCATGCGCCCAACCTCCCTCCCGCGCGCCCTCCTGCTCGCCGCCACGCTCGCCCCGCTGCTCCCCGCCCAGGTGGCGCCCGCCCCGCGCCCGCCCGCCGCCGAGGACGCCGTCCAGCTCTCCGTGTTCACCGTCAACGAGGGCAAGGACATCGGCTACGAGTCGATGCAGACCACCTCCGGCCTCCGCACCGTGCAGGAGCTGAAGAACGTCGCGAATTCCATCTCGGTGATGAACTCCCAGCTGATGGAGGACCTCGCCGTGATCGACGTGAACGAGGCCTCCAAGTGGTTCGTGACGGGCGAGGACAACCCCGATCCGGCGCTCTCGAACCGCCTCATCTTCCGCGGCATCGTCAACAACTTCGCGATGCGCAACGGCTGGATCTGGTACTCGCCGATGGACTCCTTCGCCACCGAGCGGGTCGAACTGCTGCGCGGGCCCAACGCATTTCTTTACGGCGAAGCCGACCTCGGCGGGGCGAACAACCAGATCACGAAGCGGGGTCTCTTCACGCGCAATGTGACCAAGACCAAGGTGATGTTCGGCAGCGAGGGCTTCCGCCGCGCGGAGCTGGATCTCAACCGCCGCCTCGGCAGCCAGGTCGCGCTCCGCTTCGCCGCGGTCGCGTCCGATAACGATTCGTGGATCCGCCACGTCCGCCGCGACTTCGTCGGCCTCTACGGCGCCGTCACCTACCGGCCGTTCCGGACCACCTCGATCAGCCTGATGGCGGAGAAGTCGCGCATCGACTCCGTCAACGCCCAGGGCCTGTTCATCGACAGCTTCTCCTTCAACACGGTCACGACCCTGGCGAACGGCGCCGGCGTGATCTACGTCCCCGCGACGAAGCAGCTTTACCGCGCGACCGGCACCCGCCGCAGCGCCGGCAGCAACCTCACCCTGGTTGATCCGGGGATCCTGCCGAAGACCTGGCAGGTCGCGGGCCCGAACTCCACATACTACAACGCGTACAGCTCGGTGAGCCTCGACGTGGAGCAGAAGGTCGGCCGCAGCCTCAACCTGCTGTTCTCCGCGAATTTCTACCAGCAGCAGATCGACCAGTGGAACGTGGCCGCGGCGCGCAACGTGTACCGCGACCTGACCCCCACCCTGCCGGACGGCCGCGCCAACCCGCGCTTCAACGAGCTCTACACGGAGTACTTCCGCACCCGGAATCTCAACGGCAACATCGTCCGCGACCTCCGCCTGTCCGCGGTCTACGACCTCGAGACGCGCTGGATGCACCAGCAGATCGTGGTGAACGTCCAGCAGCACCAGGACAACCCCGGCCAGAAGAAGCCCAAGTGGGGCGAGTACGTCGATCCCGCCAACCCGCTGTTCGTCGGCACCGTGAACCAGGCCGGCACCCAGGCCGCGTTCACCGCCAACCGGGCCACGTTCACGAACAACCGTTTCATGCGCCGCTTCTACTTGGCGGACGGCGACGGCGGCGAACTGACCGGGGACCTCGGCCCCGTGCCGGGCGTCTCGAACTGGTTCCCCGACCTTTCCAACGCCGTGCCCGCGGGCGGCAACATCGTGTACCGGCGGTTCTACACCCCGAGCTGGGGCGTGGGCGCCTCCGGCCGTTACCTCAAGAACCACCTCTACACGCTGGTGGGGTACCGTCGGGACCACTTCAACATGAAGACGCTCGTCGGCGCGCCGCAGCCGATCGCCAACACCTGGGAGAACCGGCTCATTCCCGACGCCTTCGCGCCCAACCCGGCCTTCGTGCAGTACAAGGTCGACGGCGCCAACTACGGCCTCGTGCTGCGCGCGAACGAGAACATCGCCTTCTCCTACAACCGCGCCCAGTCGTTCCGCATTTCCGTCGGCGAGGGCAACCTGACCTATAACCCCGGCGTCCGGCAGAGCATTCCCGTCGGCGAGGGCGAGGATTACTCGGCCCGCTTCACGCTCTTCGGCGGCCGGGTGGAATTCAATACGACCTATTACGACAACTACCAGCCCAACGCCCGCTTCAACCCGGCCCCCGTGATCGGCGTGCGCGACGAGGTCGCCGCGATCTTCCCGGAGACCTTCAACCCCACCGGGCAGGACTACCAGACCACCACCACCAAGGGCTACGAGTTCGAGATCGTCGCCAACCTCACCCGCAACTGGCGCCTGATGCTCAACGCCGCCACCAACAAGGTGGTCACGGAAAACCGGGCTCCCCTGCTCAAGGGCTTCCAGGCCGAGGCCAAGGCGCAGGGCAAGGCCACCCCGCAGCTCGACGCATTCCTCCTCACGATCCCCGACGGGGTGCCGAATGCGGGTTACACCAAGACGCGCGCCAACCTCTTCACCCGGTACACGTTCTCCACCGGCTCCCTGAAGGGCGCCTTCATCGGCGGCGGCGCCAACTTCCGCGAGCCCACCTACCGCGGCAACGGCACGGCCGTCCAGGGCGGACCCGTGCTCCCGCTGTGGTCCCCGAGCTACACCCTTGCGACCCTCCTCGCCGGCTACCAGACGAAGCTGATGGGGCGCCCCACCAGCATCTCGCTCAACGTCAGCAACCTCTTCGACAAGGACTACTACCTCTCCGCCACCACCACGACCGGCTCCTGGGGCGCGCCGCGCTCCTGGCGGATGACGGTCGTCACCGACTTCTGAAATCCGGCGCCGCCGGGGTCGGCCTCAGCCGCCCCGGAGTTCCCGCGCCATGTCTTTCGCGAAGTAGGTCAGGATCAGGTCGGCGCCCGCGCGCTTGATCGCGACCAGCGATTCGCGCCGGCAGCGCGCCAGGTCGAGCCAGCCCAAACGCGCGGCCGCCTGCAACTGCGCGTACTCACCGGAAATCTGGTACGCCGCGACCGGCTTCCGCGTCGCCTCGCGCACGTCCCGGATGATGTCGAGGTAGAGCCCGGCCGGCTTCACCATCAGGATGTCGGCGCCCTCCGCGTCATCGAGGAGCACCTCGGAAACGGCCTCGCGCCGGTTGGCCGGATTCATCTGGTACGTCGCCTTGCTCAGCAGCCGCGTGCCCGCGGCCTGGGCGCTGCCCACCGCGTCACGGAACGGCCCGTAGTAGGCGGAATTGTACTTCGCGGAGTAGGCCAGGATCCCGGTGTCCGTGGCGCCGGCGGCGTCGAGGGCCCGCCGGATCGCGCCGACGCGGCCGTCCATCATGTCGCTCGGGGCCACGAAATCCACGCCCGCCCGCGCCTGCAGGACGGCCATCTCGGCCAGGATCGCCACGGTACGGTCGTTGTCCACGTCGTCCCGCGCGGCCGTGAGGACGCCGTCGTGGCCGTGGCTGGTGTAAGGATCGAGGGCGACGTCGGTGATCACCACGAGTTCCGGCAGCGCGGACTTCACCGCGCGGACGGCCCGGAGCACCAGCGTCTCCGGGTTCAGGGCCTCGGTGCCGGTGTCGTCCTTGCGGGCGGGGTCGAGCTTGGGGAACAAGGCGACCGCGGGAACGCCGAGCGCGTGGAGCTCGCGGCATTCCCGGACGAGATCCGCGAGGTTGAGGCGGAAGACGCCGGGCATCGAGGCGATCTCCTCGGGCGGGGCGTCGCCCTCGACGACGAAGAGCGGGGCGATGAGGTCGGCGGGACGGAGGACGGTCTCCTCGACCATCAGGCGGCGGGCGGCGGTGCGCCGGAGGCGGCGGGGGCGCTGGGCAAGCTCGAGGGCGGGTGGGCGGCTCATCCCCTGACGCATTAACCGGGCCGGGGCCGGAGATGCACGCCAATCCGCAAAAAAGGTGTCGAAACGCGCCGGCGGTTGCCGCCATCGTCCCACTCCGCGCCCCCATGGTCCTCCGCCTCCACGACTCGCTCCGCCGCGAAACCCGCGAACTCCGGCCGTCCCACCCGGACGGGATCTTCCGGTTCTACAACTGCGGCCCGACCGTCTACGCGCCGGCGCACATCGGCAATTTCCGGACCTTCGTGGTCAACGACGTCATCCGGCGCCTGCTGGAGCTGGAGTTCGGCCCGGCGCGGGTGCGCCACGTGCGCAACCTGACCGACGTCGACGACCGCACCATCACCCAGAGCCGCAAGGAGGGCCGGCCCCTGGCGGAGATCACGCGGCACTGGACGGCGATCTTCCACGAGGATTGCGCCGCCCTGAACCTGCTGCGGCCCCACGCGGAGCCCACGGCCACGGGTTACATCCGGGAGCAGGTGAGCATGATCGAGGTCCTGATGGAGAAGGGCCACGCGTACCGGGCGGCGGACGGCTCGGTCTACTTCCGGCTCGCGACCTTCCCGGAGTACGGCCGCCTGTCGCGCATCCAGGAGCGCGAGCTCCAGGTGACGAACGCGGTGGCGGACGCGGACCACAAGGACTCCGTCTCCGACTTCGCCCTCTGGAAGGCGTACAAGCCCGAGGAGGACGGGACCGTGCAGTGGCCCGGGCCCCGCACCGCCGCGGCCGGGCGGCCCGGGTGGCACATCGAGTGCAGCGCGATGAGCAAGGCGCTGCTCGGGGACACGATCGACCTGCACACCGGCGGCGTGGACCTGCTCTTCCCGCACCACGAGAACGAGATCGCCCAGAGCGAATGCTGCAACGGCGTGCCGTTCGCGCGGCACTGGTACCACAGCGAGCACCTGCTCGTCGACGGCACCACGATGAGCAAGAGCAAGGGCAACTATCACACCCTCCGCGACCTCGTCGCCAAGGGGCACGAGGCGATGGCGGTGCGCTATGCGCTGCTGATGGGCCACCCGCGCAAGCAGCTGAACTTCACCCTCGACTCGCTCCACGCGGCCGCGAGCGCGCTCCGCACCCTGCGCGCGGCCCGCGCCGCGATCCCGGGCGCCGGCGGTACCGTGGACGTCTCCGCGCCCGTGCTCGCCGCACTGGCGGACGACCTCAACTTTCCCGGCGCCCTCGGGGCCCTGTTCACCGCGCTCAAGGCCTCCGCCCCGGCGGAGCTGAACGCCGCCGGCTTCGACCGCGCTCTGTTCGCCCTCGGCCTCGACCTCGCCGCGCGCGCGCCCGCCGTGGCGGTCCCCGCCGCGGTCACCGCCCTCGCCGAACGGCGCTGGGCCGCGAAACAGGCGCGGGACTTCGCCGCGGCCGACGCGCTGCGGGCCGAACTCGCCGCCGCGGGCTGGACGATGCTGGACCGCAAGGACGGCTGGTCCCTTGAGCCGGTCCGCAAGTGACGCCGCGGCCGCGACGGCGCGTTGACAGCCCGCGGATTTGCGGGCGCTCTCGAACCCCGCGGGCCGGCAACCGTGCGCCGGCGCGACCCTTATGCCGATGACACCGCTCGAAGAGATCCGCCACTCGTGCTCGCACGTGCTGGCCACCGCCGTGCTCCGCCTCTTCCCCGAGGCCAAGCTCGACATCGGCCCGCCGACCGACACCGGGTTCTATTACGACATCGACCTCGACCACCGCTTCACCGCGGAGGATCTGGTCCGCCTCGAGGCGGAGATGCGGAAGGTCGCGGACGAGAACCAGCCGTTCCTGCGGAAGGAGGTCTCGCGCGAGGAGGCGGTGGAGATCATCCGCTCCCGTGGCCAGGAGCGCTACAAGCTCGGCCGGCTCGCCGACATCCCGGAGGGGGAGAAGATCTCGTTCTACCAGAACGGGGAGTTCATGGACCTGTGCGCCGGCACCCACGTCCGCTACTCCTCGAAGCTGAAGGCCTTCAAGCTGCTCTCCATCGCGGGCGCGTACCACCGCGGGGACGAGCGCAACAAGCAGCTGCAGCGCATCTACGGCACCGCCTTCGCCACCAAGGAGGAGCTCGCCCAGCACCTCCACCAGCTCGAGCAGGCGCGGCTGCGCGATCACCGCAAGCTGGGCCGCGACCTCAAGCTGTTCCACATCGACGAGGAGGTCGGGCAGGGCCTAATCCTCTGGACGCCCAACGGGGCCGTGATCCGCCAGGAGCTCCAGACCTTCATCAGCGAGGAACTGCGCAAGCAGGGCTACGCGCAGGTCTTCACCCCGCACATCGGCAAGCTGGAGCTCTACAAGACCTCCGGGCACTTCCCCTACTACAAGGATGCGCAGTTCGCCCCCGTGCTGGAGAGCGACGCGCTCGCCCGGGTCGTCGCCGAAAACTGCCCCTGTGGCGAGGTGTTCGCCCGCCTCGAGGCCGTCTCCGCCCAGCTGCGCGAGCAGATCAACGCGCGCACCGGCCGCGAGACCATCACCGCCGATCGCGTGCGCCCCGACGCCGAGCTGCTCGACGGCTTCATGCTGAAGCCGATGAACTGCCCGCACCACATCAAGATCTTCGCCTCCCAGCCCCACTCGTACCGGGACCTGCCGGTGCGCCTGGCCGAGTTCGGCACGGTCTACCGCTGGGAGCAGAGCGGCGAGCTCAACGGGATGACCCGCGTCCGCGGCTTCACCCAGGACGACGCCCACCTCTTCTGCACCGAGGAACAGGTCGCCCAGGAGGTCCTCGGCTGCCTGTCGCTCGTGAAGATCGTGCTCAGCACGCTCGGGATGGCCGACTACCGCGTGCGGGTCGGCCTGCGCGACCCGGATTCCAACAAGTACACCGGCGAGGCGGCGAACTGGGACAAGGCGGAGGAGGCCTGCCGCTCCGCCGCGCGCACCCTCGGCGTCCCCTTCACGGAGGAACCGGGCGAGGCGGCGTTCTACGGCCCGAAGATCGACTTCGTGGTCCGCGACGTCATCGGCCGCGAGTGGCAGCTCGGAACGGTGCAGGTCGACTACAACCTGCCGATCCGCTTCGACCTGTCCTACATCGGCGCGGACAACCAGCCCCATCGCCCGGTGATGATCCACCGCGCCCCCTTCGGCTCGATGGAACGTTTCTGCGGGGTGCTGATCGAGCACTTCGCCGGCGACTTCCCGCTCTGGCTGGCGCCGGAGCAGGTGCGCATCCTCCCGATCAGCGAAAAGACCATCGAGCCGGCCCGCGCGCTGCTCGCCCGCCTGCGGGCCGAGGGGCTGCGCGCGACGCTGGACGAGCACAGCGACAAGCTGGGCGCGAAGATCCGCCGCGCGGAGATCGACAAGGTCCCGTACGCGCTGGTGCTCGGCCAGAAGGAGGCCGAGGCCGGCGGAGTCTCCGTCCGCTCCCGCGCCCGCGGCGACGAGGGGGTGCTCGCCACCGACGCCTGCATCGCCCGCCTGCGCGCCGAGGTCGCCAGCCGCGCCCTCCCCGACCGCCGCAAGGCCGTGCCCGCCTGACGGTGGCCGGCCGGCTCCCGGCTCAGGCCCGTTCCGCCCCGAGCGCCGCCACCACCCCGGTGACGGCGCGGATGGACTCGAGCGCGTAGAAGCGGCCCTGCGCCCGGGGGGCGTCGGCCCGCTCCGCCGCCCACGTGATCCGGTAGGGCACGTGCGCGCCCGCCCCTCCGAGGGCGAGCACGGGCAAAATGTCCGACTTGAGCGAGTTGCCCACCATCAGGAAGCGGGACGGATCGACGCCGTGCCGCCGGAGCACGGCCGCGTAGGCGGACTCATCCTTTTCGGAGAGGATCTCCACCGCCCGGAAACGGCCCGCCAGGCCCGACTTCGCCAGCTTGCGCTCCTGGTCGCGGAGGTCGCCCTTGGTGATGAGCAGGAGCCGGTGCCGATCAGCGAGGTGCGAGAGGGTCTCCTCGACCCCTTCCAGCAACTCGACCGGATGGGCGAGCATCTCCCGCCCGAGCTCGATCAGGCGCCGGATCTCCTCCGCGGAAATGCGCCCCTCGGTGAGCTGGATGGCGGTCTCGATCGCGGAGAGCGTGAAGCCCTTCACCCCGTAGCCGTAGAGCTCGAGGTTCCGCATCTCCGTCGCGAAGAGGGTGCGGTCGACGGTGGCGGCGTCGTGGTAGCGCGCGAGCAGGTCCCGGTAACGCTCGTGGGTGTGCTCGAAGATGTTCTCGTTGTGCCAGAGGGTGTCGTCGGCGTCGAAGCCGACAACGAGCTCGGAGGGAGACCGCATCGGGCGAGGCTGGACGGTCCCGCCCCTCGGGCGCAAGCCGCGGGCCTCGAACCTCAGCGCTGGCCGGTGGCGCGGAGCTCGAGCACGCGGCCCGGCAGCCACCCGGCACGACCCTTGAGGTCGGTGGGACGGGTGTACTCGAGGATGTAGAGCAGCCCCGGCCGGGCCGGCAGCAGGTCGATGGGGCGGCCCAGCGGCGCGAGGAAGGTGGTGGTGCGCGCGGCCCACGAGCCGTCGGCGCGGCGCTCCATCCGCAGCTGCAACACGTCGAACCCGTGCTCCTCGTCGGGCCCGGGACCCATCACGAAGCTGCCCAGGCGTCCGACCAGGAACGTGTCCCGGACCGAGGCGGGCCAGCCGGCGCCCAGCCAGACCAGGCCGGTGGGTGAGCTGTGCGCATTGAAGGTGCTGGTCGGTTGCCCGGCCATGATCCCCGCGGGTCCGAGGTTAAGCACGGGCAGGACGAACTTGAGTCCCGGGGGCGGGGCGGGCGTGTGCGGGTACCACGCGTGGCTGGCGGGCTTGTCTCCGAACTGGTACGGGAACCCGTGGTGGCGCGGTTCCTCGCCCGGGCCCGGCGGAATGATGTGGTCCATTTCCTCGGGGGCGTGCGCGTCGGGCCCGTTGGAGACGGTGAAGAGGTTGCCGGCGCCGTCCCAGTTGAAGCTGTAGGCGTTGCGGATGCCGCGGGCGATGATCTCGATGCGCGGTTCGGCCGCCTTCGGGTCCAACCGCCACATCACGGCCGTGATGGGCGTCTCCCCGATCTTGGCGAACTGCTCGAACTTGCCCTCCTCGCCGGCGTCGGTCCGGGAGCCGCTGCTCACATACAACATGCCGTCCGGACCAAAGCGGAGGTCCGAGATGCCGTGGTTGAACCAGTTGTTGCCCCAGGGGTACGACGTGCGGAACCAGGCCCGCGGCTTGATCGGATCGCCCTCCGGGCTGAACGCCGTGGTGCGGAAGATGGCAACCTCGTTCGTCTCGTACGGCTTGGTGGCCACTCGCTGATTGACGGAAATCCAGAGGCGACCCTCCCCGTCGAGCACCAGCCCGAGCGTCTGGAAGGGCTCCGGCCGGAGTCCTTCGAAGTCCCGCGGCCAGAGGATCTGGCGCAGGTTGCCTGTATCGGGCTCCACCCGCCAGACCCCGCCGGCCTGGCCCAGCACGAAGAGCGGACCACCCTTGCCGTCACTCGCCAGACGAACACCGAAGTCCGGGAGGCGCACCAGTTCCTTCAGCTCGAACCCGGCGGGCGCGGCCGGCAGCGGCCGGTAGTCCGCCGCCTTCCGGAGGTCCTCGAAGGTCTTGAACCGGGTGGTCGCGCGCACGCGCGTGACGTCCTCCGTCCGCACCTCCCCGCCCGGGTTGCCCCACGAGTTCAACACGAAGGTGAGGACCTCCGCCACCTCGGCATCGTCGAGCATCTGCGGGGGCATCTGGCCGCGGTAGGTCACGCCGTTGACCGTGATCTCCTCGTTGAGCCCGGCGGTCACCGCGGCGATCGCGGCATCCCGCTTGGCGAGGAGCCAGTCGGACTGGGCGAGCGGCGGGTAGACCCCGGGGAAGCCTTGGCCGGCGACGCCGTGGCACATCGCGCAGTGGGCCAGGTAGAGGCTGGCGCCGCGGGAGCCGGGGGCCGGCTCGGCGGCGCTCAGGCCGGACGCGGCCAGGAGGAGGAGGAGGAGGGCGGACGCAACAAGGCGGGGCTGGGGCCGGGGAAAACGCATCGCCGCGCACGCAACCGCCTCCGGCGGCGCGCGTCAACGGCGCGCTGGCCGCCGGCGGGCGCGGAGCGCGGAGGTTGACCGGAGCGGGAAAGGAACCAGCATCGCCCGTTTTCGACGATGGCCACCTCCTGCACCGAGTACCACTTCCGCGAGATCGAGCCCCACTGGCAGGCCTATTGGGAGGCGAACCGGTCGTTCCGCGCGGAACTGACCCCGGGGAAGCCGAAGTACTACGTGCTGGACATGTTCCCCTACCCCTCCGGCGCCGGGCTGCACATCGGCCACCCCGAGGGCTACACCGCGACGGACATCCTCGCCCGCTACCAGCGCGCCAAGGGCCGCAACGTGCTGCACCCCATCGGCTGGGACGCCTTCGGCCTGCCCGCCGAGCAGCACGCGGTGAAAACCGGCACTCACCCGGCCACCAACACCCAGGCCAACATCGCGAATTTCCGCCGCCAGATCAAAGCCCTCGGGTTCTCCTATGACTGGGACCGCGAGATCGACACCACGGACCCGCGCTACTTCCGCTGGACGCAGTGGATCTTCCTCCAGCTCTTCCAGCGCGGGCTGGCCTACGTCGACGAACGTCCCGTCTGGTGGTGCCCGGAGCTGCGCACCGTCCTCGCCAACGAGGAGGTCGTGGACGGCAAGAGCGAGGTCGGCGGGTTCCCGGTGGAACGCCGCAACCTCCGCCAGTGGGTCCTGCGCATCACCGCCTACGCCGAGCGCCTGCTGGCGGACCTCAAGGACGTCGACTGGCCGGACTCCACCAAGCGGATGCAGGAGGCGTGGATCGGCCGCAGCGAGGGCGCCGAACTGCTCTTCGCCCTGCCCGGCCGGCCCGAGCCGCTGAAGGTCTTCACCACGCGGCCCGACACGCTCTTCGGTTGCACCTATATGGTGCTCGCGCCGGAGCACCCGCTGGTCGACGCCCTCACGGTCCCGGCCCAGCGCGCCGCCGTCGAGGCCTACCGCCGCGCCGCCGCCGCCAAGAGCGACCTCGAGCGGACCGATCTCGCCAAGGGCAAGTCCGGCGTCTTCACCGGCGCCTGCGCGGTGAACCCGATCAACGGCCGCGAGGTGCCCATCTGGATCGCCGATTACGTGCTGCTCGGCTACGGCACGGGGGCGATCATGGCGGTGCCGGCGCACGACGACCGCGACCACGAGTTCGCGGTCCAGTACGGCCTGCCGGTGATCCCCGTCATCGCGCCCGAATCCGGGGAAGCCAAGCTGCCCTACACCGGCGCGGGGCACCTCGTGAACTCGCCCGGCTACGACGGCCTGCCTTGGGAGGACGCCAAACGCCGCATCACGGCCGAGCTCGCCGCCCGCGGCGTCGCGAAGGCCACGGTGAACTACAAGCTCCGCGACTGGCTGTTCTCCCGGCAGCGTTACTGGGGCGAGCCGTTCCCGATCGTCTGGGTCAGCGAGGCCGACTACGCGCGCGTCCGCGCCGCGGGCATCGGTCCGTTGCCGGAATCCCCGGTCACCTACGTGCAGGACGGCGTGCGGCAATGCGCGCTGCCCTTGCCCGCGGCCGCCCTGCCCCTCGAGCTGCCGCCCGTGCAATCCTACCTGCCCAGCGGCAACGGCGAGAGTCCCCTCGCGCAGCTCCCCGCCTGGCTCGAGATCTGGTTCAACCCGCAAACCGGCGCGGCGTTGCCCGCCGCCCAGCCTTGCCCCACGGAAGGCCTCTGGGTGCGCGCCCGTCGGGAGACGAACACGATGCCCCAGTGGGCCGGCTCCTGCTGGTACTACCTGCGGTTCCTCGACCCGGCCAATCCGGAGGCCTTCGCCTCGCGCGCGGCCCTCGATTACTGGGGCAGTCCCGACCTTTACGTCGGCGGCGCCGAGCACGCGGTGCTGCACCTGCTGTACGCCCGGTTCTGGCACAAGGTGCTCTTCGACCTCGGCCTCGTCCCGGAGGCCGAGCCGTTTCGCCGCCTGTTCCACCAAGGCATCATCCTCGGGGAGGACGGCGAGAAGATGTCCAAGAGCCGCGGCAATGTGGTCAACCCGGACACGATCATCCAGTCGCACGGGACCGACACGCTGCGCCTGTACCTGATGTTCCTCGGGCCCCTCGAGGCGATGAAGCCGTGGAACCCGCGCGGCATCGAGGGCGTGCACCGTTTCCTGCAGAAGGTCTGGCGCGAGTGCCTCGGGCCGGACGGCGCCGTGGCCGCCAAGCTGTCGCCGGACGCGGCCGAGGATCCGGCGCTGACCCGCCTCCTGCACGAGACGATCCGCAAGGTCGGCGACGACATCGAGGCGCTGCGGTTCAACACCGCGATCTCGCAGATGATGATCTTCGCCAACGCGCTGCAGAAGGCGCCGGCCGCGCGGACCGGAAGCGTGCGCGCGTTCCTGCAGCTGCTGGCCCCCTTCGCGCCGCACCTCGGCGAGGAGCTGTGGGCGCGGCTCGGGGGCACGGGCAGCGTGATGGCCGCGCCGTGGCCCGCCTACGATCCGGCGCTGCTGACCGCCAGCGAGGTGAAGCTCGTCTTCCAGGTGAACGGCAAGCACCGCGGCGAACAGCTGGTGCCCGTCGGCACCGGTCAGGAGGAGGCGGTCGCCCTCGCCCGGGGACACGCCAAGGTCGCCCCGCACCTCGAGGGGAAGGAACTGCGGCGCGTGATCTACGTCCCGGGCAAGATCCTGAACCTCGTCGTCGGCTGAGTTCCCCGCCGTGCCCGCGACCTCCCGCTTCCTGCCGTCCGCGTTCGACGCGACCCGGCCGCTGGCGCTGATCGCGGGGCAGGGGCTCTATCCGCAACTCGTCGCCAGGGCGGTCCGGGCCGCGGGAGTTCCCCTGCGCCTCATCGCGTTCGAGGGCGAAACCCCGCCGGAACTCCTCGCGGCCGTGCCGGAGCCGGAACGCGTCCTGCTCAAGGTCGGCCAGCTCGGGCACATGCTGGACGCGCTGCGCGCCTTCGGCGTCGGCGCCGCGCTGATGGCCGGGCAAATCACGCCGCGGCGCCTGTTCCACGGGCTCCACCCCGACTTCAAGGCCGCGCGCATTTTGCTCTCCCTCCGCCGCCGCAACGCCGAGACCATCTTCGGCGCCATCGCCCGGGAGATCGAGGAACTGGGCGTTACCCTCCTCGACGCGCGGGCCTTCCTCGACGATCAGCTTGCCACCCCGGGCACCATGACCGGCCGGAAATTCCCGATCGACCCCGACCACCTCGAGCATGGCATCCAGATCGCCCGCGAGTGCGCCCGGCTGGACATCGGCCAGGGCTGCGTGGTGCGCGAAGGCACCGTGCTCGCGGTGGAAGCCTACGAGGGGACCGACGAGATGCTGCGCCGCGCCGGAAGCTTTCAGGCCGAGCGAGCCCTGTTCGTGAAGACCGTCAAGGCGCGGCAGGACTGGCGGTTCGACGTCCCCTGCTTCGGCGAACGCACCCTCGAGGTGATGGCCGCCGCGGGCATCCGCGCCGCCGCCCTCGCCGCGGATCAGGTGTTGCTGCTCGACCGCCCCGCCGTGCTGGCCCGCGCACGCCAGCTCGACATCGCCCTGTGGGGCTACGGCTGAGCGCGGCCCGGCCGCGCGTTTCCTCCCGCGGATGACCCCGATCTTCGCCGAACCCGCGTTCTGGGAGGAGCGTTACCGCGCCGGCCAGACCCCCTGGGAATTCCCGGGCGTCCCCCCGGCGCTCACCCGCTTCCTCGCCCGCCACCCCGCCCAGGCCGGCGACACCGTGCTCGTCCCGGGCTGCGGCTCGGGGCAGGAGCTGGTCGCCTTCGCCGCGGCGGGTTATGCGGTCACCGCCGTGGACTTCAGCCCGACGGCGGTCGCCCGGGCCCGCGCGCGCGTCCCGGCCGGGGTGGCGGTGCGGATCCTCTGCGCCGACTTCTTCACCTGCGCGTTACCCGAGGCGGGTTTCTCGCTCGTCTACGAGCGGACCTTCGTCTGCGCCCTCGACCCGGCGCGCTGGGCGGCGGTCACCCGGCGCATCGCCACGCTGTTGCAACCCGGAGGGCGCTGGGTGGGCCTGTTTTACGAGGGGCCCAAGGAGGATAGACCACCCTTCGGCTGGGAGCGGGGCGAGGCGGAACGCCTGCTGGGGGCCCGACTGGTGCCCGAGGCCACCCTGCCCGTGCCGGCCGCGGAGTCCCCTGCGCTATTCGCCGGCCGCGAGGGGTGGCGGGAGTGGCGCCGCCCGGCGGGATCGTGACCGGGCGAGCGCGGGCTTGCCGCGGAACGTGTCCCGCGCCACCGTGTCGGCACGCCCGCATGGAACGCGCCCTTCGCCTCTCCCTCGCCGCGGCCCTGGCCGGGCTCGGCCTCGCCGGCGACGCCGCGGCCCAGACGCCGCCCCCGGCCTCCGGCTCCCCGATCCTCGCCCCGCGAACGGACGACCGGCCCGCCTCCTCGACGCCGCGCCGCTCGCGCGCCATCTCCGGGGAGGCCGCCGCGGCCCTCGCCGCCGCCGCGCCCAAGTACACCCCCCCCCCCCCCCCCCCCCCCCCCCCCCCCCCCCCCCCCGCGGCCCGGGCCGCGC
>JAIXQE010000104.1 GCA_027485815.1 Opitutaceae bacterium
CAACCCCACGGTGACGCTCTACCGCGGCCAGCAGGCCCTCGCCACCAACGACGACTGGATGATGGCGGCCAACCCCGGCCAGGTGATGGCCGCGGCCGCGCGGGTGGGCGCGTTCCCCCTCGAGATGGAGAGCCGCGACGCCGTGCTGCTGGCGGACCTCGAGGCCGGCGCCTACACCGCCGTCGTCAGCGGGGTCGGCGGCACCTCCGGCCAAGCCCTGTTCGAACTCTACGCCGTGCCGCCGCCACCGGCGGTGCTGCCCGTCGGATCCTGGGGCCTGAAGGCCGACCTGCTGGAGCCCAATTCCGAGATGTCCGTCGCCGAACTCGGCGGCCGCATCTACGTCTTCGGGGGCTACCCCGCCTCCCGCGTCAGCGTCCGCACCGTGCAGGTCTACGATTCCCGCACCGACACCTGGCGGCTGACGACGCCGCTCCCGGTGGCGCTCAACCACACCGTGGCCGCGGCGGTGGGGAACCGGATCTACGTGATCGGAGGGCAGACCGGCACCGGCGGCAACGGGCCCTTCGTCGACACCGTGTACGCCTTCGATCCCGCGACGGAAACCTGGACCACCCGCACCCCGATGCCCACGCAACGGGGCGGGGGCGCGGCGACGGGGGTGGACGGGAAGATCTACGTGGCCGGGGGCCGGCCGCCGCGGGGAAATGATTTCGCGGTGTACGACCCCGCCGCCGACCGCTGGGAAACCCTGCCCAACCTCCCCACCCAGCGGAACCACCTCGGCGTGGCCGCGATCGACCGCCGCATCTACGCCACGGGCGGCCGCTTCGCCGCGGGCTTCGAGAGCGAGACAACCGACATCGTGGAGATGTTCGACGTGGCGACGGGCGCCTGGTCCCGCCGCGCGCCGCTGCCGAAGATGCGCGGCGGCGTGAACTCGATCGTCGCCCACGGCTACCTGCACGTCTTCGGCGGCGAGGGCATGCGCACCGGCTCCGGGGTCTTCGCCGACCACGACGTCTACGATCCCGCCACCGACCGGTGGATCAGCCTGCCCGCGATGCCCGTGCCCGTGCACGGCGCGACCGGCGCCGCGTTCATCGACGGCATCATCCACCTCGCCGGGGGCGGCATCATGGACGGCGGCGACAACGGCACGACGCTCCACCAGATCTACCGGCCGGCGACGCGTTACCCCTGAGCCGGACTCATGCAGTTGGCGGTTGAGCCGCGAGGCGAGATGGCGAGCAGATTTCGGTCGAGGAAGCCCGACGCATACCCGGAGGGTATGTGGAGCGGCTGACGCAGACTGAAAGGTGCCGTCAGATCGCCTTGGGGCGACCCGATCAACTGCATGAGTCCGGCTGAGGCGCGCGCGTTTTTGGTTGGGCAACGCCGGACGGGCGGGCACGCTGCGCGCGCACCCCTATCCCCTGATGCGCACCCCGCTCCTCCGGTTCCTCGCCCTGCTGTTCGCCGCCCTCCCGGCGGCCCTGACCGCCGCCGCCCCCAAGATCGCCCCGATCCCCAAGGGCGTCCCGCCCGGCGTCTGGGTCCGCGACGGCTACCGCCTCACGGTCGCGGTCGAGGACCTCAAGATCGCCCGCTTCCTCGCCCTCGGGCCCGACGGCACCCTCTACGTGAGCGTGCCGCGCGAGGGCCGCATCGTCGCCTGCCGCGACCGCGACGGCGACGGCACCTACGAGCAGCGCACCGACTTCGTGGCCGGGCGCGACCCCGCGACCATCCTCCAGGGCGTGCAGTGGCACGACGGCTGGCTCTGGTTCGCGCAGCTGAACGCCATCTCGAAGGCGCGCGACACCAACGGTGACGGCACGGCCGACGAAGTCGTCGAGGTCATCGGGGCGGACCGGCTCCCGACCGGCGCGCGCGGCGGTCACAGCTGGCGGGCGCTGCTGATCCACGGCGGCCGGATCTACACCCACGTGGGCGACCAGACCAACGCGACCAACGAGCCCATCGAGGCCTCCGAGCGGAAGAAGATCTGGTCGTTCGCCCTCGACGGCTCGGACAAGCGGCTCTTCGCGACCGGCCTGCGCAACACCGAGAAGTTCGCCGTGCGGCCGGGCACCAGCGAGCTGTGGGGCGTCGACCACGACATCGACAACATGGCCGCGAAGCTCGAGGGGGACCGCAAGTTCGGCCAGCCGATCACCGACCACAACCCGCCGGCGGAGCTGAACCACTACGTCGAGGGCGGCTTCTACGGCCACCCGTGGCTGGTGGGAAAGAACCAGCCCAACCTCGAATTCCTGTCGGAGCCGCGGCTGATGGAGTACGCCCAAAAGGCGCGCGTCCCGGCCTGGCTGCTGCCCGCGCACTCGTCGGCCAACGCACTCACCTTTTACTCCGGCACGCGGATCCCCGGCGCGCGCGGCGACGCCTTCGTGGCCCAGAAGGGCGGCTGGAACGCGACCGAGAAGGTCGGGTACTGCCTCTCGCGGATTCACTTCGAGGACGGCCGTCCGTGGGGCGACCACAAGGTCGTGAACTTCCTCCGTGGCGGCAGCGAGATCCTCGGCCGGCCCGTCGATTGCATCGAGGCGCCCGACGGCTCGCTGCTGTTCAGCGACGACACGGGCGGCAAGGTCTACCGCCTGGCCTGGGTCGGGAAATGACCGGCGCGTCGCGGCGGGGCGCGCCCGGCCGAGCTTGAAATGTCCCGCCCGCTCGCGCCCACCACGGCCCTGCTCGGGCTGATCACGCTCGCGTTCCTCAGCCTCGGCCTGCCCGACGGCTCGTTCGGCGTGGCCTGGCCGCGGATGCACCTCGACCTCGGCCTGCCCCTCGGGGTCGCCGGCGTGCTGACGACCTCGGTGACCCTGCTCGCGGGGGTATC
Source organism: Opitutaceae bacterium (assembly GCA_027485815.1). Classification (GTDB taxonomy): domain Bacteria; phylum Verrucomicrobiota; class Verrucomicrobiia; order Opitutales; family Opitutaceae; genus ER46. Next base: position 2,825 of record JAIXQE010000104.1, read on the forward strand.
CGGCTTCCTTAGCGGGCGGATCCTCGCGCGCTGGGGGACGGGACCGGTGGTGGCGGCCAGCTGTTTCCTCACCGGGGCCGCGCTGCTCGTGGCGGCGGGAGCGCAGGGAGCGGCGGGGCTGGCCGCGGCGGGGATCTGCCTGGGATGCGGCGCGGGAGCGGTCGACGCGGGCCTCAACGGCTACGTGGCGCGCCATTACACCGTCCGGCACATGAACTGGTTGCACGCCTGCTGGGGCATGGGCGCCGCGGCGGGCCCCCTCGCGGTGGGATGGGCGCTGGCGGCGGGGCCCGGCTGGCGGCTCGCTTACGTGGTGCTCGGGGGCCTGCAACTGAGCCTCGCCGTCGCGCTCTGGTTTGCGCGGCCGCTCTGGGCCGCCGTGCCCGCACACGATCCGGAGGCGCGGCGGCGCCATGCCGGCGGCGGCCCCCCGCTCGACGTCCGTTCGGCGGCCGGCTGGATCTCGCCCGCGCTCCTCTTCCTCTACGCCGCCCTCGAGCTCTCCGCCGGCGTGTGGGCCGCCTCAGTGCTCGTGGTCGGCCGCGGGGCGTCCGCGGGCGACGCGGCCTTCGCGACCGCGGCGTACTACGGGGCGATCACCGGCGGGCGCCTGCTCGCGGGCTGGCTGGGCGAGGAACGCGATCCGGGGCAGACGCTGCCCGCCGCGGTGACGCTCGCCTTGGCCGGCGCGGTGGCCTTCGCCCTCGCGCCCGCGCCATGGGTGTCCACGGCGGGTCTGCTCGCGCTGGGTCTCGGCTTCGCGCCGCTGTACCCGACCTTGATGCACGAGATCCCCGCGCGTTTCCGGCCGGAGGACACCCCGGTGCTCGTCGCGCGTCAGACCGGCGCGGCGTACCTCGGCGCCGCCGGCGTGCCCGCGGCCGCCGGCCTCCTCGCGGCGAAACACTTGGCGATCCTGCCCTGGCTCCTCGCCGCGGGCGTCCTCGCGCTGCTCGCCGGCCTCCGGTTCCTCGAATCCCGCACCGGCCCCGGCCGGGCCGCTTGACCGCCGGAGTGGGGCCACAAAAGGCGCAAACGGCTGAATCCGCGGTCGAGACTGCGCCCGCCGTAGCCTTGGCGCAGAAGGGCCTCCGGCTCAGTCGGCGGCGTCCTCGTTGGAGAACACCTGCTGGACGTCGTCCAGCTCATCCAGGTCGTCGTGCAGCCGCTCCAGCGCCTCGGCGTGCTGCGCATCGCGGACCGGCACCGTCGAGGTGGGGATGTGGGCGATCTCCGCGCTGGCGGGGCGGATGCCCTTGGCCTCGAGCGCGTGGGAAACGCGGTCGAAGGCGTGGATGCCGCAGCGCACCTCGAAGCCCTGCTCGCTCACGAGCACATCGTCGGCCCCGGCCTCGAGGGCCAGCTCGAGCAGCGCCTCCTCGGCGACGGCCTCGCGGGGAATCAGGAACTGGCCGGCGTGCAGGAACTGGAACGCCACCGCGCCGCTGGCGGCAAGGTTGCCGCCCCAGCGCGCGAAGCAGGCGCGGACGTCCTGCGCCGCCCGCTGCTTGTTGTCGGTGGTGACCTTCACGACGAACGCCACCCCGCCGGGCCCGTAGCCCTCGTAGGTGATCTCCTCATAGACCACGCCGGGCAGTTCCCCGGTGCCCTTCTTGATCGCGCGGTCGACGTTGTCGGCCGGCATGTTGGCCTCGCGGGCCTTCAGCACCAGCGTGCGCAGCCGCGCGTTGCCGTCCGGATCACCGCCGCCCGCCTTGGCGGCGAGCGTGATGTCGCGGGAGAGGCGCGAGAACACCTTGCCCCGGCGGGAGTCGGTGACGGCCTTCAGCCGCTTGACCTTCGACCACTTGTTGTGCCCGGCCATCGCGGGATCACTTGCGGCGGCCCGGGGTGACGTTCTTCACCGGCCGGCCGCCGGCGGCGGGCGCGGGGGCGGCAGGGGCCTCGTCGGGATCCTTCATCCGGTTGACCACGACCTGCTGCACGATCGTGAACAGGCCGTTGACCGTGGAGTAAAGGGCGAGGGCGCAGGAGAAGTTGTAGCAGAACAGGGTGAAGATGTACGGCATGAGCTTCATCATCTTCATCTGCAGGTTGTCGACCGACGGGGACGGCGTGAGGCGCATCTGCACGACCATCGTGGCGCCCATCAGGATCGGCATGATGTTGATGGGGAGGAAGGTGAGCCCGAAGAGGTGGCCCACGGTGTCGGGCGCGGCGAGGTCCTTGGCCCAGAGGAACGGCTGGAGACGGAGCTCGGCGGTGCACTGGAGCATCGCGAAGAAGCCGATGAAGAGCGGGAACGTGATCAGGATCGGGATGCAGCCGCCGATCGGGTTGATCTTCCGCTCCTTGAACAGCTCCATCGTCGCCTGCTGCTGCTTCTGGGGGTTGTCCTTGTACTTGTCGCGGATGGCCTGCATCTCCGGCTGCAGCTTGGCCATCTTCTTGGCCGAGCGGGAGGCGGCGAGGGTGAAGGGCAGGCTGACGAACTTGAGGATCAGGGTCATCAGGATGACCGCGACGCCCCAGTTGCCGACCCAGCCATGGGTGAGGTTCAGGAGGATGTTGAGCAGCGGGGCGACGTAGCCGCTGAGGAAGATCCGATTGAAGAAGAACTGGGAGTACGGGAGCACGCGGTCCTCGTTGGCCGCGAAGCCCGCGAGGCGGCGGTACTCCTGGGGGCCGACGTAAAGCAGGCCGGAGAGGCTGGCGGAGGCGTTGGCGGCGAGGACGGGGAGGTCGAACTTCGCCGCGCCCGACAGCCCGACGGTGGGCGCGAGCGAACCAGGGAAGGGCGGGAGCTCGATGCGGCGCGCGACCACGCCGACGCCGGGCTGCGCCGGGGTGTAGACGCTGGTGAAGAACTGGTTCTTCGCCCCGGCCCAGACCACGGTCCCCGGCCGCTCGAGCAGCGGGAGCGCGGGCCGGCCGGACCCGACGAGGGAGCCGATGCCGCCGCCCTCCAGCTCGCCGCGCTCGATGAATTGGGTGTCGTTGCCGTCGGAGCTGACGATGTTGAGGTACTGGCCGACGTCCGCCGCGTCGATCAGGCCCGCGGTGCCCACGCTGAGGGCCGCCTTGCCCAAGGGGGCAGTGGCGCCGGTGAGGTTGCGGAAGGTGGTCTCGTGGTGGATGCGGTACGGGTCGGCGCCCTTCTCGCCGTCGCGGAGGAGGCGGTAGGTGCGGGTGACCTCCAGGCGGCCGTCGAGCACGTGCCGGAACACCACCTCGGTGGCGGAGGAGCGCACGAGCTCATAGGTCGTCTGGCGGCCGAGGCCCGGGTAATCGGTGAACGCGAGGAGCGGGTCCTCGTGCAGCTGGTTGAAGACATAGGGCTCCGGCTTGCCCTGCACGGCGGCGTAACGCTTGAAGGCGACGTCGCGGACCGCGCCGCCGGCGGTGGTGAAGCGGGCGGCGATGTGGTCGTTCTCGAGCGTGACCAGGCGGACCTCGGCGGCGTCGCGACTGACGTTCGCGATGAGGGAGGGCGGGACGGGCGCGGCGGGCGTCGCGCCGGGGGCGGCCGGCGTGGCCTCACCGGGATTCGCGGGGGCCGCCGCGGGCGGCGGGGCCGGCGGGGGCGGGGTGGGCCGCGGGCTGAGGAACAGAATGGCGAAGGCGGCGACCAGCAGCAGCGCGCCCAGCGTGAAATTCTTCTTGTCCATTGAGAGGTTAGGAGGAGGTGGCGGCCCGGCAGACGGGCGCGGGGCGGGTCCGCGGGAGCGGCACGGGATCAAAGCCGCCCGGATGCAGGGGAGTGCAGCGCAGGAGGCGGCGGAGGGCGAGAAGGAGGCCGCGCGGGGCGCCGTGCAGACGGACGGCCTCCGCGGCGTAACAGGAGCAGGAGGGGCTGAAACGGCAGGCGCAGGTGCCGAGGGAGACGACCGGCAGCAGGCGGGAGAGGGTCAGCTGGTACAGGCGGATCAGCAGGAGGAGCAGCCGGCCGCCGGGACCGGGTTGACCGGGGGCGCTCACGCCGAGCCCTCCGGGGCCGGGGCGATCCGGCGGCAGGCGTCGGCAAACTGGCGCTCGAGCTCGACCCACGGAACCGTGGTCGTGGCGCGGCGGGCGATCAGCAGCAGGTCGTACCCGGCAGGGGCCGCCGCCTGCTGGCGCCGGAACACCTCGCGGAGCCGACGCTTGGCCCGGTTGCGGACGACCGCGGAGCCGACGGCGGCCCGCGACGCGACGACGCACACGCGGGCGGCCGGCGCCCCGGAGCCCGGCTTCCACCACAGCGTGAAGGCCCGGCCGTCGCACCTCCGTCCGTGCTCGCGCACCGCCCGGATCTCACCGGGCCGGCGCAGGTGCTGCTCGGGGCGGAATCGCATTAGCCGGCGCGGCCGCGACACGTCCAACCGCCCGCAAGCGCAGGCGGCGGGGACAGCCGCAATCAGACGACCGTCAGGCGCTTGCGGCCCTTCAGGCGGCGGGCCTTGATGACCTTGCGGCCGCCCTTGGTGGCCATACGGGCACGATAACCAATCTTGCGGGCGCGCTTCTTGCGGTGCGGGCGGAATGTAGGTTGCATAAACGAAGAGACAAAAGGGGTTGAGAAGTGCGGGAGCGCGCGAGGGGTGTCAAGGGCGGGTTCGGCCGGGCCCCCCACTCAGGCCGGCAGCGCCGCCCGGGGCAAGCCCGACCAGCTGGGGGCGCCTCATTCGTAAACCAGCCGCGCGGTGGCGACGCCGGGGGTCAGCGCGCGGAGCCGCACCCAGTACGCCTGAAACCCGTCCGGAAACACCCGCCGCTCCTCCCCGCCGGCCGCAACCTCCACGGTCGCCCACGGAACCCATAGGCCCGTGCCCGCCACGTCCACCTCGACCTCGTAGCGGCCAGAGCCCGCGCCGCGGTGCGTCACGAACAGGGTCTTCCGGTCAAATCCGGTCATCAGGTACGGATCGGAAAGCTCCCCCGCGGCGACCGTGGTCTCGCGCCACGGACCGCCCACGCCCACCGGCTTGCCCAACGCCCACAGGTCGTCGACCACGCCCGCCCAGACGGTCGCGTTCCCGTCCGCGGAGCGCAGCAGGCGGCCGTTGCCCGCCGGGGCGTCAGCCGCCACGCCGGTGACCAGCAGCAGGCCGCGCCAGGTGGCGTAGTCGTGGAGGCGCAGATTGTGGGTGGCGACCGGCCGGACCTTCGCGATGCCGCCGGCATTCTCGGCCGGGAGCTCATAAAAGATGCCGCCGACGTTGAGCAGGTCGCGCTCGGTGCAAACTTCGCGGCAGGCCCGCTCGGGACCGTGGGGGCCCGCGGCGCGGCGACCCTCGCGCCCGAAGGGCAGCCGGAAACGCCGGCCCGCCTCATCGGTGTAGATCACGGACGCGGCATCCTCGCGCACCGCGTCTGCGGGGATCGCCACCTCGCGCGCCATCCATGCGGCCGCACCCGGCTCGTCGGTACGCCGCAGTTCCAGATCCTCGCCCAACTCGTAGAACGCGTCGCCCGTCGCGACCGCCAGGGTGCGGCGCCCGCCGCCGCGCGCGTGCAGCAGCCCGCCCCGCGGGGCCGGCGCACCCTCCCGCGCGAGGCCGGCGAAGCGGACGTCCGCCGCCGCCCCCGCCCCCCGCCCGTCGCGGCCCGCGTAGGCGAACCACGCCGTGCCCCGCGCGAGATCCTGGTCGGCGCGCAGGCGCACCCACGCCCCGGCCTCGTCCTCCGCGAATGGGAACCACGCGGCCCCCGTCGCCGGCACGCGCAGGCGCCGCAGCTCGCGCCAGGTTCCGTCCCCGGCCCGGTCCACCTCCACGGTCACCGTGACCTCCCGCCCCGCGTCGTGCGCGAG